>JAUWTO010000255.1 GCA_030614685.1 Candidatus Aminicenantota bacterium
CATGATCCTTATATTTTGCAGTGTGGTTTTTTCCCAGGAAGCTCAGTCCGACATCGATGAACTCAAGAAGCAAGCCCCCAGGGTGTTTATCGACTGCCGGCGCTGCGACATCGACTACATCCGGACTGAGATCACCTTCGTGAACTATGTCTGGGACAGGCGTGAGGCAGACATCCATGTGCTGATCACGACCCAGAGCACAGGGAGCGGAGGCACGGAGTACACCATGGCCTTCATCGGCCAGAGAGATTACGAGGACTACCAGAACACGCTCCGGTTCGTGAGCGGCAGCACCGACACCCCGGATGAAGTGCGTCAGGGGTATGTCAAGGTGCTCAAAATGGGCCTGGTGGCCGCAGCAGCACGTACGCCGATCGCCGAACGGATAAATGTGGATTTCAAGGAACAGGTCCGGGAGACGGCCGTGGAGGATCCCTGGAATTTCTGGGTCTTCAACCTGGGCGCTCACGGCTTCTATTTTGGGCAGTCCCACACCAGCATGCTCAATGTGTTCGGGAATACCTCTGCCAACCGGGTGACTCCCGAGTCCAAGCTGCGCCTGTCCCTCAATGCGATGTGGGAGGAGAGCAGTTTCGAGTATGGCGAGGATTCCATCACAAGTTCATCCCGGAGCCGGGGCTTCAGCGGGCTCTACGTCAAGAGCATCAGCGACCACTGGTCTGTGGGGGGATGGCTGGATGTGAACTACTCCACCTACAGCAATATTGACCTGTCGGTCACTCCGTCTCCAGCGATTGAGTACAACATCTTCCCGTACGCGGAATCCACACGGCGGCAGCTCCGATTCTTGTACCGATTGAACTATTCGTATGTCCGCTATATGGAAGAGACCATCTACGAACAGACTCAGGAAAACCTATGGAGCCAGTCACTGAATGCCTCCCTGGAGTTCAACGAGCCTTGGGGCACGGCCGAGGTCTACGTGTTCGGTTCGCATTATTTCCACGACACGAGCAAGAACCGGCTCCGGATCGGCGGGGACCTGTCCATCCGAATCGTCAAGGGGCTGCGCTTGAACATCGACGGCAGCTATTCGCGCATCCGGGACCAGCTGGGCCTGCGTAAGGGGGATGCCTCGATCGAAGAGGTTCTGCTGCGGCAGCGGGAACTCGAGACCGACTACAGCATGTTCTTTTCCGTGGGTTTGAACTATTCTTTCGGGTCTGTGTTCAGCAATGTGGTTAATCCGCGCTTCGGAGGCGGGGGCGGGGGAAACATGATATTCTTCTGATATATTAAGTTTTAGTGCATATTTCATAAACTCCTTTCTTTTCAACCGACTATATTATAAGATGGCGTGTTTATTGTTTTATGTCGCTACGCTGTCGATGAAGATATGAAAAAATGTATAGCACTCCTCTCTGTCCTGTTTTGTTTTGCCCTGTGGCCTTTGCATGCGGTTGAAGAGAAAGAGGGGAAAAAAGCCCTCAAGGTCGATCTAGAGGATCTCAAGAAGCATGCCCCTTTTGTATTCTTGGACTGCTGGCGTTGTGACAAGGATTTCATCCGGACCGAGATCACGTTCGTGAACTATGTCCGTGTCAGGCAGGATTCCGACATCCATGTCTTGGTCACGGAGCAGAGGAACGGCGCAGGCGGCCGTGAGTACACCATGGAGTTCATCGGCCGCAGGCAGTTCGAGGGTATGGGCAACACCGTGACCTACAACACGCTGCCCACCGACACGAGTGACATTGCCAGGCGGAAGATGGTCGAGAACCTGAAGAAGGGACTCTTCCCCTTTTTGATGCAGACCCCCCTGGCAGAGTACCTTTCTGTGGCTTTCCGGCAGAGGCTCAAGCCAACGTCCGTGGACGATCCCTGGAATTTCTGGGTATTTTATGTGAGTGCCAACGGGCGGCTGGACGGAGAAGAATCCCGCCAGTACAATTCCATCCGGGGCAATTTTTCCGCCAACAGGGTCACGCCGGAGTGGAAGATCCGCCTGGGGATCAACGGAAATTTCGATGAGAGCAATTTCGAATACGATGGAGAAACCATCGAGAGCAAATCCAGGAGACAGAGCGCATCTGGCCAGGTGGTTAAGAGCATCAGCGATCACTGGTCGGTGGGAGGATGGACCGGCTGGACGCATAACACCTACAGCAACCAGGATTCGGTCTTCTACTTCGCGCCGGCCATCGAGTACAACATCTTCCCGTACCATGAATCCACGCGCCGCCAGATGCGCGTCATGTACCGCATCGGCCTGACTTACAACAAATACATCGAAGAGACCATCTACGACAAGACCCAGGAGGAGCTGCTCAACCAGACCCTGTCCGTCGTCTTCGAGGTCAAGGAGCCATGGGGAAATGCCTCTGCTTCGCTGGAAGGATCGAACTATTTCCACGACTTCAGCAAGAACAAGGTGCGGCTGAACAGTCACGTCAACTTTCGCCTGGTGCGTGGGCTTTCGTTGACTGCGAGTGGGGGATACTCGAGGATCCACGATCAGCTCGGCCTCCGCAAGGGAGATGCCAGCATAGACGAGGTCCTACTGCGGCGAAAAGAGCTGGCCACCGATTACGATTACAATCTGTCTCTGGGGATCAGCTATACCTTCGGCTCTGTCTACAGCAACGTGGTTAATCCCCGTTTCGGCCGTTAATATTCGCGCTCCGTCAATAAAATCTTCTGCAAACAATAAAGTTAGCTTTGAAATGCCTGTGGAAAAGTGTCTAACAGGCATGTTAATGCTAATTCATTTGTTATCAATATGTTTTTGTTGTCTGAGCGCATCTTTATGGCGGCCGTAGCCGAGGGAGAGGGCCAGGATGAGGATCAGCATGACAGCCCAGCTGAAGTAGTTGTGCAGGCCGGCCTGGAGGGGACTGAGGCGGGGCAACCCATGATCGATACCCGAAGCGGTCGTATTGGCCATCAGGATCACCGGGATGAAATAGGGCAGGATGAACGGGTAGGTAGAGACGGTGAGGCTCAACAGATTAGCCCTCCGGTAGCGGTGGATGCCTTTCTTTTCCCCGATCTGTCGCGCGAATTCACTGACCGTGAGGATGGCTACGATGCTGTGGCAGGTGAGCAGCACCGCCCCGCTGGCCGCACCCACGATCCATGTTTCGCCCGAGCGGGCGCTCCGGCTTCGTTGGTGCGCAAAATCCACCAGCCGTTGTAACACGCCTGATGCCTGCAGTGTCGCGACCAGGCCCATGAGCAGAATAGTGAAAAAACTGATGCCCACCGTTCGCTCGATCCCATCGATGATGAAACTCCTGGCAGAAAACGATGCGGGATCCAGCGTGAGGATGCGTCCTGGATCCAACCTACCCAGAGCCAAGCCCAGCACAATACCCACAGCCAGCCCTGCCAGGAGCCCCTCCAACAAGTGCCGCCCTCTGAGGAGCAGGATAATGATAAGCAGGGGCATCAGGATCATGGGGAGGCTCTGGGCGCCGGCCTCGCCGAGTAGTGCTTCCGACCGTGCCTCCCCCTGACTCACTGAGGAGGCTATCCCATAGGCGAGAAGGGCCAGGACAGCTGCTGGTAGGACATATTTCAGGCGGCTGCGCACTGTTCCTCCGATATCAGCGTCCTGGCTCAAGGCACTGGCGATCGTGGTGTCGGATATGGGGGCGATGCAGTCCCCGAAG
>JAUWTO010000007.1 GCA_030614685.1 Candidatus Aminicenantota bacterium
ACTGCCATCCTTCCAGGTATCCCTTGCTCATGCCCTTGGGATCCTTCCAGCAGCCGCTGAGCTCTCCCTCTTCACACATGAGAAAGAGGCGGAAGGGTTTCGTCACCCCCTCCCCTATTTCCTGCGCCCGGATTATCTCGGCGCTCTTGAGCCGTTCCTCGATCTCAGGACGGAGTGCGAGTTCTTCCTGCGTGAACTGAGCCAAAGCAGCATCGTTCAGAGCAATTAGAATCATCGGGATGAGAATGAAGGTCAAGCCTGAACGCCGTATCTGTCCCATTACCCCAACCGTTTCTGTTTCATATATTATGTTTTGAATCCGGAAAATTCAATTTTTTGTTGAATCGGGCTCTCTTTTCGCGGTAAGCCTCTTGTGTTCTTTGGCAATCAGGATCCCGAATCCGATAAACAGGACACAGAGCACCACATTGAAGGCCGCAAATCCTGCGGTCTTGAACGCCAGATAATTGAGGCCGAGAAACACAAGCAGCGCGGACAGCACGTCTCCCCCACGGTGAAAGAACGTGTCGATTGCAGCCTTGGCCTTGTATTTTTCTTCTCTCGAAAGAATCAGGAAAAGTGCATGTCGAGTGGTATTCATCAGGGAATAGTCCGTGCCGTTTTCCATGACCTTAACCCAGAACACCATCATGAGCGAGGCCCCGATGGCAATGGCCATGTATCCTCCCAGCGCGATGAAGGGCAGGACAAAGATGGCTCCTCGAATGCCGATCCAACGGAAGATCCGTGAAACCAGGAATAGCTGGATGATCATGGCCAGGAGATTGAAGTATTTCATCCAGTTGGCCGTGAATTTTCCGATGTATTGTTCCACAGTGAGGCCGTCCAGTTTTCCCATTTCCATGAGCCCATGGGCGGACTCCTCGATATAGTTTCCCAGGATGAATTCTCCGTTCGTGTTGATGAAATTGAGCAGGAGAACAAAAATGGCGATGTACAGCAGATACCTTTTTTTAAAAACCAGCTGGAAGCCTCCCCCTTTTTCCAGAGGTTTTTCCTTGTCTTCCGGTTCTTCCTCTGGTGCTCCCACCACGCTGGTCTGGGGAGTTTTCACTTTTCCGATCTCTCTGAGGTGGATCACCCAGGTCAAGCCGATGCACAGCAGGAGAACGCCTCCGGCCACCAGCATCATTTGATAAACTCCGATGGGCTCGACCAGCCACCCCGCGATAGTGGCTCCGGAGAATCCACCGAAGGTGGCCCCGAATGCGATCAGCGGAAACAGCCTTTTTCCGGCCTCAAGCGAATACAGGTCGTTGGCAAATCCCCAGAACTGGGCCACCACCATCACGTTGAAGATCGCCATCCATATAAAGAATATGACCCCCATGGTGGCGGAGGTAATATTCAACAAAGAGAGGAAATAGAAGATGACCAGGTTGGATATGAAGAACAGGGTTACCCCGGTGATCAATTTTTGGCGCGGGAACCGGGATGCTGTGGCGCTGAAGGCCTTGACAACGAAGATCAACAGAAATGCGCTGGCAGCATTTAGATAAGCCTTGATGTCGGCGCCCTGCCCACTCAGGATCAAGGCTTCCCGTACGGGTTTGATGATGTAATACGCCGCCAGCAGCAGATAGATGTTTAGCGTGAGCAGGATGGCGGTCGTGGCCTCTCCCGGGTATATCACCGTGAAGAGCCGCAGGAATCTGTGAAGGATGCCGGGCGTATCAGTGCCTTGGGTCATGTTCCCCTCCCATGATCTCAATCCCATCATTTTAAATCCCCGGTTGAATGTCAAACGATATTTCCACCAATTCTGTGAATAAGTGTGTTGAAAAACCGTGGGTTTCGGTTTTAATGGATTGATTTTTCAGGAATTATGAGAGTTTGCCCAAAATCTGGGCACCTGTGAAGGGGAATTTATTTGAAGGGCGTGAGCTGGGCGAGCAGCAGGTCCCTGCGCACCAGCAAGGCCTCGATCTCTTCCTCGTTCAGGTAAGCCGCTAACTTTTCACGGACCTCTGATTCGTCAAGCTGTTTTAAGGCCCGAAGGAGGATGTCTGAGCACTGCTCTACCTCTCGCACCTCGCCCAGGAGTTCATGCCTTTCCTCGAAAGCTTTGGAAAAATCCACCCGGCATACTCTGCCGTCATCATTGTGATAGAAGATATCCTCATTGATATCATCCATCCCTGTCTGCCAGTATGTGAGATTGTCGAAAACCAGGATATCCAGCATATTGCGGTGAAACTGCTCTGTGTCCGGAACGCTTTTTAGACGGTTCAAGGGGGTACACCCCTCCAGGAAGATCTGGAGCGCGCCCGGTGTTCCCTTTACAGTCCTTTCTATAGTCGGAGGCACGATCGGCATATTCAACAGCTTGCTCAATTCGTAGGCCGCGATCTCATATTTATAGCAGTCCACCATAAAATTTGGGCGGCAGCGCGGCGCATGTTTGAACATGGCCCTTTTCTTGGTCTTGCCGTCATCCAGCCGCACATTCCAGGGATCCGTGGTCCCGAGGTCCGCCCCTTCTTCAACGTGAACAATCTCGGCACTTCGCAGATAAGCTTCAAGCTCGGCCAGCTCAGAATCCTGTTGTGCCGTAACCTCAGGAGCCTGACAGAAATACAAAACACCAATAAATACCGGGATGCATAAGAAGATCAAGCAGTATCTATTTTTTTTCATCATCCCCCCACCAGGGAATAAATACGCTCCCCTGTTCACTTTTTTCAATGATCAATGCAAAGAGCAGATCGTTGTAGAAATCAGAAATTCCGACATCTATCGCCCAGACTCTATCCCCAAAACGGCCAAGCTCCTGCGTTTCAATATATTCGACATCACGGACCGTATGTCCGATGATCATGTGTTTGGCTTTGTAGGTCGCGAGTACTCTGGTCAATGTAGCGGAATTCCCATTCTCCGGTTCCCGAGCCCAGCCTCGATACCAGTGTGGGGCTTGAGGATTCGTGACATACGGAGGTGATGATGACAACATCAGGTCTTTTCTTTCTCCTGCTGCCCACTCGGCAACAGCCCTGAATTCCCTGCGAGCTTCGTTGTTGATCGTTTCCAGGTCTCTCTCCAGGTAATAGTCCTCTACTGGCATGCCTCCATGGACAAACAGGTTCTCATTGATCTTGATCACCATATTTTTCGTGAGGAGCCATCTGCCATATTCTCTATAGAAGTTTTTGGTATATTCGTCTCTCGTTTTATTATCGCCTGGCTGTTTCCCTTGTGCCCCGCCTATTTCTTTTTTCCAAAATTGTTCTAGCTTTTCCTCAAGTTTTCCATTAGAGCCATCTGTGGAGCGATATTTTTTTCGTATATCCAGTTCTTTTTTTTTTATATACGCTGGGGGAAGAAAAGAGAGCAGCTGTCCAGGGGTCAGATATCTCGCCTGATCAAAAACAATGCCAGTGATGTTCGCCTCTTCGTGGTTCCCGATCAACACATGCACCATACCGCCGGCAGTTTCGGCCTGCTTCTCCAGCTTCATCAGGAGATCAAACGCCTCTTTGGCTTCGTCTCCCCTGTCCAGAATATCGCCCAGCTGAACGAGATGTGTTTTTCCTCCGATCCAGTCAAGATTTTCATCGACCAGATCGGTCCCTATCAGGATTTTCTCAAAGTTGTCGTAATCTCCATGGATATCGGCCACGGCTACGATTTTCTCGACTCCGGACCATTTGCAGGGGATCTTTCCCGCGTGGAGTGGTGCCAGGACGAGCAGCAGGGACAGAAGGATCAAGACGAGTCTTTTGGGGTGGGTGTGCAGAGTTTTTTTCAAGCGTACCCAGAACGACATATGATTCCGCCTCTCTCGTTTATATTATAGCATAAAAAAGACTTAGTCTTTCAAACACATAATCATGGTCTTCTGTTTTATGCCCGACAAAATTGATTGACTTTAAATTCTGCTTTTGATAAAAGCTATAGCAGAAATGGAAATCAACCTCAGAGAAAATAACAACATTACCATCATCGATATCACAGGTGAGATCCGGCGCTCAGATGTAATGGATGTGACCCTGCATCAGTCAGTAAAAGACCAGCTGGATGATGGAATGCGTAACATCCTCCTGAACCTGAAAAACGTTGAATTCATCGACAGTTTTGGTGTGGGCGAGATCCTGGCCAGCTATATCTCGACCCAGAACCTGGGCGGGCACCTGAAGCTCAGCAACATTTCGAAAAAGCTCTATGTCGTGTTCCAGATCACCATGCTCACCAAAGTACTCGAGATCTTTGATTCCGAAAACTCTGCCCTGGACAGCTTCACCTGAGCCTGATTTCCATTTTTCTGGGCAAAAGGGTTATGTATGGAGAGTAGCCGTCTCTACCGCCTGCTGTCTCGCATCGTAGACATAAGGCAGGCTGAAGAAACCATTGCCCTCCTCCTTTTTGCGTATTTCTTCCTGATCACAGCCCCTCATACCATCATCAAGGCTGTCCGTTATGCCGAGATCCTGGATAAATTCGAGGGGATCCAGGGGCTCCCCCTGGGTTACCTGCTGGCAGCCCTGGTTACGGGTCAGGATGTGGTTTTGCTTGAATTTAGTCCAATGTACAGATTATAATCCAAATACGGAGAACCATGTCTAAAATATATGTGTACCCCAAAAAAGGTGACGATTTCCACATCAAACTGGGAGATTCCCAGGTAAGCTTGGGACGCTCGGCCGACAACGACATCCCCCTGCCGGATCCGTTCTGCTCCAGCAACCATGCCATCATCGTCCCCAAGGGCGAGAGATACTTCATTAAAGACAACAACAGCAAGAACGGCGTGTTTCTCAACGGCAAGAAGATCGAGAAGGATCTGGAGCTTAAGAAAGGAGACGAGATCCTTCTGGGGTCCACCCGGATCGTATACGACCTGAAGATCGACACCAAAGTAGAAGTCACGGACGAGCCGTCGTCATCCGCCAACATAAACACCATCATGCATCTGAAAGACGTGCTTCGCAAACCGGATATCAGCACGACCATCCGCGCCGACGCCAAGTCCCTGGATATAGAGGCGATCAAGACCGAACACAAGGAAGCCTCTGTCATCAGCGAAGTTACCAAGGCCTTGATCCTGCACAAGCCGTTGGACGAATTGGTGGAGCACATCATGGACCTCATATGTGAGCGCATCCCGATGGACCGCGGCATCCTGATGCTGAGGGATGAGACCCCGGCCCAGCTCGATCCCAAGGTCGTTCGGATCAACAACAAACAGCTGATGAATCAGAAGATTCAGGTCAGCCAGAGCATCATCAACACCGCCGTGGATCGCCACTCCTCGATCCTCATTTCCGACGTCCAGTCTGACACCCGGTTCAAGGCCCAGGACAGCATCCTCAAGCTCAATATCCAGTCCGCCATGTGTGTGCCTCTCTGGAACAACAAGGAGATCATCGGGATCATCTACTCCGACCGTATTGCCACGCCGGAGCAGTTTTCCAATAACGACCTTCGCCTGCTCACACTCCTGTCGAATGTGGCGGCTGTGAAGATCGAAAACGCCGTCCTGTTCCAGCAAGCCCTTGAGCAAGAGAAGTCCAAAAAGGAACTGTCCCTGGCCGAAGATATCCAGAGGGGCCTCCTACCCCAAACAAATCCTGAGGTCGAGGGATTTGAGATTGTCGGTATCAACATCCCCTGCCTCCAGATCGGGGGCGATTACTATGACTTCCTCGAGATCGATGAGGAGCGGATGGGGATCGTGATCGCGGATGTCTCGGGGAAGGGAGTGGGGGCCTCACTCCTCATGGCCTCCCTCAGAGCAGCCCTGCAGACCGAGGTCCATACCGGATACAACCTCGACGAGATGGCCGCCCGCCTGAATAACCTGATCCACCGGAGCACCGCGCCCAACCTGTTCATCAGTTTTTTCTACTGCGAGCTCAACACCAAGACCGGAGACTTGCGCTACCTCAACTCCGGACACAATCCGCCCCTCATCCTGGACAAAAAGAAGAAAATCACACACCTGGAAAGTTGTGGGCTCTGCCTGGGCATGTTTCCGGCCCAAGACTATGTGTCAAGTGTCATCAAGCTGAATCCAGGTGACACAGCCCTCCTCTATACCGACGGACTGACCGAGAGCCGGAACAAAGAGAATCAGGAATTAACCGATGAAGGACTGGGCAAATTACTCAAAAAACACCAGAAGCTGCCGGCCGAAAAACTCATGCAGACGATCTTCGAGGAGCTCGATGCCTTTACGGATGGGGCCGAGCCCATGGATGATATGACCCTGGTCATCATCAAACGGATCGGGTAATCAGCCTGTATGTTTCCCCCTAAATTTGCTATTATTCAAAAATGCCCCCGTGTATCTCTAAAGGGGTAACTACAAAGATGAGATACAGAACTTGGCCCTGGATCGTGCTCTCGGTCTGCGTGCTCTTCCACGGCATTTCACGAGGCGGACAGCTCGACCGGCAGTCTCCTTTTCCTTTTTCAACCTTCGAGTTGAAGAACGGATTGACCGTGCTCCTTGCTCAAGACGGCACTCTCCCTGTGGTCACCATCGCTGTGGCTTACAAGGTGGGCTCCATGCACGAAGACCTGGACAAGGCGGGCCTGGCCTACTTCCTGGAAAATCTCATGTTCGAAGGCTCTCGAAACGTCAGCCGCATGCAGCATGTCCGATTTATCCAGAGGATCGGAGGCCGTTTGAACGCCGTCACAGAAAGAGACCGAACCATCTTCTATCAGACGGTCCCCTCCCACCACCTCACCTCTATACTCTGGCTCGAATCAGACCGGATGATGTCTCTTTCCATAGATCAGGCCAACGTCGATTTCTGGAAGAGCAACCTGAAAAGCGGGCTGAAGATGCGCAGCGGCCAGGATCCGTACCAGAACGGTTCGCGTGTCTTCGATGCATTGCTGTATCCGGATTACGCGATAAACCATCCCTCACTTGGTACGCGGGCAGACCTCGATTCCATCACAGTGGCGGATGTGCGGGACTTTTATCAGACATACTATCGGCCCAACAATGCCGTACTGTGTATCGTCGGGGACATAGAACTGAATCGGACCGGCGAGCTGGTCCGGAAATACTTCCAGGGACTGCCACGCGGCCCCGATATCCCGCCTGCTCCGACAGCCCGGGACTCGGACATCAAGATCGCTGGCATCACTAAGACCGTAGAAAATCTCTCTACCTCTGCTCCGGGATTTTTCCTAGGGTACCGCATCCCAAAGGCCCGTTCCGATGATTTCTACGCCTTAACCCTCATTGAATACATCCTGATGAGAGGAAACAGCTCACGCTTGCACCGGCGCCTGATCAAACGAGAGGAGCGCCTGGCCTCGCAGCTGTCGGGAGGGATCGATATCCGACATGATCAAGCTGCGTTCCTTTTCATCGTGTTCAGCAGCAATGAACTCAAGAAAGAACGGTGTCAAAAGGAGATCTTCTCAGAGATCAACAAGCTCAAGTCCTCGCTGGTTTCCGAGAAAGAACTGCTCAAGGCAAAGAATGTCTTCAAGCGTGATTATGTCAACCGATATGCCACCTCAGTCGACAAAACGCTCTTTCTCACAAACGCGTTCCTTTCGGGGATCCCCTGGGTCGAGCTCCCATCCGAACTGGATCAGTATCTGTCTGTGACCGCGCCACGGATCATGTTCACCATGGGACAATATTTCGCGCAGGACAGAATCCTGGTCAATATCAAAACACGATGAAAACACTGCTGTGCCTGCTCAGTTTCCTCTTCCTGCTGCCCCCATCCCCTTCCTCGGCTCAGGAACGATTCAGGCGCCAGCAGCCCTATCCAGATCCACTCCCGGCCCTCTCGCTCCCAGATATCGTCAACTACACCCTGTCGAACAAACTCAGGCTTTTTGTGGTCCGCAAGGAAGGCCTCCCAGTCATCAATCTTCATCTCACCATCTTGACAGGCGAAGGCGCGTCTCCGGATTCCAGGCCCGGCCTGGCTACCTTCACGGCCAACATGGTCAGCCGGGGTTCCCAAAATTTCTCGGCCTCCAATGTGGAAGAGACCATCGACAGCATCGGGGGTCACTTCACCACTCGGACCAATCCAGACTACACGGAGTTTTCTCTTACCTGTCTGGAAGAGAACCTGGACCAAGCCCTGGCACTCCTGAGTGACATGATAGTACGGCCAAGTTTTATACGGCGGGAAATCGAGGAACTGCAGCGGACCCCCTTTTACGACCTGACCCGACGGCGTGTGGACCCGGAATTCTCTGGGCAAAAGCTGCTTTATCAGCTTTTATTCCGGGATCATGCCTACCAAAAGATCGTCTACAACGACAGCATGATACAGACGTACTCCTTGAGTGATATCCACACGTACTATGATAATTTTTACAGGCCCAACAATGCGATCTTGGTCATCACCGGCAACCTCAGCCTGGACCGGGCCGCGCTCAATGTCAGCCATAACTTCAACACCTGGGAAGAGAGAACTGTAGCCAAGCCACACCTGTCAGCTCCCGAAATTGACAGCACACCCCCGATCTGCTTCCTGGCCAGCCCTCGCCTCAAAGACGTCACTATCATCATGGGAGCCCTCCTCCCGCCCAAGACCAGCCAGGACTATTTTTCCATGCAAGTCCTGAATCAGGTGCTGGGAGGGACCTATATCAGCCGACTGTTCATGAACCTGAGGGAGTCAAAAAGCTATGCGTACAGGGCCTACAGCCACATGCAATTCTACCAGGCCTGCGGCGTGTTCTATGTACAAGCCCAGGTCAGGCCTGAAGTCATCAAGGCGTCGGTGGAGGAGATTCAGAGAGAGATCCACGTCATTTCCACTCAGAGGATCCCTAATGAGGAGATTGAAACTGCAAAGTCCTATCTCCTGGGCCAGTTTCCCCTGCAGATCCAGACCCATGCGGATCTGTCCTCCCGAATCGCGAACATCCAGACCCTGGGACTCGGAAGCGATCATTGGGATAAATATTACGAACGGATTATGCTCATCGACTCCCGATCCGTCTATGAGGCGGCCCGCCGGAACTCCCTCCAAACTCCCATTATCATCATCGTTGGTGACGGATCCGTGCTGGAATCGATCGGTTTTGAAAAAGTCGATGTATACAACACCAATGGAGAATTGACCCAAAGCGTAACACCAAAGCGTAACAAAGGAGATCGACAATGAAGCTTGTGGAATGCGTCCCCAATTTCAGCGAGGGAAGGGACCTGGAAAAGATCAAAGCGATAACCAAGGAAATCGAAGCCACGGAAGGGATACAGCTTCTGGATGTTGACCCCGGAGATTCTACGAACCGCACGGTAGTCACCTTTATCGGAACCCCAGAGGGTGCCCTGGAAGCCGCCTTCAAGGCGATCCGGAAGGCCTCTGAGGTGATCGATATGAGCAAGCACACCGGAGCCCACAGCAGGATGGGCGCAACGGACGTCTGTCCGTTCGTCCCGGTGAGCGGTGTCAGCATGGAAGATTGCGTCGAACTGGCCAAAAAACTGGCTCTGCGCGTGTCAGAGGAGCTGAAGATACCGGTCTACCTCTACGAGGCGGCTGCACAGAAGCCCGAGAGACGCAACCTGGCGACAGTCCGATCAGGTGAATACGAGGGTCTGGAAGAAAAGCTCAAGGATCCGGAATGGATGCCCGATTACGGGGAGGCGGTGTTCAATAGCAAGAGCGGGGCGACGGCCATCGGAGCTCGGGAGTTTCTGATCGCCTACAACATCAACCTCAACACCCGCGACCGCAAGTCCGTGCAGCACATCGCCCTCAATATCCGTGAACGCGGCCGTTCCAAGCGTGATGAAGATGGCAAGATCGTCCGGGATAAAAACGGCAAGGCCATCAATGTCCCGGGAAAATTCAAAGAGGTCAAGGCTGTCGGCTGGTATGTGGAAGATTATCAGATCGCCCAGATCTCCATCAACTTCACCAACTACCATCTCTCGCCGCCCCACCTGGTCTTCGACGAGGTGGTCAAAGAGGCGGAACAGATCGGGTGCCGGGTGACGGGAAGCGAACTGGTGGGGCTGATCCCTAAGGAAGCCGTGCTCCTGGCAGGCCGTCATTACCTGAGGAAGCAGGGCAAAAGCGCAGGAGTCCCGGAAGAGGAACTGATCCGCATCGCGACCCTTTCCCTCGGACTGAACGACGTCTCCGAATTCGATCCCATGAAAAAAATCATAGAGTATCAGTTCAGAGAGGTGGAAGATTCCCTCGTCGACCTGAGCTTGAGGGGATTCAGCAATGAGCTTTCCATGGATTCCCCTGCTCCCGGCGGAGGAAGCACGGCCGCCCTGTGCGGTACCCTCTCCGCTTCCCTTTCTGCTATGGTCTCCAACCTGACCGTAGGTAAGAAGGGATACGAAGCTGTCCAGGATACGGTCAAGGAGTTGGCGGAACAGGGGCAGGCCCTCAAAGATGAACTGCTCCGTTCCATTGACCTGGATACGCTGGCCTTCAACCGGGTGATGGAGTGCTTCCGCATGCCTAAAAAGACCGATGAACAAAAACAGGAACGGGCGGACGCCATTGAAAACGCGACCCAGGAAGCGACCCGGATCCCCTTCGGGGTCTTGCAGAATTGCCTGGCGGCCCTCAAGCTAGCCAAGGAGGTCGCGCTCAATGGAAACAAAAACTCCCTCAGCGATGCCGGAGTAGCAGCCCTCACCGCCCAGGCCGGGGCGGAGGGGGCATACTACAATGTTCTCATCAACCTGCCGGATATCCAGGACCAGCCATTCGTGAGAGAGATGGAAACTGCGGCCACAGCCCTCAAGAACGAGGCAATAAACCTGGGAGATGAGATCCGGGCTATCCTGGAAAAAGAACTGCGGAAAAACCTGACATGATGGAAAAGGCGATCAGCGATCACACGCTAAGGCTGATCAAAGGGAACCCTGCAGAGGTCTTCGCAGAGACCCTGGATCGCCTGACGACATCCAACAGGCTGCAGGACTAATTATTACTTGAACCGGGCAACATTTTATGTCAATATTCTTAGTTACATCAATTCATATATTTACATCATAATCATTGATATGGGAGGTATGGCATGGCATCAAGACTGACCGAGCTCAATCCGACGGCACTGTGGAAACACTTTGAAGAATTTCTGAAGATCCCTCATGGTTCCGGGAACGAAAAAGCCCTGGGCGACTACATCATCTCAGTAGCAGAGAAAAACAACCTGGAATGGAAGCGCGACGATGTGGGCAATGTCGTGGTTTCGAAAAAAGCTTCACCGGGGATGGAGGACGCCCCCGGCGTCATCCTCCAAGGCCACCTCGACATGGTGTGTGAGAAAAATTCGGACGTGGATTTCGATTTCGAACAGGATCCGATCCAGGCCGAGATCGTTGAAGACTGGGTCCAGGCTCAGGGGACGACCCTGGGCGCCGATAACGGCATTGGGAACGCTGCAGGTCTGGCCATCATGGAGGACGATACACTGATCCATCCGCCCCTGGAATTCCTGTTCACCGTCGAAGAGGAGACCGGGTTGACGGGGGCCACATATATCAAGCCTGACTTCCTGAAAGGGACACGGCTCCTCAACCTGGACAGCGAAGATGAAGGCGAATTCACCATCGGGTGTGCTGGTGGCGCAGATTCCTTGATCACCGTTCCTCTGGAAAAGGACGCTGCCGGTGCGGGCGAAACCTACACCGTGAAGATCTTCGGCCTGCAGGGGGGACACTCGGGAGTGGATATAAACCTGGGCCGGGGCAACGCCATCAAGCTCCTGGCTCGAGTGCTTTGGGAAGTGGGGGGGAAAGTATCTTTCAAGCTGGCCGGCCTCGAAGGCGGGAACCTGCGCAACGCGATCCCCAGGGAGGCCCTGGCCACGATCCAGCTGGAAAGCGGGCAGTACGACGATTTTGCCGCCGCAGCCAACACGGCCTTTGCCGGCATTAAGGATGAACTAAAAGTCGTGGATCCTGACGCGAAGATCAGCATCGATAAGATGGATACCGATGCGCAATCGGTTCTCACAGCCGCTTCCCAAAAAATACTGATCGAGTTTCTGTTTGTCCTTCCCCATGGCGTCATCGCCATGCACCCGGAGATGGAGAGGCTGGTTGAGACATCGACCAACCTGGCCGTGATCCACACCCATGAGGACAAGGCAGAGATCATCTGCAGCACCCGCAGCTCCATCGCTACAGCCCTGGAAGGGACGCGGGGCGTTCTGGCCGCCTTGTGCGGCTTGGCCGGCGCTGATATCATGCTCGAGGAAGGCTATCCGGGCTGGAAGCCCAATCTGCAGTCTCCCCTTCTCCAGAAGCTCAAGGACGTCTATCTCGCTCAGTTCGGCAAGGAAGCCCACATCGCGGCCATCCATGCCGGGCTGGAGTGCGGTATCATCGGCGAAAAATACGCGGGGATGGACATGATCTCGTTCGGGCCAACCATCAAATTTCCCCATTCGCCCAGTGAAAAAGTCAACATCCCCTCGGTGGAGACGTTCTGGGCCTTTCTCATCCGCCTGCTGTTGGAACTCAAGTAGCCCTCCAGTTGCGGCAGGGGCTTTTGGGACCGCCTTATAACGGCCTTGATTCGGGCCAGGAGCTCCCGGATGCCGAGGGTTTTGGTGATGTAGTCATCTCCCCCCAGTTCCTGGGTCAGAGTCAGACTGCGTGCCCCGTCCCAACCCTTATTCAGGCATGGGGTGGAGGCTCATCATCCAAAGGGATCCGGTTCAGACGGTCCCGCAGTCCTCTGGCATCGCCGACATACTTGTCCAGTTCCCGCCAAAAGTTTTTTCCGTGGTTTTTAATCCGCGTATGTATCAGTTCATGAAGGATCACATAGTCACGCAGCATATCCGGGAGTGAGGCCAGTTTGAGGTTGAGATTGAGGTTGTTTTTTCCGGAACAGCTTCCCCAGCGTGTTCTCTGGCGCCTGATAAAGATCCGGTTGTAGGTGAATCCATAGAGCCCGGCCAGCTCCTCCACCCTGTCCCGGAGCATGGCCCGGGATTCTGACTCAGGGGAGGTTCTCTCCTGCAGCCTGTCAGGAGAGCTGGCCGCCTCCTGACGCATCCGCTCCAGGTGTTTTTGGATCCAGGCACGTTTATTGAGCACGAAGGCCTCTGCCTGCCTCATTGACACACCTGGCGGCACTGCCACTCGGATCCTGCCCGGAGGCCTCACGGATATGCTCACGCGCCGAGCACGGGGACTGGGCGCGAAACAGACGCTCCCCACTCCTGCGATGGCTTTGATCCGGGATGTACTCATCCCAGGTAGAAGGAACAGAGTACAGGGCAGCAATAATGGCCGGCCGTCTCAGGACTTTTCACGGGCAGTCTTTTGAAAGGCGGAAACGCCGAGGGTTTTGTATCGGGCTGAGGAAATGAGCTTGGTCCGGGCCTTGCCGGGCAGTTCCTCGGCCCCCACCTCCCCGAACAAAGAGCGCTCGAACGCAGCATGGTCGACCTCACGGAACTCCATGACCCGGTGAGGCGGGAGGAGCTCCTGCTTCTGCAGGACGTTCAACATGTGAACTGTTTTAATGCCGAAGTAGCGTTTAAGGAAGATCACGTCCTCGAAATGCAGGCTGCGGGCATGCAGTTCCTTGCTGACGAAGTGCTTCAGCTTCCGCGGCGGGACGAGAAAATCATATGCGAACTGCTGGGCGAATTTCTCCCTTGGGTGGTAGAGAGGCAGGTATTCGTCTATAAAGACATCCGGATTATCCAGGATGGGCCCGGCAAAACGGTCTTTCAGGTAATGGGCATATTCATGAGCCGCCGCTATATGCTGTTCGCCAAGAGGCCGGCTCGCATCGATGAGGGCGAACCCTGCCTGTTCGGCATCGAAAAAAACAAAAATGCCGGCGATCTTGGCAGTCTCGGGTATTACCTGACGCAGAATCCTGAGCCCGTTGAGCTCGAGCAGTGAAAAGATATCCCGGATGGGTTCATCCCCCAGGCCGAGCCGCTTCCGCTCCTCCAGCGCCAGGCGCTCGGCCGAGGCATTCTGGAAGAAGGGAGCCGGTTCCGCGCGACGTTGAGTCAGATCTTCGATGCGAAGGTAATCTTCACAATAACGCTGGAAGCGCCGGATCACGTTCAAAGCTTCCTTGCCAAGCTTTTTTTCCTGGCGCAGAGACTGAAAATTATCCTCCGGTTCCTGGAGAAAATAACCGATGTCCTTGTTCAGGAATCCGGACAATCTCCTGAGCGAATCCAGGCTGGGAGCCCTTTTCCCGATCTCAAGAAGCGAGATAAACTCGCTTGAGAGCCCCACGGCCTTGGACAATTCCTCCTGGGTAAGTCCCAGGTTTTCCCTCGCCCGACGTAACTTTGCACCTAATTTTCCCGACATGACATCCCCTTGTAGGATAAGGCTTTTATAACTGCTGGTTATCCAAAAGTCAAGAAAGCCGTTTTTTTATAACTCTCAGTTATAACACTCATCCTGATTGACTTACGTAAAATCTCTCGGATATAATAATCCCAATTCAAGTAAAAAGTGGATGAAATGACGGACAACAAGATCGCGATCCTTGCTGAAAAATCGGAAGACAGGTTCTATGACCGACTCCTCAACAACTTGCAGGAAGCTGTCAACATACTGGATCCGAGCCTGAATGTGATTTTTTGGAACACGTCTTCCGAACAGATGACCGGACATTCGTCCGCAGAAGTCCTGGGGAAGGCCTGCCTCAAGAATGTGCTCATCGAGCAGGGAGATGCCAACATCCTCCCCTGCAGTATAAGCTGCCCGGTTGCCCAGGTCCTGGAAAACGGGGGTGTCCGAAGCTTCGATGCTTACCTGCAGCACAAGGAAGGGCACCGGTTTCCGGTGCACATGCGTATCATCCCCATCAAAAGCCAGGATGGGGAGATCATCGCTGCTGTCGAGACCTTCCGCGAGCTGTCCCCCAAGGTGACCCTCCCTCAATCCAAGGAAGGGCTGCAGCGCATGGGCCTGCTGGATCCCCTCACTTCCATGGGGAACAGGCGCTATCTCGAGCTGCATCTCAACTCACGCCTGGAAGAGATGAAACAGCTCGGGTTCTCGTTCGGAGTGCTTTTTATCGATATAGACGGCATGGAAGACATCAACGAGGCCTACGGGAGCGTCGTTGGGGACAAGGTCCTCAAGATGATCTCGCAGACGCTGTCCAGCAGCACCCGCTTCTTCGAAGTCGTGGGCCGATGGGACAGAGAGCAGTTTCTGGTGGTCCTCTTGAATATCGACCTGGAGAAACTGGACCTGGTCGCCAACAAGCTGCGATTGCTGGCGGAACAGTCCAATCTGCGCGAGGCCGATCTTTTCATCAAGACCACGGTTTCTATCGGCGCAACCCTTGCAAAATCCCGGGACACCGCAGCCAGTCTGGTCGAAAGGGCTGAGAAACTGGCCGAGCACAGCAAATGGTTGGGCAGGAATCGGGTTTCTGTGAAGCTCGATAAGGATTGAGAAAATCTCCGGCCTGGAAGGAGGTCGTTCTGAAGATTTTCTTGGCGAATTAGGGACTGAATGTCAGCGGAACTCAATCCTGATCCACCGTCTGATATCCAGAGGGATCTGGTCCTCAAGGATTTTCTGAGGGCCCTTAAGGTCAGTTTCAAGAATGCTTCCATTTATAACCTGGAACATCCCGCGTTCATCAGTTCTGTCGATAACCTGAAAAAACTCATTGAAAGCATTTTTGAGTTCCGCAGTCCCCTCTCGATCAGTTTTACACCCCAGTCCTTGTTCCTGGACGACCGATTCTGGGAAGGCGATAAAATCTACCAGGAATTGGGCCGCCTCTTCCATTTCCGTAAGATCAAGACCATGGAGATTCGACCGGGCATCACCTATGACGAGCTGATCAATTTTGCCTCCAAGGTAACGCTGCCCCTCAAAGATTTTTTCAGAGAAGGCGGAGCTTCAGAAGTCATCAAGCAAGGGAACATCAGGCATCTCACGGTGGAGGAACTTGACTATCATCTGCTGCTCAAAGGCGAAGGTGAGGAGATCGCCGATGTCTGGTCCTATCTCATGGAGGAAGGACTGGCAGAACAGGATCCACAGAAACTTACCCAGGTCACGGAGAGCTTTGAACATGTCATCGGAAAATTCAATACCGAAGAGCTGATCAAGAACGAGGAACTTCACCGGACGTTCGCCAACTACTTCACATACCTCAAGGACTCGAGCGAAGAGCAGTACCGAAAATGCTCCACGAGCCTGGTCAAGGCCGTGGTCACGAATCGGAAGATAACCACAGATGCCAAGTTTGAAAAACTCAAGCTGCTCATATCCGACCTCCGGGAGGAAGACCTGGCCAGCACGTTGTGGGAAGAGATCATCAGCGACAACACGTTCGATTCCTTGAGTTTCAGCATCTTCTCCAAGCTGATCGAAAAAGAACGGCACCTGGAAATATCCACCTCCCTGAGGGACCTGTTCCAATCGGACGACCCGGTGAATCGGCAGCCTGAAGTGGAATCCAAGATCAAGGCCCTGCTCTCCGGCACTTCGAGCAAATTCATCTCAGAGATATATCAGCAGACGCTCAGCAATCTACTCCATCAGATTGATTTCGACAAAAAATTGACGTTTGACCATGCCCAGCTGCGGCGGAACTGCCGGTACGTCTTCCTGAACATCATGGAAAAAGAGACGAGCACCGGAATGCTCCTCACCAGCCTCGCGCACATCCAACAGGAATGGAACGAGATCGTTCAAGATGAGGATTTTGCCTATCTGCGAGGGCTTCTGGATGTGCTCCGACAAAAGGAACAGAGCCTGGAAGCGGAGGATGCTTACAAGAAGCTGGTCCATGCGATCCAGGAGTTTTGCGAGCAGGCTCTCCTGGAGGAAAAGGTTGATCCCGAGCTGGAACACATGATCCTCAGCTTCGAGAAGAGCTCGTTCGATGTCAACACCTACCTGGAGCGCATCTTCACCGATGAGAAAATGTCCGCCCTGATCTTAAAGGCCTATTTCAAGTATTTCACGGAATATCTTTTCTACTTCGATCTCAATTTCAAGCAGAAGGCCCCGAATCCGGCCTTCCTTGAGAAGACGATCGAAGCCCTCAAGACCATAGACACACCGATGTCCCTGGTCACGCTCAAGTCTATATACACGATCGGGAACCAAGCATTGAAGCTCCAGGTGCTGCAGGCCATGCATTTCCTCATTGAATTCGATGGAAAATTCGTGTCCTCTGTCCTCAGGTCCAAGGATTTGGCCCTAAAGGGAGAAGCCTTGGCCCTGCTCATGCGGTATGAGAAAACTCGTATTCAGGCCCTGAGCAAGGTGTTCAACATTCAGTCTCCATACGGGATCAAAAACGGGCTGTTGATCAGGCATATCGGCATCGTCGACAGGAAAAACCTCACTCAGGCCCGGGAATACCTGGACGGCCTCACGAAACGAAGGGGTTTCTGGAACAGGCGCTTAAGGGGGGAAGCGGCCCGGGTATTGGAGAAGTGGGATGCTCGATAAGATCAAGACCTCACTTTTCTATTTCATGAACGCGATCCAGGCCGGCAAGCTGTATACGGAGGAGCATCCCAAGTTCCAGGAATTCTCCACCCGATTTTTTACCAGCCTGGATGAGATCCTCACATCCCGCAAGGAGCTGATCATCGGGATCGTGGATCACGAGCTGGCCTGGGAAGACCAGATATTCTTCGACCTGAGTCGCGGATTGCGGGGACTGATCAATTTCCTGGAGGAGAGCGGCATTCAGCGCATTGTGTTCCAACGGGGATTGCGGGATGAGGAGCTCCGAAGCTTCATCGCATTCCTGGCGCGGACCAAACGGCTGAAAGAGATTGACCATGACGAATACTTCTCTCTGCATGGGATCCAGAACATCCGGGCCGGACGGCTCAAGTCTCTGGTTGAGGTCAAAGGCCAGGCCGAAGAGATGGTCAAGCAGTATGAGGGCTCTCTCGAGTCAGTCGCCAGCTCCATGAACCAGGTCCTCAACGAAGAGGAGATCGATTACCTGGACCTGAGATTCAACATCCTGAATGTCATGGAAAACTTCATGGGACGACACCAGGAGCTTCTCAACCTGGTCACCGTCAAAAATCGCGACCTGACCACGTTCGTTCACCTCCTAAATGTTTCGCTCCTCTCGATGTTCGTGGCATCGAAACTGGGATTCGGAAAGGACGACGTGCTGGATATCGGGATCGCAGCCCTCTATCATGACATCGGCAAGCTGTCCATCTCTCTCAAGATTCTGCAAAAAAAGGGCAAACTAGCCGATCAGGAATTCACCCACATGAAAGACCACACGCTGCTGGGCACCAAGATTCTATACCAATACAAGGAAACTCTGGGCATCATGCCCATCGTCACCGCCTTCGAACATCACCTGAGATACGATCTCAAAGGCTATCCCAAAGTCGCCTACCCCCAGAAACCCCACATAGCCTCCCTGATCATCTCGATGTGCGACGTCTATGATGCGCTGGCTCAGAAGCGAACCTATAAAAAGGACTACCCCCCAGATAAAATCTATGAGCTGATGATCAAGGAAAAGGGCAAGCTCTTCGATCCGCAGCTCTTGGAAAGGTTTTTCCAGTTCATTGGAGTCTGGCCGGTGGGGACCCTGGTCACACTTTCCGACCGCAGCGTAGCCGTCGTCAGAGAGACCAATGAACAGGCGATCTTTAGCCCCCTCGTCGAGGTCCTTTCCCCCAAGAAGAAACAGGGGCGCGTTAACCTGAAAGAAAGCGAGGACCTGAAAATCTCCAAAGCCCTGAATCCTCTCGGTTCCGGGAATAAATATCTGAAGATGATCTAGTCATGAGACATCTTCTCATCGTATGCCTTTTAAGTGTTTCCCTCCTCAGTCTGAACTGTGCTTCTGAAGCACACTCCTGAAGTGGCGATGAGGCGTTGACCCTGGTCCGGTCTCCGGGCTGGTGAGAAAGCTTCCCGCGCCCGATCTACGCCTCCCCGGGATGGTCATTCCTTTTCCCGGCCCGGATGTGATACACTAGGACGAACATCCCAGTAGAGAGTACAGAATGACACGAATCGACCTGGTCACCGGAGGGGCCGGATTCATCGGCTCCAACCTCGTTCACCGCCTAGTTCAGGAAGGCCGGAGCGTCCGCGTCCTGGATAACTTTTCCACGGGCCGACAGGAAAACCTGGCCTCGATCCTCTCTGATATCGAGCTGATCGAGGGCGACATCCGCGAGCCGTCCACCCTGCAGAGATGCACGCAGGGCGTGGACACGGTGTTCCACCTGGCCGCCATCCCTTCTGTCCCCCGCTCCATTGAGGATCCCCGGCAGAGCAACGATAACAATATTTCGGGGACGCTGAATGTTCTCATCGCTGCACGAGACAATCGTATCCGGCGGCTGATCTTTGCCAGCTCCTCATCCGTGTACGGCGACACGCCGTTGCTGCCCAAGCATGAGAACATGACCCCAGCCCTGCTTTCCCCCTATGCCCTGAACAAACTGGCAGGGGAACACTACTGCAGGCTCTTTTCCGCACTCTACGGACTGGAATCCGTCTCGCTGCGGTATTTTAATGTCTTCGGCCCCAGGCAGAATCCGGAGTCCGAGTATGCCGCGGTCATCCCCAAGTTCATCTCCGCAGCCCTCCAGGAGGTCCCTCCGGTCATCTACGGAGACGGGGAGCAGACCCGGGACTTCACCTTCATCGAGAACGTGGTAAACGCCAATCTTCTGGCCGCAAGGGCTGCACGCTGCTCAGGCGAGGTGCTGAACATTGCCACCGGGGAACGCATAAGCCTCAATCAGCTGGCGTCACACCTGGCGAACATCACCGGGAATCGGATTTCTCCTCAGTACGCGAAAGCCAGGATCGGCGATGTGCGCCACTCTCTGGCAGATATCACCCTGGCACGATCGTTTCTGGGTTATGATCCATCCGTCGACCTGAAGACCGGTCTTCAGAAGACCCTTGAGTGGTTTCAGGACACAGGGGAGAAGCAGGCCGCACAGCTTTAGGTAGAACCCGCATTATTCGAGGATCGAAAGGAGCTCCACTTCAAACACCAGGGTGGCGTTCGGGCTGATCTGTGTCCCCCGACCGACTGCCCCATATCCGAGCTCCGGAGGCAGCCAGAGCTTCCATTTGGAACCCACACTCATCAGCTGCAGGGCCTCGGTCCAGCCCGAGATAACCCTGTTGACAGCAAAGATGGTCGGATTCCCGCCCGTGTAGGAGTTGTCGAATTCTGTCCCATCCAGGAAGCTGCCGATGTAGTGAACCGACACACGATCAGTTGGCTTGGGTTTTGGTCCGTTCCCCTCCCGCATGATCAGGTACTGTAAGCCGCTGGGCAGGGTGACGACGCCTTCATGGGTCTTGTTTTCCACTAAGAACACCTCTCCTTCCGCCCTGTTCACCTCTCCCTGCGCAGCCCGTTCATCTGCAAACCGCTCCTGCAGCTGTACTTGGAAGGCTGCCATGGCCTGCTGCCTCTCGGTCTGGTCGAGCAAGGGTTGATTCTCCATGAGCACATCTTCTATGCCCTGGTAGAGAGCATCCAGATTGAATCGGGCTTCCTGCTGCTGCAGGTTCCTGCCGACCTCGTATCCGACGGAATAGCTGTAAAGGTCCTGCACGGTCTCGAGATCTGCTTTTTGCAGGGTTTTCCTGCCGCAACCACTCAATACCAGCATCCCGGTTATCACGATTATGAGTTTCTTTTTACTGTTCACTGGCCTCTCTCCCCGTACATGGATTATCTAAGGCATTATGCCATAATTTCCCATGGAACAACAAGACATCAAGTGACAGAGCCGCCATTACAAGACCTGTAAGTCTATCCTCTGAATCTGATTTGTCAAGACGCAAAGCCCTTGTCATTTTCCCCCTGTTGGAATAGGATAGACAAAAATTACAGGAGTGCCCGATGAAGAGAAGAGAAGCTCTTGTGGCTCTCGGCTGTGTATCCTTGGCCGGCGCCGGTCTTTTTCCGGCATGCCAAGAAAGGAGTCCCTCCGTGAAAAAAGAGATCAAGACTGAAAACGCTCCCCTGGCCCTCGGCCCCTATTCCCAGGCCATTGAAGCCAATGGTATGGTGTTCGCCTCCGGTCAGATCGCCATAGATCCGGCCAAAGGAGAGCTGGATGCCACTCTCAACGTGGAGTTGCAGGCCCGGCAGGTTCTCACCAACCTCAAGGCAGTCCTGGAGGCTGCCGGAAGCTCCATGGCAAAGGTGGTGAAATGCACGGTTTTCCTGCAGGACATGAATGATTATGCCGCTGTTAACGCGGTGTACGGCGAGTTCTTTCCAGCCCCCTACCCTGCCCGGGCCGCCGTCGAAGTGTCGCGCCTGCCCAAAGACGCCAGGGTCGAGATCGAGGCCATTGCGATCAAGTAAAGCCTCCAGACAAACTCCATCAAACCCTGGCAGAGCCCTTGCTCTGAGGCAGGATCCAGCATCGCATTCATTTCATGCCAATCTATGAATTCAAGTGCCAGCGATGTGAGACTCGATTCGAAGCCCTCGTTTCGCTCGGAAGTGAACAGGGCATCACCTGCGAGGATTGCGGCAGCTCTGATATCCATAAGTGTATCTCAAGCTTCGGAATTGGAGGAGGAGGCAGCCGGATCAAAGCAGACTCGGCCGATTGTGCTTCCTGTACGTCGGGTTCCTGTGCCACCTGCCGCTGAAAGCCACGGCTGCGGTTTCCGGTTTCTGTATTAGAATCAATAGAAGAAGCGGCCCTTTCCTGTGTGTTCGACCCGGATGCTTTCCTCTTGGAGAAGTGTTTGAGAATACACGGAATTCAGCATCTTGCCCTGTTTTTCCCAGACGAAATTCTCTCTGACGTTGCGCAGTGCCGCCCGCCCCATCCTACGCCTCATGTCCGAGGAGTCAGCAAGCGCGTCCAGGGCTTCTTTCAGGTCTCCGATGATCTGCCGGGGATCCTCCCACCGGATCTGGATTCCCCATCCTTCCTCGACAAAAATATGCGCTCCGCTCCCCTGGAAGGTCACGACCGGCACTCCTGCCGCCATAGCATCCACACAGAGTGAGGCGGTGTGTGCGTCAAAATCAGGAGCGATGAACACGTCGGCCTGGGCCAGCTTTTCCTGAAGATCGCTGCGTGGTATCCAGTCCCACAGCTCTATGCGGGAACCGAGGGACAGCTCTCGCATGAGCCGCCCGATACGCTCGTCCTGCCATCCCCGGCCGACAACGGCCAGTTCGGCGTTTCTGTGCTCCCGCGAGAATTCAAAAAAAGCCTGGAGGAGCATGAGGTATCCGTCCGCAAAACGGAAGTCTCCCGCGGCCAGCACCGAAAATTCACCACGTGATTCAGAAAGAGAGGCGGCTTTGACCATCCGGCTCTTGGAAATCCCCCCGATCGGAAACAAGAAGAATTTATCTCGGGCCCCAGAGGGGAAGTTGCTCACGACCTCTGGAGCGCTGTCACTGAGGAGCACCACTCCGTCCTTCGGGTACCGGCGATGCCGCACTCCGGTAGTCTGCAGGATCCGGCTTATACCCCCTCCCAGACGATCGGGAAGGGAGCGCCGTGCTCCCGCGCCGTTCCGAGGCGGCTTGATCTCAGAGGTCACCGGGCCCCACAGGCTCGGGATCGGTAGAGCTGAGCTCAACAGGGGCGGTATGGAGGGGAAACCGGGCGACAGGTGATGCACAGCATCAAACGCCTTCTCTTTATGAAGGACCCGGGCCGTCTGGAAGGCGCGTCTTTCCCATAGATAAAAAGGGACATCATCAGCGCCCTTATGTCCCTGGAACCTGCTCAGCCAATTCTGAGGCGGATCCACAAAATGGAAGTTGACCTGAGGGAGTGCCCCCTGGCTCAAGGACTCCAGGATGTCCTCATGATTACCGCTCTGTGTGAGTACAGATACATTGCAGAATCGGCTCAGCTGATCCACCAGGTTCCAACTGTCGGTCCCCCACGACCGGAAGGAACCCCTGGATTCGACAGGGCTGATATCATAAGCAGTGACAAGTACACGCAGCGGCATCCAAGACTCCTCGATCCATTATTATTCTATTATATACTCTCGTTCCTCGTTGGGGAAGGCAATCGCCTCTGGGGGGGATTTGGACGGTGATATCGCCATCACCGGGGTCACCTTTATGGGGGGCCCGCTCCTCCCGGACATGCCTTGACAATCACTCTCCGAAGTCATATACAGGAAGCGGCAATGGTTGCAGACTGGCGTATCGGGATCGACACAGGCGGCACTTTCACGGACTTCGTCTTCTATCACGGAGGACGGATCTCCATCCATAAAGTCCCCTCCACTCCGGATAATCCGGCAGAAGCCATCCTGTCCGGTCTGCGCGAACAGATCGGGCTGGAGGCCCAGCCATTTATCGTCCACGGGACCACGGTCGCCACCAATGCGCTCCTGGAGCGGAAGGGAGGCCGGATCGCGCTGATCACGACTGCTGGATTCGAGGATGTGATATTCATTGCGCGCCAGACACGCCGAGATCTCTACCGGCTGACCGGAGAAACCCGGAACCCTCTCTTGCCGCGCTCTCTCTGTTTCGGGATACACGAACGGGTTGCCCCAGGAGGCAAGAAAGAGGTCCGTGTATCCGCAGCTGAGCTCAAGGACCTGATCCAGCGTCTAAAGCAGCGCAGGGTCGAGGCGGTAGCCGTCTGTCTCATTCATTCCTACGCGGATCCCTCCAACGAAGACCACGTGGCTCTGGCTCTGCAGGAAGCCGGCTTTCCGATCTCTGTTTCCAGCCGCATCCTCCCGGAATACCGGGAATATGAACGAACCACGGTGACGGCGGTCAATGCCTACCTCATTCCCGTGATCAGCCGCTATTTGGGCCAACTTGAGGGGGACTTGAACCGGGCCGATCTCCGTATCATGCAGTCCAATGAGGGCTACATCTCTCCGGCTGTGGCCAAGACCGAACCTATCCGGACAGCGCTCTCTGGCCCGGCAGGCGGCGTGGTCGCAGCCTTTCACGTGGCCAAGGCCGCCGGATATCCCAGCGTCATCACATTTGACATGGGAGGGACCTCTTCAGATGTCTCGCTGGTACCTGGCCGCATCCAGCGTTCGAATCACAGTACCATTGGCGAATTCCCCATACGGCTCCCTATGATCGACATCAATACGGTCGGAGCGGGAGGTGGTTCCATTGCCTATGTGGACAGAGGCGGGGCTCTGCGGGTGGGGCCACAGAGCGCAGGGGCCCGGCCCGGCCCGGCCTGTTATGGCTCGGGGACCCAGGCGACTGTCACTGATGCCAATCTGGTGCTGGGACGCCTGACTCCTGAATATTTCCTGGGTGGCAGCATGACGCTGGTTCCCGAGCGCAGCCATACAGCAGTGGAACGCCTTGCCAAGCAGATCGGAAAATCGGTCAAAGACACCGCAGCTGGGGTCATCGCTGTGGCCAATGCCAACATGGAAAAAGCTATCCGGGTTATCTCCATCGAACGGGGCATAGATCCCCGGCGCTTCGCCCTGGTGTCTTTCGGGGGCGCGGGCGGGATGCATGCTGCGGAGATCGCATCAGACCTGAACATCGAGACCATCCTCATCCCCAAAAATGCCGGGGTACTCTCCGCATTCGGGCTGCTGTTGGCAGACTCCATAAAAGATCATTCCCTTTCAATGCTGCAGCTCGCCCACAGGGCCTCCAGGTCTGAACTCGAGAAGAGGTTCGGCCGTCTGGAATGCACAGGCCGTAAAAAAATGAGGGCCGAAGGATTTGCCGACCCGCAGATTGCGGTGCACAGGGCTATCGACCTCCGTTATCTGGGTCAATCTCACGAAATATCGCTTCCCTATCGCGGATTTGACTCATTTGTCACGGATTTCCATAAGGCGCACAAGAGACTCTATGCCTACCACCATCCCCAACAGCCTGTGGAGATCGTGAACCTTCGAGTTAAAACCGTTGGGAAAAGCCGGAGGATCAGACTCCTGCGCCATCCCCTGGCCGGTAAGGATTCGACAGCCGCCTTCCTGCGCACACAAAACCTGGTATTCGCGCAAAAAAATCATCAGGCTGCGGTTTTCGATCGGGCACTCCTGAGGCCCGGCAATGAGATCCCGGGCCCGGCTCTGGTGGTGGACCGCGAGTCGACGACGATGCTCCCACCCGGCTTGGATCTTAAGGTGGACCACTACCTCAATCTGATCATAAAGAGGAACTGACAGGCATGGCAGGACACGATTCCATCGAATTGGAGCTCTTCAAGAACCTATTCGTGTCCATCTCAGAGGAGATGGGGGCCGTGCTGGAACGCACTGCGCTTTCCCCCAACATAAAAGAGAGGCGCGATTTTTCCTGTGCGTTGTTCAACCACCGGGGCGAGACCTTTGCTCAGGGGTCACACATCCCGGTCCATCTGGGCGCCATGCCCCTCTCGGTCCAGGCTGCACTGAAGGCTTTATCCTTTGAACCGGGTGATATGGCCCTGCTCAACCACCCCTATCAGGGCGGGACCCACCTGCCGGATGTGACCTGCATATCTCCTATCTTTGTGGACAAAACCCTCCGCTTTCTCGCCGCTAACCGGGCCCATCATTCCGACATCGGAGGGATGATGCCGGGGTCCATGCCTCTAGCCTCAGAAATATTTCAGGAAGGCATCATCATCCCCCCTCTGAAGATCCGTCGGCGGGGCAGGCTGAACCATGAGTTCCTGGAGCTGCTGTTGTCCAATGTACGCACACCAGACGAGCGACGGGGAGACCTCATGGCCCAGATGGCAGCCAATCATAAGGGAGTGGTCCGTCTGGAAGAGGTCATCCGGACGCATGGCCTGCGCAAGATCCAGCGCTACTCCCGACTCATTCAGGACTACACAGAACGCATCCTGCGCGAGACCCTGCGTTCCGTACCGGACGGCACCTACGCATACTCCGATTTTTTGGATGACGACGGCCTCTCCACCGCTTCGATCCGGATCGGTGTCGAGATCACCATCCGGGGCGATGAAGCTACGGTCGATTTTCGGTCCTCCGATCCTCAGACAAGGGGCGGTGTCAACGCCAATTCGGCGGTCACGCTCTCTGCGGTCCTTTATGTGTTCCGCTGCCTGGTGGAGGAGGACATCCCTTTCAACACCGGCCTCATGCGGCCCATCCGTCTCGTACTTCCGGAAAAATCCGTGGTCAACTCGGCCTTCCCCGCGGCCACTGCTGCCGGCAATGTCGAAACTTCCCAGCGGCTGGTGGATGTGCTGCTGGGTGCACTGGCCCAGGCTGTCCCGGACCGGATCCCTGCTGCCAGCTCCGGGACCATGAACAATGTCACGTTCGGAGGACAGGACCCCGTCCGGAAAATAGGCTTTGCCTATTACGAAACGATCGGCGGCGGCATGGGTGCCGGGAGCGGCCACGCCGGCCTGGATGGAGTCCACACGCACATGACGAATTCACTCAACACACCCCTGGAAGCGCTGGAAAACACGCTGCCGATACGCATACGCCGCTACGGAGTCCGCCGCGGTTCAGGCGGAAAGGGAAAACACCGCGGTGGGAATGGGATCGTGCGTGAGTTCGAGTTTTCCGTCCCGACTCAGGTTTCCATCATGTCTGAGAGGCGCCGCCATGCGCCCTATGGACTGCAGGGTGGGCAGGCGGGTAAGAGGGGCCGAAACATCCTGATCTCAAGGGGACGAAAAACGATTCTGCCCTCCAAGGTCAATCTGGAGGCGGGACCGGGCGATGTGCTCCGCATCGAGACACCCGGGGGTGGTGGACATGGCAAGAAAGGCTAAGAGGTTTTCCTTTGGCCCGGGATTCCTGGTCACGGCCGCGTTTATCGGGCCGGGGACCGTGACCACCTGTACACTGGCCGGATCCCGTTTTGGATATGCGCTCCTCTACGCCCTGGTTTTTGCCACTGTGACCACCATCTTTCTTCAGGAAATGACGGGGCGGCTCAGCCTGGGATCCGGGCAGGACCTGGGGCAGGCCCTGCGCAGCGTTCCCAAGCGTCTGGTGACCCGGCTCATCTACGCGGTGCTTACCCTAGCGGCTATCACCTTCGGATGCGCCGCCTACGAGGCCGGGAACATCACAGGAGGGGCCCTGGGACTGGAGATCCTTACTCCACTGCCCTACCGCCTCTGGGTAGTCCTGATCTCCCTGGCTGCTCTCCTGCTCCTCGGACTCAAGAGCTATAAGGTCATTGAGAAAACTCTGATCAGCCTGGTAATCCTTATGAGCCTGTCGTTCCTGGCCACGGTCATCCTCGTACGCCCCTCCCTCTCTGCCGCCCTCTCCGGCCTCGTACCCACACTGCCCCCGGGTTCATTGATACTCCTGCTGGCTCTGGTGGGCACAACGGTGGTCCCGTACAACCTCTTCCTCCACTCTGCCGCCGTTAAACAGAAATGGGATTCTCCGGCCCAACTCCCTGAAGTCAAGAAGGACCTCTTGGTCTCCATCGGATTGGGTGGGCTCATTTCGGCCGCGATCGTGGTCACGTCCGCCATGGCATTTTTCACCCAGGGAGAGACCGTGGAGACGGGGATTAACATGGCCCAACAGCTGAAGCCCCTGTTCGGATCTGCAGCCCAGGTCTTTTTCGGCATGGGTTTTTTTGCCGGTGGCTTGAGTTCGGCCGTCACTGCGCCCTATGCCGCTGCCTTCGCCTCGTCCGGGATCCTGGGATGGGAGAGAGGCCAGGACTCAGTCCGATTCCGGATGATATGGGCTGGGATCATCCTTATCGGATGCGTGGTTTCGATGTTCGGTTTCAATCCTATTTCAGTGATCATCTTCGCTCAAGCCGCCAACGGGATCATTCTGCCTATGGCGGTAGTCTTCCTGCTTGTGGTTCTGAACAATCGGGAAAAGATGGGGAGCCTGGCAAACACCTGGAAACAGAACCTGATCGGCATTGCCATCGCTGTGGTCGTTTCCGCTCTGGGGTTCTGGAGCCTCCTGAGGCTGCTTCCTTTCTTTAAGTGAGGGCACCACGCAGGGGATGTCCGATGCTGGATGAAGGGCTTAATCTATTCTTTTTTGTGTTTCATTCCGGGCTGATCCTGTTCAATCTCCTGGGATGGGTCTGGAAAAAAACGCGCAGGGCCAACCTGGTTCTCCTGCTGCTGACCGTATTATCCTGGTTTGTCCTGGGGATATGGTACGGCTTTGGATACTGTCCCTGCACCGACTGGCACTGGCAGGTGCGCAGCAGGCTTGGCCATGTGGACATGTCCCCCTCATATCTCGTATTCCTGATCCGGGCGGTCACAGGGATCGAGATAGAGAAATCCCTGGTGGATGTTTTCGCTGTGACTTTCCTCTTGAGCGCTGTGGCGGCTTCTTCCTATCTGAACATCCGGGACATCCGCAGCTCAAGAAAGAGGTTAACCTCTTGACCCGAGGGTACACCCTACGCTCATATCAAGGCCTGGGCCACGGCGGCCCGGGCATGCAGGGCCGTCGTATCAAACAGGGGAAGGTCGTAATCTGCCTGGTCGACGAGAAGCGGGATCTCGGTGCATCCCAGGATGATCCCTTCGGCCCCCCGTTCCTGGAGGCCTTCGATGATCCTCCTGAACACGTCTTGGGAAGATTTGCGGATCTCACCCAGACACAATTCGTTGTACAGGATGCCGTGGATGGCCTTCCGTTCCTCCTCCTCCGGGACCAGGACGTCGATGCCGTGTTTATCGAGGAGTCGGCCTTTGTAGAAATCCTGCTCCATGGTGAATTGTGTGCCCAGCAGCCCGACCGTATTCTGCCCCCGGGTGAGAATATCCTCTGCAGTAACATCCACGATATGAAGCAGCGGGATGTCCACCGACTCTGCCACCGACTCTGCCATCAGATGCATGGTGTTGGTGCAAATGAGGAGGAGCTCCGCTCCTGCCCGCTCCACGCGCTGGGCGGCATCCACCAGGACATCGGTGGCAGCGGCCCAGTCGCCCTGATGCTGGAAGCGCTCGATCTCCTCGAAATCCACGGAATACAACACACACTTGGCGGAATGGAAGCCTCCCAGACGCTCCCTGACTGCCTCGTTCACGATCCTGTAATACTCGAGTGAGGATTCCCAGCTCATCCCGCCGATCATTCCTATGGTCTTCATGGAGGCCTCCATACGTTTCTCCCCCACTCTACAAAAATAATGCGTCCGGTGCAAACACAGAAAAAGGGATAGACTCCTCATTTTCCCATTTATTTTGCACCTGTCCCTTTTTTAAATTATGATAGCGTCATGCCAGAGCCCCCCAAAAAAAGCTTCGGCCTGGTCCGGCAGCTGGGTCTGTTCGACGCCATCATGGTGATGGTGGGGATCGTCATAGGCTCCGGAATCTTCGTGACGACCGGAATCATGGCCAAGACTCTTCCCTCTGCCGGATGGATCCTGCTGGCATGGGGCGTGGGCGGCCTGCTCACGATGGCAGGCGCTCTGACCTATGCGGAACTGGGGGCGGCACTTCCGGAGGCAGGGGGCCAGTATGTCTACCTCCGGGAGGCATACGGGCCCATGGCGGGCTTCCTGTTCGGCTGGATCCTGTTCCTGGTTTACATGACTGGCGGCATTGCCGGGCTCGCCCTGGCTTTCGCCGAGTATTTCGGCTATTTTTTCCCTGCCCTGTCCATCCAGAACACCCTGATCTCCACACATTTCCACGGGTTCGGGCTCGAACTTCCAATCACGCTCTCAGCGGGCCAGCTGATCGGTGTCGGGGTGATTGTCCTGCTTTCGGTGGTCAACTTTTTGGGGGTGGTCTTTGGAAAGACCGTGCAGAACCTGCTGACAGTCCTAAAGATCGGCATCCTTCTGGTCATCATCTCATTTGGCTTCACGCTCGGGAAGGGGCACGGTTTCGCTTTTCAGCTCCGGGGGGGCACCAGTCTGGAGGGGAGCTCGCTCCTTATGGGATTCGGTGTGGCTCTGGTGGCTGTCATCTGGGCATATGACGGATGGAACAACGTGAACTTCGTGGCCGGTGAGATCAAAAATCCCCGGCGCAACCTTCCTCTGGCCCTGATCTTAGGCACCCTGCTGGTCACAGTACTCTATATATTGATCAACATCATCTATTTTTACGCCCTCCCCTTCGGAGAGACGGTGGGCGTAGTGCGGATCGCGGAAAAGGCGACCTCGGCCCTGTTCGGCACCTCGACCGGAGCCTTGATCTCGGCAGCCGTGATGGTTTCCGTCTTTGGCAGCCTGAACGGATCCATCCTCACCGGGCCGCGCGTCTACTATGCCATGGCCCGGGACGGACTCTTCTTCCGCAAGGGGGAGCGTATTCATCCCCGGTTCCATACGCCCGGCTTCGCCATCGCTATTCAGGCCCTGTGGGCCTCGTTTCTTACTCTGATCGGAACCTTCGAACAGATATTCACCTTTGCCATGTTCATGGCTATTTTGTTCTGGATAGCAGCAGCCGCTGCCGTCTTTACGCTGCGCAAGACCCGGCCCGATCTGCCCCGGCCATACAAGACCTGGGGATATCCTGTGGTCCCCTTGGTGTTCATTCTAGCCTCTTCGGGCATCCTCCTCAACACACTTATCGAGAGGCCTGTCGAAGCCCTGGCAGGTATCGGATTGACACTGGCCGGCATCCCGGTCTATTTTTTCTGGAGGAACAGAAATCGGAAACCGGAATAGGGGAAACAGCATGCACCAAAGGACCGAACCGGATGTGAATACCATAGCAAAGGAAGCCCAGCTGGCCGAGATCCGTATTCGCCCGCACATCCGGAAGACTCCGCTGGAACACTCTCCCTTCCTCAGCCGAGAGATCGGGGGGCAGGTTTTTCTCAAGCTGGAAAATCTCCAGCTCACAGGCTCTTTCAAGCTGAGGGGGGCCATGAACAAGATCCTCTCCCTGAGTCAGGCACAGCGTGAGAGGAGCGTAGTGACCGCCTCCTCCGGGAATCACGGCCATGCTTTCGCCTACCTGACGGATCGATTCGGGTTCCCTGGTATCGTCTACCTCCCTGAAACCACGGATCCGGGCAAGGTCGAAATCCTCAAGGCGTACGGAGTGGATATCCGGATCCACGGGGATGACTGTGTGCGGGCCGAGGCCGCAGCCCGGGCCGCTTCCGCCGATCAGGGATTCGCCTATGTACCTCCCTACAATGATCTCCAGGTCATCGCCGGCCAGGCGACCGTGGGGACAGAACTCAGCATTCAGGCCAAGACCATGGATGCCATTCTGGTCCCCGTAGGTGGGGGGGGGCTGATCTCCGGCATTGCCGGCTATCTGAAGTCACAAAACATCCCCGCATCCATCTACGGCTGCCAACCCGAAAACTCCCGTGTGATGTATGAATCCATAAAGGCCGGGCGAATCCTCGATCTCGAGTCTCTTCCGACACTCTCCGACGGCACTGCCGGGGGGATTGAGGCGGATTCCCTGACCTTTCCCGTGTGCCGTGACCACGTGGATGGTTTCTTCCTCCTGAACGAGGAGGAGATCCGAGCTGCCCTGAAGTTTGTGATCGCGAAGCATCATATCCTGATCGAAGGGGCAGCGGCCCTGCCGGTGGCGGCCCTGCTCAAGGAGCGGGAGCATTTCAAGGGGCAGACAGTGGTGCTGGTACTGAGCGGCGCCACCCTCAGCCTCGCCACACTGAAAAAGATCCTTTAGGAGGATTCCTCTGATGACACGAATCATGAACCTCACTGATATCAGAAGAATCTTGACCGGCATGGATCCGATCCCTGCACAGGAAGAAGGATTTGCCGCCTATTTCCGAGGCAGATGGAGCGCGATCAGGAATAGAAGGACCTGAACCCCTCCACGATCTGATCCTGCTGCGCTTCGGTCAGCTCGGGATAGACCGGGAGGGCCAGGACCTCCTGGCAGGCTATCTCTGTCTGGGGAAAATCCCCTTTTTTGTATCCCAGATAGGAAAAACACTCCTGGAGATGGAGCCCCAGCGGATAGTAGATGGCCGTGGGGATGCCACTGTCTCTCAGATGGAGCTGCAGTCTATCCCTGTCCTGCACGCTCAGCACATACTGATGGTAGGTGTGGTAATGTGCGATACTGCGGTCCCGGTACAGTTCTGCAGGGAGCCGAACGGCCCCTGATTCCAGCAGGCCGCTGTCCTGGAACCGCGAACGGTAGCCGTCGGCGACCCGCTGCCTCCCGCGGTGCCAGTCATCCAGGTGTTTCAGCTTGATGCGCAGGATGGCTGCCTGGAGGGCATCGAGGCGGAAGTTACCGCCCAGGGTCTGGTAGATATATTTGTTCTGCGAACCGTGAACCCGCAGCACGCGCAGCTTCTCCGCCAGTTGGGTGTCGTCGGTCAGTACCATGCCGCCGTCTCCGAAAGCACCCAGGTTCTTAGAGGGAAAGAAGGACAGGGTCCCCATGTCCCCCAGCGTACCGGCCCTTTTGATCCCTTGAGCGCCCGTGTATTCTGAGCCCACGGCCTGGGCAGCATCCTCCACCACATATAGATCGTGAAGCTCGGCCAGAGCATTGATGGCGTCCATGTCAGCCAACTGCCCGTAGAGATGCACGGGTATGATCGCCTTGATGCGCGCATTGTTCTTACTCGTAAGCTTCCGGTTCAACAGCTCCTCCAGCTTCATGGGATCCAGGTTGAATCCATTGGGCTCGATATCACAGAAAATCGGCACTGCGCGCAGCCTTGCCACAGCGCCGGCCGTGGCAAAGAACGTAAAGGGCGTAGTGATCACGTGATCGCCCTCCCCGATTCCCAGGGCCATGAGAGATATGATCAAAGCGTCGGATCCAGAGGATACACCCACTCCATGCCTAGCCCCGGAATAGGCGGCGACCTCCTCTTCCAGCTTTTGTACTTCCTCCCCCAGTATAAAACGCTGAGACGCGACCACTTCCGCTATTTTCCCATCGATCTCATCCTTGATGTTTCGGTACTGTGCTTTCAGGTCTAGAAACGGAATCGGCATGTTGTTCTCTCCTCCTCTTGGGATCTATACGATCACAAGACCTTTTTCAGCTTTTTTTTCTCTACGATCAGCTGCCCCTGATAGGCCACATAGTTGAGCAGGATGAGCACCCGTTCGTTCTGCGTCATCTCCCGCTTAAAAACTCCCTTGAGCCCCTTGAGCGGTCCCTCCATGATCTGAATTTCATCTCCCACAGAGGGTTCTTCTCCATACTTGTCGAACTCGATGAGGCCGTTGACTTCGCGGGCCTTTATCGCTTCGATCACCTCTTCGTAAATGGCGGTGGGGCTTTCCGGACTGCCCACCACTTTTTTGACACCGCGCGTATACTTGACAAGGCGGTAGTCCTCAGGAAATTCAAAACGGATGAACGCATACCCGGTAAAAAAGGGATTGATCCGATCGTCCTGCCTGATCTTGGGGTTGTACACTTCGAATCCCGCCTCCATGAACAGCCGTTCCACCTGGGACTCTTTTTTAGGCTTCGTGTTCAGAACATACCAGTTTTTCATGCCTCATTATCCCGATCGATCAAATTTTGCGTACACATCTGGACGCCGGTCCGCAAGGAAAAAGCGCCTGGCCGTGCTCTCCGCTGCCCGGTCCAGCTCCAGCTCCGCATACAGGATGTGATCCTCTCCCTGGGGTGCCTGAGCCAGCAGCCGCCCATCCGGGTCCACCACGAACGATTCACCTGAAAAATGCAGGTGTTCTTCCTTCCCCACCCGGTTCACGAGAGCTGTATAGTAGCCATTCTGGAAGGCGGCCACCCGCAGCTCGGCCTCGAAGATGCCATCCGTCCACTCGCCTGCGGCGCCAGCCTGGGGGACCACCACGATCTCGGCATCAAGGAGAGCCAGGTTGCGCATGTACTCCGGGAAATGCCGGTCGTAACAGATGGCGACACCGACCTTTCCCACCTTGGTCTGGAACACGAACTCGGCTTTGTCGCCGGGTGTGTAATAGCCCTTTTCGTAGAACCCGAGCCCCTCCATGATATGGACCATGCGGGTGACACCCAAGAGTGTCCCGTCTGCATCGATAACGGGGGACGCATCATAGGTCCTGTCACCGTCCCGCTCAAAGAGATTCAGGACCACGACCGTCCCATACTGACGGGCAAGCTGACTGAATTTTTGGGTGGTAGGCCCCGGGATGGGCTCGGCCCAGCGTATCGAATCCGATGTGGCTTCTGTCTGCGGAAGAAAGGGCAGGAACCCCAATTCAGCAAAGGCGATGAGCTCGGCCCCGGCCTGTGCCGCCTCATGAAACGCTTGGATCCCACGCCTCAGGTTGTCTTCCCGGTCCTGTTTGGCATGCTGCTGGATGAGGGCGATTTTCATGTTCCGGCTCCACAGACCTATGAGACCTTGTACGAAGCAAAGATCTCGTAAGCCTCTTCAGGGGAAGCATTCTCGTGGACCACCGCCCGGACTCCCTTGATCATGCCCACCGGATGATCGTTCTGCCAAATATTTCGGCCCATATCCACGCCTACGGCCCCCATCTGTATGGCATCATGGGCCATCTTGAAGGCGTCCAGCTCGGTCTCGAGCTTGGGGCCGCCCGCGATCACCACCGGCACCGGGCAGGATTCCACAACCTTCTCAAATTCGTCGCAGTAGTATGTCTTTACCAAGGAAGCTCCGAACTCCGCCGCGATCCGGCAGGACAGGGCCAGAAAGCGAGAGTCCCGTTTTTCCAGCTCCTTGCCCACTGCGGTCACGGCCAGCACCGGAATACTGTATTCCTGGGCCATGTCCACGAGGATAGCCAGGTTCTCCAGCGTCTGGGCCTCGTAATCCGATCCGACGAAGATGGAAAGGGCCACGGCGGACACATTCAGCCGGACCGCGTCTTCCATGGACGTCATAATGGTCTCGTTGGAAAGGTCTTCCCCGATGATACTGCTCCCACCGGATACCCGGAGCACGATCGGAACCGAGCTCTTGGCCGGGATGGAAGAGCGCAGAATCCCGCGCGTGAGCATCAAAGCGTCCGCGTACCCCATGAGCGGCTCCACAGTGGCATACACTTTTTCCAAGCGGTGGGTCGGGCCCAGGAAGTATCCATGATCTACTGCCAGCATGACTGTACGGCCTGTGTCGGGTTTGATGATCCGGGACAATCGGTTTTGAATTCCCCAATCCATGTTTTCCTCCTAACAATTACAAAATGTATCTATTCCTGTGGTTTGATGATGACCTTGAGTGACTCTCCGGCCGCGGCCACCAGGCGGAATCCTTCCCCGGTTTGAGCCAGAGGCAGGCGGTGTGTGATCATGCCGGCGACGTTGAGGGCAGGAGACTGCAGCAGCCGCAGCGCCTCCCAGGAATCCCGGGGAGCGGCGCCGTAGCTGGTAGTCAGGGTTATATCGTTCCGGAAAAGCAGCGAATTGATGGAGACCGGAACTCTGACCTCCCCTGCGGGGATGGCGAAAAACATGACAGTGCCTCCCCGATCCACCAAGTCCAGGGCGTCATACTGGGCCTGTTCCGCTGCTGTGCACACGATCACCTGGTCGGCCAGCCGGCCGGAGTTGAGCCCGCGCAGGTTTTCTACCACCTCGTCATCGGGCGCAACCGCGCTGTCGGCTCCGAACTTCAGGGCCGCATCACGGCGGAAGGGTACGGGATCGACGGCCAGGATACTCCCGGCCCCGGCATGGCGAGCCAGGTGGATATAGAGCAGGCCCGAGATGCCGCTCCCGAGCACAGCCAGGCACTGCCCGGATTCGATGTTCAGGCACCGCTGAGCGCGAATGATGCATCCCAGGGGTTCGTGAAACGTGGCCGCCTCGAAGGACAGGAGATCAGGGATCTTGAAAGTTCCGCGGTCTACATTGATGGCTGGCAGACGGATAAACTCCGCAAAACCACCGGGATCAAAATTGGTGGAGCGCAGTGTGTTGCAGGCGGTGTGGTGTCCTGTGAGGCAGTAGTGGCAGGTATTGCAGGGCACATGATGGGCCGCCACGATCCTGTCACCGGGAAGAAAGGCTTTCACGCCCTCTCCCACCTCTTCAACTATGCCGGCCACTTCATGGCCCAGGACCAGGGGAGCCTTCTTGATGCGGTACCATTCCAGCACGTCGCTCCCACACAGGCCGCTGGCTTCGGTGCGCATGAGGATCTCCCCCGGACCGATTTTGGGTCGCGCACACTCTTCCAGACGCACATCCCGGTTATTGTAATAAACAGCAGCTCGCATGTGATCCTTCTTTGTTGTCTCGGGTATTATGTGCGAACTTGCCTGTAAAAATCAAGTTTGTTAGCATCCATTCCCTCTGCATCCTCTTCAACCCACAGAAGTGTAAACTATGTTTACATCCTGAAAACCGTTAATAAATTTCTTCCCGAGAAACCGGGAACATCACTTTGGCATACATTTTGCTATACTATACGGTGTGTCATCGATAATCGTTTCCCAATCAGCACAAAGGATTGACTTATGAAAAAGGCTCTCTGGCTCCTTGTGATTCTGGCTGGCTGGATTTCGCTGAAGTCTTGAAATACGAATTCGGTCAGAAGTACGTGTTCATCTTCTACCAAAAAGAGTTCATTCCGATGATCGATCCCACCATCCTGCAGGATTACATGACCCGCTACAATGACCGCCCGGACATCATGCAGACCTTAACCAGCCTCTACGATTTCTATAACAAGGATGTTCCCTTCAACATCGACATCGTAAAGCAGGCGTATGCGGACGCCTCCATCTCCATCCACTTCCTTTACCTTACCCGGCCGGCGCACCGCACAGAGCGTATCATGATGCGCGGGATCTCAGACTCCACGTTCAACGCGTTCCTGGAGATGGCCAAGGCAACCGGAGGGTTTGTGGAAACCTCGGGGAATCCTGATTATCTGTTCCGGGAAGCATTGTACGCCTCAGAAAACTACTACCTGCTCTACTACATCCCCAAAAACTACAGATCCGATGGCCAGTTCCGCAGTATCGAAGTCCGAGTCCCTTCCAAGAATTTCCGCGTGATCCACCGGCTGGGGTATTTTGCCGAATAGACCGAGCTATTTCAGCTGTTTCAATCTTCTGGCCGCCTGCGTATCCTCTGGATTGAGCTCCAGTGCTCTCTCCAGATTCTTGATCGCCAGCTCGCGTTTTCCCTGCAGCATGTAGCAGTAGCCCAGGTTGCTGTAGGCATACCAGTACTCCGGATGGATGCCGATGCATCTATCAAAGATCTCGATCGCCTCCGGGATCTTCTGTTTCTCGATCAGGTTGTACCCGAACAGGTTGTAGACCCGTGCCGGGATGGGGATGCGATAGCCGAACCATTCGGATAATTCCTCAAAATGTTTTTCCAGCGATTCCAGTTCCCTATCGATGAGTTCCTGAGATAAACGCCAATCGGAGTAGAGGCACTCCAGCCCGGCATAGATGCTCCTGTGGGTCACGGAAGCGTGATCCTCCTCCTCCATGGAAGTGTATTCCCATCTGAAGTCGATGGGAGCGCTCTCGGCAAGAGTGTCACAAAAGGCCTCGAGCCGGGGAATGTAGCGGGGTTCATTGCCGACAGATATGTACAGGTACCTTTTCAGGGATTCCCGTTCGACCAGGAACGCCTCCAGCATGCTCTGTATGGGGCCGTTCCCATACCCGATGGCGGGACTGACGGCGATGTAGGCCTGAAAAAGATCCGGGGCCTGCAGCAGGGAATACACCGCGAACAACCCTCCCAGGGAATGGCCGGTCAGGACCCGGAAGGGTTGGGTGCGGTACTGGGCGTCCACCAGGGGGATCACTTCCCTGCGCAGAAACTCCAGGAAACGATCCGCACCGCCGCTGGTCGGTCTTCGCTCTATTTTAAAAGGAGTGAAATCCCGGGTCCTGTCTGTGTTGGCCAGGGCGACCACGATCATGGGAGGGATCACCTTCTGCTTCGCCAGGAACTGGACAACACCCGTCACATGGTGGAAATGGGCATCCCCATCCAGCAGGTACAGAACGGGATATCTGTCCGAAGACAAGTCATAGTCTTCCGGGAGATAAAACAGGAGGGCTCGCTCTTCCTTAAGTATAGCAGACTGAAACTTGAAGGCCTTCCCGATGATGA
>JAUWTO010000211.1 GCA_030614685.1 Candidatus Aminicenantota bacterium
CGTGTTTATTCTTTGTTTGTTAAATCAGTCCGGGAAGCTGATGAGGAAGCCGTCCGGAGGAGAGCGAGCCGAGGAATTAGGTGAGTTCCCTCGCTGGGGAAAATCACCAGGCTGACGCTTCAGCTTGCCTGACTGATTCATTAACATCACGGTTTTGGAAATACGACTTCCATTGACCTCATATCGTCAAGTGTGATAGATGCTATTCTGGAACAGAGCGTACATAGGGAGGGCGGACATGAGACATTTCCGATGGATCGGGCCGGCACTGGCTCTGATATGCCTGGTTTCTGGACTCGCCACAGGAGGCCAGGAGGAGATCTACTGGGGTGACGAAGTCCCTGAGAAATGGAACGGTGACTGGCCGGAAAAATTCCAGACCGTTCCAGAAAGGACGGACTTCAAGAAAACGACCTCTAGCTACGAAATACTCGAGTTCATCGACACGCTGAAGTGGAACTCCGAGAACGTACACGTATTCACTATGTTCATCAGCGAGCTGCGGCGGCAGTGTCCTGTGGTGGTTATGTCGAATCCCAGGATCACTTCCCCTCAGGAGGCAAAAAAGTCTGGCAAGCCCGTGATCTACCTGCAGGGGAACATCCACCCTCCAGAGGCCGAAGGCAAGGAAGCCCTGCTCATGGTCATGAGGGACATCCTCCTGGGAGACAAAAAACACCTGCTCGACGACCAGATCATCCTCTGCTGCCCGAATTTCAACGTGGACGGCAACGACAGCTGGGGACTGAGGGACGGTACTCCCCACATCATCGGGACACGTCAGAATGCCAGGGGATACGACCTCAACCGCGACGCCATCAAACTGGAGACCACCAATGTACAGGGGCTCTACCGGACAGTGCTCAACCGCTGGAACCCGGTCCTGGTCTTCGACGCCCATGCCATGGGCCGGGTGCAGCACGGCTATGCCATCGTGTATGCCACCTCAACGGTGCCGGCCGCCCACCCCGGCCCGCGCGGATATGTCTGGGACACGCTGTTCCCGGCCATGCGCAAGGCCATCCGGGAGAACTTCCGGATCGAAACCTTCAGCCACTGTCTGTTCCCGCGCAACCAATGGCCGCCCAAAGTCTGGAGCCACGACCTGGCCTACTGGACGACGGAAGGAAAATTCGTCACCGCCGCCTACGGCCTGCGCAACCGCATGTCGATCCTGGTGGAAACCCCTGGTGATCCCGTCTTCGAACGCAAGATCTACGCCCATTATGCCCTAGTCTCAGAGCTCCTGGAGTACACTAACCGCCATGGCCGTGAGATGCAGGAGGTCTGCCGGGCAGCGGATCAGGAGGTCGTCGATAAGATCAAGTCACACGCTCCTTCTGGAGAGCTTAAGAATTACGTGGCCGGCAAATACGAATCCTGGGGCAAGATCGATCTGCTAGCCTATCCGGAGAACAAGTATGAATACATCCCCGGGACGAGTGTGCAGCGCAAAAAACCCGGCACACTGGAGGCTACCCCCCAGGTTATCAAGGACGTAGAGCACCTGACCAAACCCGTGGGGACCAGGGAGGCGACCGTACCCCGAGGCTACCTTATCCCAGCGGGCCTGGATCACATCGTGGATAAACTCCGGCTCCAAAACATCGAGGTCAAGGTCCTGGAGAGGCCCATCACGGTCCGGGGCGAGGAATATGCCATCGACAAGATCATTCCTGTGCAGCGCGGCGGTTATGCCATGATCGATCTCAAAGGCGAGTTCGTCCGATTCGAATCCAAGACCTTCCCGGCCGGGACATACATGATCGATCTGGCCCAGCCCCATGCCAACCTGGCCTTCTACTGCCTGGAGCCAGAAGTGGGAGACGGGCTGGCTGGCTGGGGCTTTTTCAATGACGCTCTCAAGAGTCTCGGTGCAGGGAAGGAGAGGGTGACCTTCCCCGTGCATAAATATTTCGAGGTGATTGGGGAATCAGAGTAAGCGACTTCGTAAAGCTCGCCGCGGCCGCTTACCGATATTTCTGCCAGTCCGAGTCCAGGTAAGCCTGCTCCAGCTCCTTCCAGAAGTCCTTCATCTCACAGGCCATGAGGATCATGTCCTGTGTGGCACCGGTGAGGTCGTGTAGATAATCCGGGACCATAAGCTCCTCCCGGAAACCCAGCTTGCGGCAGATGTTTCGCGCGGCGATCTGGGGCCGCAAAATTCGTGTGACCAGCATCTCGACATCTTTTTCCAGGGCCATGAGGTAGAACTCGCGCATCATGACCATTCCCAATCCCTTGTGCCGGAAATCCCGGGCCACGATGACCCTGATCTCGCCCTGGTGTTTGCGCCAGGCATCCGGGAAGATCTCCAGAGCACCGGTGGCCACGATTTTATTGTTTTCGAGGGCACATCTTCGGAACAGGAGACCGGAGTCCATGAGTGCGAGCCGCTGCTTGACCACATCCCGATCGGTCACATCCACGCGCAGATAGCGGCGGTCTTCATCCGGCAGTGCCAGATAGAAATCCATCAGAAGATCCAGGTCATCCAGGGTCTGATCCCTGATCAGGACTTTGGTGCCGTCTTTTAAAGTCTCGGTTTTTTCCATAGGCAACTCCTTCGAGCAAATTATGAGTCCGGGCCGCTAGCTGTGATGCCGGCTTTGAATGGGGCCAACGACTTTCTATCATAAAACATAAGAATTTCAGCCGGATTAGTCAAATCCAGCCTTGATTCTAAGGCAAGATTTAAGCTAGCATAAAATAATGAGAGGGTCGACTGGGAGGTCAGAATGAAGATACAAATCATATCCGTCATCGCGATTTGCGCCCTTTTGTATTCTTGTGCGTCCGAGCAGACAAAGCTGCAGAGATCCCGCGAAAAAGACCCCAAGTACCAGTACGATGTCGGGACCGTCTATCTGGGGAACAACAGAGCCGATGACGCGATCCGCTACTTCGGCAGCAGCATACGCCTGGATCCCGACTTCTACCTCGCATACAACGGCCTCGGTCTTGCATACATGATGAAGGGTCAGTTCGATATCTCGGAGAGGTACTTCCTGAAATGCCTGGAGGTCAAGCCGGATTTCACCGAGGCGCGCAACAACCTGGGTATGGTGTATCAGGAAACAGGGCAGCTGGACAAGGCCGAGCGCCAGTTTCGTTTGGCGGCCGAAGATCTGACTTACAGCTCCCGCCATCTTTCCTATTACAACCTGGCCCGGCTCTACTATCTGCAGGAGAAGGATCAGGAGGCATTGGACTGTGTCCAGACCGCCGTAAAGATGAGAGCCGAATTCGGCCTGGGATACCACCTACTGGGTGTGCTGTACAACAGGATGGGCCGGTATGACGAGGCCATAAGCAACTACAAGCTGGCCCAGAAGAACATCCGGGATGATGTCAACCTCAGCTACAACCTTGGAGAAGCATACTTCAACAACAATCAGATGGCCATGGCGGAACGGATATTCGAAGAGATCTACCCCGATGTCACCGAGGCGGAAATGAAAACAAAGATCGATGAGTATCTGAAGGCGATCAAGAAGCTTGTCTAAATGTAGATAAAGATCACTCTTTGATCAGTCTATTGGCTATTTGATGAAGGCTCGTATTTGCGAGCGCCCTAAGCTTTTTCTTCACGACACGAGAATAATATTCACGTTCTGTCTTTGTCAGTCTTTCACCCACCAGTCGCTTTTTCACTAACTCTATTTGTCTCCTCGAAAAAATCTGAGACAGAGCAAAATCTAGATCTGCCTCATCGACACTATCTAAATAATCTCGATAATTCCAGTCTTCATAAGAAGTATAGTAATTTTTGAATGTGTCGATGACCTTATCCGAACTCAGATAGTCCTCCAATCCAGGGATGGGAGACCCGGTAGAAAACGAGTTTAGGAGATTCATCATTAGGGTCTGGTCAATGTGGACCAAAGATTGCAGATTGTCGCTTAAGGAGAAATCAAGCTTCATGTGATTATACAGAGCAATTGACATCATTATGAGAGCGCGAAAATTTTCCTGATCTTCCTGATTCTCCAGAAAGGAGAGAGTCGTTTTATAGTCAAACCATTTATTCTTCAACATGTTAGCCAGCACGACAGGGAATCCCTGCCACAATCGTGGATCTCTGCTCTTCACTACTCCAGCTAGAACCTCATTCGCGTTTATTGATATCTCAAACAGGGGATATCCTAATTCATTTATCATTCGCAGCAGTTTTTCTTTTTCCATACTATCCAACTCCTATTTCCTTAA
>JAUWTO010000299.1 GCA_030614685.1 Candidatus Aminicenantota bacterium
GAGAACCGGGAGTATACGATCGCGGAATCACCCGCATTCTCGATAGATAAAGAACACTCCCAGTCCTTCCTGATCCGCATGCGGAATCCCAGGAAGTGGACGGCAGAGACTCCGGATCTTTACACGCTGGTCCTGGTCCTCAGAGACGGCCAGGGAAAGGTCTTGGAATATACGGGATGCAAGGTCGGTTTCCGTGAGGTGGAAATGCGCGGCGGCCAGCTTCCCATAAACGGCCGGCCGGTGCTCTTCAAGGGCGTTAACCGGCACGAGCACGACCCCATCACCGGACACTACGTTTCTCGCGCCTCCATGATCCGGGACATCGAGATCATGAAGCGCTTCAATATAAACGCCGTGCGCACCTGTCATTATCCGGATCACCCCGACTGGTATGACCTCTGTGACCAGTACGGGATCTACCTTATCGACGAGGCCAACATCGAGTCGCACGGCATGGGGTATCGTCCGGACGTAACCCTTGGGAACAACCCGGCGTGGAAGAAAGCCCACCTCGACCGCATCGAGCGCATGGTGGAACGCGACAAGAACCATCCTTCGGTCGTCATCTGGTCCATGGGCAACGAGGCCGGCGATGGGGTCAATTTCGTGGCAGGCTCTGACTGGATCCATAAACGCGATCCCTCCCGGCCGGTCCATTATGAAAGGGCGCTCATGCGCGAGCATGTCGATATATACAGTCCCATGTACATGCGGATCGAGGGGCTCAAGCGCTATGTCAGCAAGCCTCAGAAGCGGCCCCTCATCCTGTGTGAGTATGCCCATGCCATGGGGAACAGTGTCGGCAACCTGCAGGACTATTGGGATGTGATCGAAGCCGAACCCCAACTGCAGGGCGGTTTCATTTGGGACTGGGTGGACCAGGCCCTGTACGCAAAGACCTCTGACGGACGGCCTTTCTTCGGGTACGGCGGAGACTTCGGGGATGTGTTCAATGACGGAAACTTTTTGTGTAACGGGCTGATCCAGCCGGACCGACGCCCCAATCCCCATCTCTGGGAGGTAAAAAAGGTCTACCAGAACATCAAGGTCAGGCCTGTGGATGCGGCAGCTGGAAAATTCCTGGTGGAGAACAAGCAATTCTTTAGTAACTTATTTAATATCAACATCTTATGGGACTTATTGGAAGGCGGAAAGAGCATTCAATCCGGTAAGCTGAAGCCACTGGACCTGCCGCCGGGTCAAAGTATGGATATTGCCATCCCGTTTAAAAGGCCGGAAGCCGCAGCGTCGTTGGGGTTCCATCTGATGATAAAATTCGTGCTGTCTGAAGATGAACTCTGGGCAGAAAAGGGCCACATCCTGGCCTGGGATCAGTTTGAATTACCTATCGCAGGCTCAGTCCTTCCGGTGGTCGACCCTGCGGGCTTGCCCGGCCTTACTCTCTCTGACACTCCTAAGCATTTTGCCATCACCGGATCCGGGTTCGAGGTTCGGATAGGGAAGGGGAGTGGGGCGCTGGAGTCCTATCAAAAGGAAGGCGATGAGCTCATCGCATCGCCGCTTATCCCGAACTTCTGGAGGGCACCTATTGACAATGACAACGGAAACCGGATGCCCTGGAGGCAGGCGGTCTGGCGCATGGCCGGGCCGCAGAGGGTCGTTAAGTACGTGAAGGCCCAAAAAAGAGGGGATTCCATGGTCGCAGTCACCGTATTTTACGTCCTGCCTGCCGGGATGTCCCGTCAAACGATAAAGTATACCGTGTATGGGAACGGAGATGTGGTCGTCACGAACGATTTCGTGGCTGGCATGGAAAGGCTGCCTAATCTTCCTCGCTTCGGCATGCAGATGGCTATCCCGGGTGGCTTTAAAAACTTCACGTGGTACGGCCGCGGCCCTCATGAGTCCTACTGGGACCGGAAAACTGGTGCTGCTGTGGGACAGTACTCCGGCCAGGTCCAAGACCTGCTCCATCCCTACATCCGGCCCCAGGAATGCGGCAACAGGACGGATGTTCGGTGGATGACTCTTACAGATGAAAACGGAGCCGGCTGGCTGGTTGTGGGAGACCCGCTGCTGAGCGTAAGCGCCTGGCCCTTCGGTCAGGATGACCTCGAGCGTGCCGAACACACCTTCGAGCTCAGGCAGCGAAACGAAATTACTGTGAATCTTGATCTGAAGCAAATGGGAGTCGGGGGGGATAACAGCTGGGGCGCACGGCCGCATGAACCATACACGCTGCCGGCTGCATCATATTCCTACAGCTTAAGGCTCACTCCCTTGTCCGGGCTGGAGTCTTCCTTGGAGCCGTTGATAAAAAGAACCTATTCCAAGTGAAATTATAGCAATGTCGGCATGCCGACATTTTTCTCTTGCCATTTGAATATCTTTTGTATAAGTTAGCATTTAAGACTGACTGAGCCTTGGAGAATAAGCTTGATCATCGCCATTACAAACCAGAAAGGCGGGGTCGGAAAGACGACGACCGCGCTCAATGTGTCTGCTGCCATGGCGTTGATGGGAAAAAACACGCTCCTGATCGATACAGATCCTCAAGCCAACAGCACGCTTTCTTTTGTTGAAAATCCGCAGCAGTATGAGAAATCTCTGTACAATGTACTGGCGGAGAACAGTCAGGACATAAATGACATCATAGTCAAATCCACGGTGCCGGGCCTGGATGTCGCCATCTCGAAGATCGCAATGGCCAAGTTGGAACCGTCGCTTCTCGGGGATATTGATGGTCACTTTCGCCTGAAAGACGTCCTGGAACCCATCCGAGACAAATATGAATACATCATAGTCGACACAGCGCCGACCCTTGGGATCATCACCCTGAACGCGCTGGTGGCTGCTGATGCAGTCATCATCCCGATTCAATCATCATATCTCTGCCTCGAGGGAACCGATGATCTATTAGAAACCATAGAAAAGGTCAAGCGGGTCGCGAATCCTGATTTGCAGATCATAGGAGTCCTCATTACGCTTCACGACAGGAGGACAAATATAGCAAAGGATGTCGTAGAAAGGATAAAAGGAGTATTCGGGAAGAAGGTATTCAAGACTTTCATCTCC
>JAUWTO010000217.1 GCA_030614685.1 Candidatus Aminicenantota bacterium
AGAACCACGACCATGACCCGCCGGCCTCCCGGTGTGCAGAAGAGGCGGTCGCCGTCCACCAGGAGGGATTCCGTCATCCCCCACTGGAGGTTCCGGGCTCCGAAGTCCTTGGCCAGGTCCCTGGACCAGACTTCCTTGCCGTCAGCATCGAAGCACACAACCCGGCCAAAGGCGCTCATGACATAGATGCGGTCACCAACCACTGTGGGTGTGGTGCGGGCTCCGGGGTGGCTGCCGCTCCATTCCTTGCCGTAGGAAGAGGTCCAGAGAGGCTTCTGATCCAGGCCGAACGCGAACAGGAAGCCCTCCCCCTTGGTCATGCCGGTCACATAGATCCGCTCCGACGTCACGGCCGCGGAGGAATACCCTTCCCCCAATCCCTGGACCGACCAGAGGAGCTGGGGGCCGTCTTTGGGCCATGCCTGCAGCAGGTTTTTTTCCGGATAGATGCCGTCACGCTCCGGACCCCGCCACTGGGAATCCACCTGCGCAAGGGAATGGGAAAGCAGCGCTGCACACAACAGGAAAAACAGAGCGATGGTCTTCTTCATGCTGGCCTCGATGATCAGTATTTTTAAATAAAGAACCTCATATAATACCTTTTTTTCGGCCGGTTATATAGGCCTGTGTTAACCTCGCGAATCATCCAGGCAGAATATACTTAATCTATTGAATTAGTATAATGTGCCGGTGGCATCCCGTCAAGGACACGGCCGGACCGCCGGATCACTTCTCGGAAATGGCAAACAAAGAGTGATGGGACCGGATGAATAGGATTCCCTCCGAGATGGCCGGCGTGGCCATCAAGATGTCGTTCATGGCATTGGCGCCCAGGAGCTCGAACTCCTTCCCTGCCTTGACCACGAAGATGTCACCCTGTTCGCTGGGGAAATAAAGCTTGCCGTCGGCCGCCACACCCGAGGCGGAAAAGCTGGCTCTCTCTCCGACCTGCTCCCGGTAGATCCGTTCTCCGGTCTGAGCGTGATAACACTCCAGGGCCCCATTGCCGCGCAGGTTATAGAGATAATCCCCGTAGATGAGCGGTGTCTGCATGTAGGCCCCTCCGCGCCTGATGCTCCATACGACGTGTGCGTTGGAGGTGGCGCCGGGCTCCAGGGAGATATCACCCCGGGCCTCGAGCTTTATGGCATAGATGGGCGAGAACTTGCCGTGCGCGCCATTGATGAAGACCAGACCGTTCGCCACCACCGGCGTGGGCACCGGGATGTCTCCGCCTTCACCCAGGTTCCAGATCTCTTCGCCGGTCTTGAAATCATAGGAACCGATGTGTTTGAAGCCGTTGACGATGACCTGGGTTTTCTCCTCGCCCACATGGATTGTAGGCGTGCTCCAGGTGGGCACATCTCCCCGCGGAGTCCTCCAGATCTCTTTCCCGGTCTCCACCTCGAAGGCGGCCAGGAAGGAGTCTTTCATCACATCGGCCTGGACAATGACCACGCCCTCGTGAATCACGGGAGAGCTGGCAAATCCCCACTGGGCCGTGGGGACCATGAAAAAAGCTGAGTCCAGCACGCCGAAATCTTTTTTCCAGAGAGGTTTGCCGTCCATGTCGTAGCAGAATAGCCCCTCGGACCCGAAGAAGGCCAGCACGTGTTTGCCGTCCGTTGCAGGCGTGGAGTTGGCATGCGTGGCCTTGGGATGCCGCTTGACCTTGGGCACGCCCTTGTGTGCGGTGTGCTGCCAAAGGATCCGCCCTGTTCTTATATCCAGGCAGTACACCTTGAACTCGTGGACCGTGTCGTCCTCCACCGGATTGATGCTGCCGTACAGCCCGACCTTGAGCTCCGGGTTCTCCAGCCCGCTGATGGCCGTCGTGACAAAGATGCGGCCGCCCCAGACTATGGGACTGGAGTGTCCCAGTCCCGGGATATCGGTCTTCCACTTGATATTCTGAGACGAATCGACATTCCATGATATCGGTGTCTTATAGCCTTCGGCGATCCCATCGGCATTGTGGCCCCGGAACCCCGGCCAATTTATCCCTTCTGACCGGTCCTGGCTGAGGGTCGGCGTCAGGAATGTGAATGCCATGAATACCAGACCAATGGACACCGCGAATCTTATTTTCATGACTTGCTCCTTTTTAATACGATAGACCATCTAGACGATCTCTGTAAGGGCCGGGGTTCGCATGATCTGGCTCTCAGCCTGCATGGGAATCGGCTCTTTCCCTTCCACATCGATCACTAAAAGATTACAGGCGCATCCAAAGCTTGTCAATTTTGCTGATGTCAGACGTAATACATTTTGGTACAATCTCAATCTCTGGAAAGGAGCCGAAATGAGAGCCAGAACAGCGATCCTTACCCTGAGTATCACTCTAAGCTTACTTGTGTCCTGCACCTCCTCGGGCGGGCCCGGCGGACCATGGCAGGGGACGATCACGGATGAGGACGGGATCCGGACCGTATCCAATCCGGATGTCCCCCTGTACGGCGAGATCTCCTGGGAGCTCGAGACCGAGCTGGTGCTGGGCAGCGACGAGAGCGATGAAAACACACTTTTTCACGAGGCCCGGCGTATGCTGGTGGATCCAGCCGGGAACATGTATGTGATGGATGCTGGGAATTTTCGCATCCAGAAATTCGATCCCCAGGGCCACCACCTACTGACGATCGGCAAGCAAGGACAGGGACCGGGTGAGTTCGAGAACCTGCCCTCGGTATACGTCTCTCCGGACGATACGCTTTATGCCCTGGGAGGCAGCCGCCTTCAGCGGTTCAAGTCCGACGGGACCCTGCTGAGCAGCCTGCCCCTGACCCACCGGCTGGTCGATCTCTGGATCGCTCCCGATCACACGATCTACGGCGTGGAGACCCGGAACACAGAGGAGGGGCGCCGCCGGCTCCTGGTCAAGCTCGACCCCGAAGGGAAAGAGCTGGCCGCGATGGCCGAGTTCTCCGATGTCCAGGCGGCGGACCACGAAAGCGGCGGGGTACGCATGCGTTTTGTGATCCAGCACTTCTACAACAACTTCCTGTACCTGGGCCGGCGGCCGCTGGGCGGATTTTTCTATGCCTATTCCGCCGATTACACGATCTTCCGCTGCACGGCACAGGGTGAAACGGACATGATCATCAGGAAGGAGGCGGAGCCCACACCGATCAGCCGCCAGGAGAAGGATGTGACCATCGGCAGGATCCGGGACATCATCCTGGCAGGGGGGCGGACCATACCGGACGATGTGCTGGAGCAGGGATGCCAGTTCCCGGCCGCCCGTCCCTACTTTGTCTCTCTCGTGACCGACGAAAGGGGGCGCCTCTATGCGCGAAGGTTCCACTCCGTGCTCGACGAGAGCGATACGCAGATCCTGGACGTGTTCGGGCCGGACGGCCGCTACCTCTACCGGATCGTGACGGAGGTGGCCCCCCAGGTCATCAGGGGGGGGCTGGTCTACGAGCTGGAAGAGAACCAGGACGAGGGCACCATCCTGCTCAAGCGGCACCGGATCCTGAACTGGGATTCGATAAGGACAGGTGATCTCTAGTACTTGATTCCAGGGGCGGCCCGTCTCTCGATTCCGTGGCCCGGATTTCCGTACTGGTGGGGCCCGCATGCGAAACCTGGTGTCACCTCAATGGGTTCGGCAAGAGAGAGGGATCAATCCTGCACGAGATGCGTGAGGCCCATCTGCCTGAGCAGGCTTGCATAGCGGGGATCGGATATGATTGATTTGAATGGGATGGGGATTGTGATGTAGATCAGGTTGCCGTCGTGCTCCTCGTAGGCCTTCTGAAACCACTCGAATGCCCGGTCGACATCCCCGAGCCCAAGATAGATCGTGCCTACCCAGAAAGATGACACATATCCCCTTGTTGACCGATCCCGAAGTTCGGACAGGAGAGCACGGGCCTTCTCATTTGCCCCTGCCAAGCCGTAATAAAAGCCCAAAACTCCCAGATTGGCGACAAACCGCAAACCGGCATCCACCACCTTCTCCCCCGCGGCCATGGCCTCTTCATACATGCCTTTCTGCCCGTAGGCGTCCATGAGACCATGATGCGCGAGCATGAAGTTCGGCTCGAAACTGAGGATCTGATTGAACACATCTATGGCACCATCAAAATCAC
>JAUWTO010000392.1 GCA_030614685.1 Candidatus Aminicenantota bacterium
AAACGCGTATTTCAAGGAATTCGGCTGGAGGCAGGTTCCGACGGCCTCCGACCGCGACACCTTCGGCATCACCATGCTGACCTCGGAGCAGCGCAACCGCTACGAGCAGGTGCTGGGAACCAGGGGCCGGTCAGGCGAGCAGATCGACGTATTCGAAGCGGCCTACGGTCCTATCGGGGAGGACGGGTACGCCAAGCCGCTCTTCGATCCCCAAAGCGGCGAGATCGACCCGGAGGTGGCGGAGTACTGGAAAGAACAATTCGACCTCCGCTACATCCTGGAGCGGGACTGGGAAACGATCGGGCCGCAGCTTGAGGGCAAGATCCACATCTACACCGGGGACATGGACACATTCTACCTCAACAATGCCGTGGTCCTGATGGAGCGCTTCCTGGAAAAGACGAAGAATCCCTATTACGGGGGCGTGATCGAATACGGCGACGGCAAGCCGCACTGCTGGGGGCCGTTCGGGCCGGATCTAATCCGACTCATCGGAGAGCACATCGAGAGAAGCCGTCGGCGGTGACTGAAGTCTAGAGGTAGATCAGGGCCAGGGCCTCGGCCACCAGGGCGGGCTTGGTCCGGTTCTCGATCTCGATGGTGTTTTCCACGGTGACCAAGACCTTGCGCAGCCCGTCTTTTTCGACCTTCTTGAGCACGGCCCGGTTGCGGATTCGTTCGCCGGGGCGCACGGGATGTAGGAAGCGGACACGGTCCAGCCCGTAGTTGATGGCCATCCGGAATTTCTGCTGGAAGATCTCGTTCTCCAGGTTGAAGTGTGCGAGGAGAGAGACCAGCAGGTAGCCGTGAGCCACCGTAGACTTGAGCGGACCTCTCCGGGCCCTTTTTTCATCCACATGGATCCACTGTCGGTCTTCGGTACATTCGGCGAAGGCGTTGATCCGGTCCTGCGTCATTTCCAGCCAGGGGGAAAGCCCGACCTCCTGTCCGACACGTGCCTCCAGGTCTTTGAGTGTCAATTTTGCCATCGTTTCCGCTCCTGAGGGGATTAAGGCTACCTTACACGCCGACCGGACACGAGTCAAGGATGCCGGGTGGTTTACGGGAAAGCCACATTGGGATAAAATACAAGGGAATGGAGCTGTGGGGAACGATTGAACCAAACGCGTGAAGGAAGGAGAGCCAAAATGCTGATATCCATGGGGCCTATGTTGTGTGTGGTGCTGGGCCTGTGCTTGGCCTCATCCGGGATCACGCCCGCTCAAGGTATCACGGATGAAGAGATCCTGGACCGGGTCGCGGAACGTGCAGGGACGTATCCGGAGCTGATGAACATGGAGGCCCGGGTCGCATCCACACTCCAAGAGATGGATAAAAACTGGAAGCCCAAGAAAAAGACGCTGGTCGACAAGGTGATCCGCGTGACCGACGGGCTCAGGAGCGAAGAGATCCTGAGTGCTCAAGAGACTGCCAAAGGCCGAACTAGAGACATGACCGCCAAGATGGTCAAAGAAGCCCGTAAGCAGGAGGAGAAAGCCAGGAAAAGACGCGCTAAGAAAGGGGAGGGGGATGAGGCGGAGGGAGGCGGGCGCTGGG
>JAUWTO010000048.1 GCA_030614685.1 Candidatus Aminicenantota bacterium
CCTCCACGGACTCTGGCAGAGTTCCAAGGTCGTCTCAGTAGAGTAGGCGCCGCCTTTCTCGCTCTCTAGGGGCATGGCCCTGTCTGTAGCAGGCAGGGTGGTTATTTCTTTTCGTCTTCTACTTTTTTTTCTTCCGGGAACAGGTCTTTCTCTTTTTTAATGATACGTTCGGCGCGGTAAGTAGAAAGCAGGAAGGGATAGGGGCTATCGGATGAAATGGCCGGATAGTTCCCATTGTCATCATCCTGTTTTGTGAAGATCCGCAGGGTGTAATCTTTTGTGCCCTTGACAGTCACGCTGAATATCGGCTCCATGCTTTTATCCGGGGACTCTCCTTCCAGGAAATCGTCACAGCGAAGGTCCGAGAGATCGGAAAGGATGGCATCGAGCTCGGTCTTGATACCTGCTCGACCATCAGCCGATATCCAGGCTTCCTGCTCACCGGCCGGCTCTTCAGAAGTCTTGGTTTCGGCTTCCTCTTCGGCATCCGCAGATTTCTGCGGCGGTGGGAGCATGGCCTTGTTGAAAACCACGGTCGCACCCGCCTGCGAGATCCGGATCTCGCTGATCTCATTCCTGTCGAATTCCATCACGCCTTTATCGCGCAGATCATTGATCTCGATTTCGAATCGGCTTCGGAAGGATTCCTTCGCATAGTAGACTTTGGTGTCATCCGCCATCCGCACGAATGTGTGCCTATAGGTGGAGGGAGTCTTGCCGATGTCGAATTGCCGCAGCATCTCATCTCCCTTGAAGGCCTTGACCGTGATCCTGCTGTCCTCATCCAGGTCATAGCGCTGGAAGTCCTGGCTCTCGGCGGCCAGGTCGGTGAGGCGCAGCTCAGCTATGGTCTTCAGCATGTCCTGGATCTTGACTGGATCCGCAAGAAACTCTTGGGGTTGAATCTTCCAGACATCGCCCTCGCCAGCCAGGGTCAGGGAGCGATCCGCCTGAATAACCTCGATCCTGGTGATCTCCGACTGGTCCAGGCTCTTGAGGTCTGGGATCGTATAGCTCATCTTGCTGCGCCCCGTTCCAAAGATCAGATAGATGACGAGGACAGCTATGATACCCAAGAGGATCATGTATTCTTTTTTTATCTTCATCGTGGGCTCCCTGTTCAAACCTTCCCGCCGCTGAACATGGCCTGGATGGTTTTGCGTTTGGCTTTGCGACGGATCCACACATAGAATCCAAACAGGATCAGTAAGGCTGGCAGGCCGATGATGTTTACGACCTTAACCACGGTACGTGTGAACGCCTTGGTATCCCTTAGGGGATTGAAGCGTTGGTTTTTGCTGCGCATGACCGCGATGTCCTCCTGGCCATTGAGAAAGTCGATGGTGTTGAGCAGGAATACCGAATTCGGGGACTGTCCCTGTTGTCCCAGGATATTGTCCGTGAGGATTTCACTCGATGAGATGAGGAAGATCCGGCCGGGCCTGCCCTTCGCCAGGACGCCCTTATCCCCTGTGACCTGGGAATACACGATCGGGGGCTTGCCCTCCGACTCTTCTGGGGGAACCTGCTCACCCTCAGCCTCTCCCTCGCCGGGATCTTCAGGTGCCTCAGGTTCGGGCTCCGGTTTATCCGGGACGGGTTTATCAGCAAAATAACTGGGAAATTCGCCCTCCAGCAGATAGGCCAGCGCATGCTGAGACTTTTCATCTGGATTCATAGGCGGCCGGATCATGTAGGGTGTGAGGTTGATCTGTCCCGCCATCTCCCAGGCATCCTCTGTGCTGGCGATTATCCGCATGGCTTCAAGGCCGTTAGCCTTCAAACGTTCCTCATCCAGCAACACGGGGGAGATCCGGTACATGATGAGCTCCTTGATATTGGACAGGAAATCCAGACGATGGTTGATATTCTCGTTTTTGATGATGGGCGCGAAATAGACCTGGGTTTCGCCCATCTGTTGATCCCGGGAGACATAGCAGCTCTCATCCATGATGTAGGATTTTTTGACGGATACCCCATAGTGATCCAGAAGCTTTTCGAGTCCAGTGTTGAGGGGAAGGTAGGCCGGCTGCTGCATGCCATACATCTGCTGCTGTTGCTGGGGGCGTATTTCGTTAAAGGCGTCCAGGAAAAGGGCCAGCGATTTCCCCTTCATCAGAAACTGGTCGATCAGGAACAGCTCCCAATCATTGAAACTCTGCTTGGGCCCGGCGATGATAAGTGTGTCTACGCTGTCTGGGATGCCTTCCTCTGCCATATTGATTTGCTTGATAGTGTAGCGGTCGCTTAGGAGGGCGTTGAACTGGGTTAGAGATCCAACCTGCTGCTGCATCATCTGAAGCTGGGGGGGGAGGTTCGCGGCGAGAGCCTGAGTGCCGTGTGTCGAGAGATAGCCGATCTCCTCATGTATGTCGATCAAGTTATCCACGTTTTCCTCAATGAAGCTCTCGATCTGGGCCATGTCCACGATCGTGAACTGCTCCTGGAGTCCCTGGTTGGTCAGGTTCAGACTGGAGCTCAGGAGCTGTATCTCCACAGATTTTCCGCCGAATTCCATGCCTAATCCCAGGAAGCCGGCCCCGGCCGGGATGACGCTGCCGTCCGGTCGCGTGAATTCCGGCCACTGCAGTCCAAAACGGCGGTAAGGAGCGAGGTCCTCTTCCGAGAGTTGCTGGAGTGTGGGATCGACTGTAATGAATTCCAGCTGTCCGTAGGTCTTGCTGTTCTGTGAATTCACCACCTCGGCAATGTGGTCTTTGAGTCCTTCCAGGCCCTCTATGCCCACCTGAGGCGCGATCTGTGTTAGGGAGGAAGACTGTACGAGCTTTACCCGGATCTTCTCCGGGAGATTGAGCAGCGCGGAGATCTTATTGTTCATCTTCTGTATGGTGCTGGTGATCTGGTACTCAAGCCCTTCTGTGGAGGTAACGGCCGGGATCTGTTCAATGATATCGCCGTGTATGAAAGCCATCCCCATGTACGCCCTCTGGACTTTGGCCTCATCCTGTTCGATGGTCTGGACATTGACTGGGTAGATGCCGTAGTCCTGGGCCATCTGACGGTTTTCTTCCGCTGCCTCGCTGAGTTCACTTTCCTTGGCGCTGACATTGAAAAATCGATAGTTCAGGTTCTTTCGGGCATGGGAGGCATATTCGTCCAACAGGTCATGCAGGTAGCGCTCGATGTTGTTGTAGGGCGCGGGCAGGTTCTTAGAGAAAAAAACGTTGATGGTCAGTGGCTCGTTGAGAGTCGAGACCGCCCGTTTGCTGGCCTTGGAAAGGGAGTACAGTCGGTTGGATGTGAGGTCCAGACGAAAAAAGAGGCTCTGTCCGACCAGGATCACCAGGATCAGAATGACCAGATAGAGCCCGAAGGTTGCGAATTTTGTCATGTCTCTTTTCTTTTCCATGGCTTTCTCCTATTTTTTTTCCTGCATGACCAAGTGGGTCGTAAACAGTGCCACGAAAATGAGTGCCAGGAAGTATAGGATATTCCTGGAGTCCAGCATTCCCTTGGCAATGCTCTGAAAATGGAAATTGGCGCTCAAATACTGGAATACTCCCACCAGGCTGCTGGGTAGGAAGAAGAGAACAAAATCCATGAGCAGAGTCAGAGTGAAACAGATACCAACAGCGATTATGAATGCGATCACCTGGTTGCGGGTAACAGAAGAGGCCAGCAGGCCGATCGCGCAAAATGCTGCGCCTAGCAGCAGGGCCCCGAAATACCCCCCAATGACAGGCCCCCAGTCCAGTTCCCCGAGTAAGCTGATGGTCACGGCATAGAGCAGTGTAGGAGAGAGCATGATGGCTACGAAGGCGACAGCAGCTAAAAACTTCCCAAGAATTATGTCACGGAACGTCACGGGCAGCGTGATGAGCAGCTCAAAAGATCCTACGTTGATCTCCTCAGAGAATAGACGCATGGTGACCGCCGGGATCACAAAAGCGAATGTCACGGGGAGCAGGGAAAAAAAGCGTGTGAGGCTGGCCTGACGCTCCAGGAAGAACGTGGAGAAGAAGAGCCAGCCGATAATGACCAGGAAGACGGAGATCACGATGTATGCAATGGGAGAGACAAAATACGCCTTGAATTCCTTTTTAAAGATGTGCTTTGTGTTTTGCATGGTCAGTTTCCTTGAGTGAGGATATGAAAGATAGCCTCGATGGATTGCTCCTTCAACTCTTTGCGCAGGTTATCCAGGGTGTCATCGGCCACCTTGCGGCCCTGGTTCACGATGACCATTCGGTCGCAGGTTGCCTCGGCTTCACTGAGAATATGAGTTGAGAAGATGATTGTCTTTTCTTTGCCGATGCGTCGTATGATTTCTCGGGTCTCCACGATCTGATTGGGATCGAGGCCTGAGGTCGGCTCGTCCAGCACCAGGATCTCAGGGTCTCCCATCAGAGCATGAGCGATTCCCACCCTCTGGCGGTATCCTTTCGATAACTCGTTGATGGTCATGTGCATGACCTGATTGAGGCTGCACAGGTCTGCCAGATCCCGGATGTGCGCGACCTTACGGTTGGATGCGACACCACGTACGTCCGCCACAAAATCGAGGTACTCGTAGACCAGCATCTCAGGATAAATAGGGGCGGCTTCGGGAAGATAGCCAATGAGCTTCTTGATCTCAGCCAGATTTTCGTTGATATGGAAGTCTTTGACTCGGATATCTCCGGATGTGGGTCTCAGATACCCTGTGAGAATACGGTAAATGGTGGTCTTGCCCGCTCCGTTGGGACCCAACAGCCCCAGGATCTCACCCTTGTGGATATCAAAACTCACATGATCTACTGCACAGAGATCTCCGTAGTACTTCGTCAGATCTTGGATCGCTATCATCATCCTCTCCTTTGTGTTCCTTCAGACTCACAAAAACTCAAAATACGTCGACACAGTTATTGTTTTGATCAAAGCCGAGGGCAACCGGTTTGACCAGGCCCTCCTTATGCGGTATCGGTCTGGATTATAGTGTATACACCAAGTCGCGATTGAAGTCAACATCCTGAAAAGAAACGTGTTAGAACGCCCTCAGTATTCGTCCAGATGGCCTCGAGTTTCAAGGCTGTATCAATGAAATCCATGGATTCTCCTTGTGTCGCCAGCGGGGGATTCAGTCCAGATAATAGAAGTATTTGAGCTCCTCGATATCGCCCCGGTCTTCCTTGAAGGACGATCCGGCCTTGGCGCTCAGCTTCTCCGCCAGATTATTTGCCATAACCAGATAGGACTTCCTGAGTTCGGGGAGCTGTGGAAGGTCGACAGAGCGGCCGGAGAAATCTTGCTCCAGATCCAACCCCAGTTCCACATCCGGGAATTCCCGATGGGACCACTCCGAGGTCTCCAGGTTGAAGGCATACAATGGCAGGAAGAGGTGACCGTTCCGGGCTACAAAGTCGATGGCGTCAAGGAGAAATTCGATGTCTTCCTTCGTCAGCGTGTAATGCAGGTTGACTCGCACCCAACCGGGTTTGAGACCCCCGTAGCCTTTGCATACACTTTCCCTGATTCTCTGGGACGCTTGGGTGTCGATGCCCAGCAGGGCATGTCCGTAGGGCCCGGCGCAACTGCATCCTGCCCGGGACTGGATACCGAACAGGTCGTTTATCAGTTTGGTGACGAATTTGGGATGCAGGATGCGATCCTGGTGCTTGATGTTGAATGAAACGATAGACAGACAGTCTTTGGGATCGGCATTGCCTATGGGTTCGATATTTCCCATGTTGAGCAGGCGCTCGTGAAAGTAGGACGTGTATTCCGCCTCGATCTCTTCGATCCGGTCCACTCCGATACGATCCTTGACCTCCATGGCGAGTGATGCCTTTATCGTCTGCAATATAGGAGGGGTTCCAGCCTTTTCCCTTGCCTCGATATCTTCTGCAAAATCGTGCTGTTCAAAACCGACGAACACCACGGTTCCTCCTCCGGCTGTCGTAGGGGGCAGATCCTGGCGATAGATCCTCCGGTTGAAGACGAGTATCCCACTGGAGCCCGGACCACCCAGAAATTTATGCGGAGAGAAAAAGACGGCGTCAAAATAGGAGTCTGTATCCCGGTTCATGTCGATCTCTATATAGGGAGCGACGGCTGCAAAATCGAAGAAGACCAGGGCATCATGAGCATGGCCTATGCGGGCCACCTCGTAAACCGGGGTCCGGACGCCAGTGATGTTGGAGCCGGCGGAGATAGATACGATCTTGGACCTCTGTGCCAGGTCAGAAGATGCCAGTTTTTTCTCCAGGTCTTCCAGGTCCAGGAGGCCGCTGGGATTAAAACCGACCACGACCACCTCTGCGAAAGCCTCACGCCACATCAGCTCATTGGTATGATGTTCATAGGGGCCTATGAAGACCACGGGCTTGCAGCGATCCAGTTCCTTGAATACATCCGAGGGATTTTCCGATGCCTTCCTGATGGCTTCTTCGTAACGCTCTCGGGTGACGGGCGGCATGGAGACACCGATGATTTCCTGAAGCTTCTTGAGTGCTCCGGTTGTGCCGGATCCGATTGAGATGATCTTACCGTCTGGCCCCGCATTGACCATATGCTTGATCTTCTCCTCGGCCGTGTGCAGGAGACGTGTGGTGAATTTTCCGGTGTAGTCGTCCTCGGTGTGTGTGTTCGCGTAGGATTTCTGGAGTTCGAGCATGATTTTTTCGATGAAGAGCAGCCCCCGCCCCGATGCGGTGAAGTCGGCGTAGAGCAAGTGGCGATCGCCGAAGGGAGTAGGGATCAGCAGATCGCGGCCCAGGATGTGCCCCCGGATGGACTCAAGATCGAATTTCATGGCCTCAAGCTCCTTGTCCTCGATTCATGTCAGAAAGTCATTATAGATCAAACCGGACGCCTAAGCCACCGATTAGGAGTGAGACGATCTCCGGTGCGGAATATCATTTGAAATTCCGCCGGGTCTGTGGTTAACTTACACATCGTTTCAAATTCATGGGCTGCCGAGAATTGACGGTGGTCGAGGAGTATCGATGAAAATCACCTTGTTATTGATTCTGGTTGTGACACTCATGGCCTTCGGATGCGCAAAGCAGGATGAGGTCTACAAACTGGCGGAGGGGAATCCGGCCTATCAGCTGGCACTGGATCTTTCCGATACGATTCCCTCCCTCGATCCGGAAACTGATTTTATTATAGTCTCAACAAAAAAATATAAAATCTCGGCCGCCCAGGTCATACAGGCTATTCAGGACAACATGGGGAACCAGGCCGCACAGCTGAAAGGCATGGATCCAGAACAGCTGAAGAGCATCATCATTCAGAATGCCGAACGGATGGCCGAGCGGGATCTGCTCCTGAAGGCAGCGTCGGATGCCGGCACACAGATAGAGCCCGGAGACCTGGAGAGTGCGCTCTCCGACCAGTATACCCGTGTAGGCGGTGAGGAACAGTTCCTTCAGATGCTTTCACAGGCAGGGGTTTCCATGGACCATGTCCTGGAAAACATCGAGACCGACCTCATCATACAGACATACCTGGACTCCTTTCTGGAGGAGTTGAGCCAGGTATCCGAGTCCGAGATCCAGCAGGCCTATGAAGCAGACCAGACCGCATCGGTGCGGCACATCCTGCTCTTGACACAGGGGAAGACGGAAGAAGAGAAGAATGAAATACGCAAAGCCATGGAAGATATCCTCGCCCGGGCCCGGGCCGGTGAAGACTTTGCTGAATTGGCTCGGCAGCACACGGAAGATCCGGGTTCTAAGGAAAGCGGGGGGCTCTACGAAGATTTTAGCAGAGGGCGTATGGTCAAGCCGTTCGAAGATGCGGCCTTCTCTGTCCCTGTGGGCGATATCAGTGACATTGTAGAAACCCAGTACGGCTTTCATGTACTCCAGATCGTCGACAGAAAAAAAGAAACACGGCCCTTCGAGGAGGTCCGAGACGAATTGGAGTCACAGCTCCGCCAGGGAAAACAGGGGACTGCGGTCCAGGATTACATCGATGGAATGAAAAAGGACGCCGGGTTTGAGGTCCACGATCTCTAGTTTTCCCGGAATCGAGACCTGGTATGCAGCCATATTCGTTCCGCATACCCAGGCGTCTGGACTGCGGGATCGCCATGCTGCATCTGGAGCTGGGCGCCAAACATGCGGGCGAGTCTGTGCGCTGGTCCTTCCCCGCTGGATCCATTGCCCGACTCTCAGCCAGCTAGGCAGGGATCAATCGATCTCCAGCCAGGAAAACCAGATCGGATGGTGTTTCTTATACCACTGCAGCACGTCACGCAGGATCTCCTGCTCGTCCTCAGAGATGACTTCGGGCGGAATGCGGTCGAATCTTACACGCATACGGCCGTCTCTCTTGTGTTCCAGTGCCTCGGTGCATAGGGTCTGCAGTTCGTTGCGGATCCGGCCCGAATCAGAGATCTTCACAGGGCGGTTGCGGTAGTCTTCGCCATAGAAAAAACGAGTGAGCAGGGGATTGAAGACCAGCTTCTGTTCCACAGGGCTTTCCATCAGGCGAAGGGTGAATGTGATCCGCTTGTCTCCCTTGGGAGTAGCGATCCGGGCAGTTGTCCTGTACAGGCCTTCTTCGATCTTCACGACTCCCTCGGCCCCTGAAAAGGGATCATCACACATGTAGCCGGAGAGTGCGATCACGTCCCAGCTTTTTTCAGGAAAAAAATCATCAACCCGGATGACACGGTCTGAGATCGGCATCCCGGCATCACGCGCCTCACGGATCATGTCCTTGTATTCTTCGATCTTTTCATTCTCGAGCGGGGCCTCGAAATACGATCCCAGGTTTTCATGAAATTCAGGATCCTCAGGATCCAGGCTCATAATATGCCGTTCCTTTTCAATGGAAAGCTTGAATTTGGAAGTGAAGGTGACCAGTGTGCCGTCAAGCCCCAGCATGGGGGCCAGGCTGACCGCCTGCATGGCTTCGGCAGAGGCCGCATATCCATCAACCAGGAAGAGATGGGGTCGTCCCTTATCGTCCTGCCAGCTGCCCACGAGATAGGTCGGGGCATAGGTCCCGGAGTCGACGAAGGCCTCCATCCCTGTGGGAAGCTCCCACCCTGCCTCGACCAGGTGGATCCCCAGGTCATGCCACTGCTTCCAGAGCCAGCCCAGCCGTTTGATCCGGCTCTCTCCACCCAGGGTCCAAACGTGGATGTTCTGACGCTGGATCCCGGGATAGGTTGCCTCTATGGCCTGGACGACCTTGTCCCTGGGTGTCATGAAGTCCAGCAGAACGGAATCTTCATTAGCCTTGCGGACGACTTCGAGGGGGAGGAAAAGATGCCCCATGTAGCCCTCGTAGGGCTTTGTGATGCGGAGCGGCTGGTTGAAGAGGTGGATGACGCTGAGCGGGCCGGTGGATTCGCCCTTGGCGAAACGGGATGTATTTTCCAGCGTGTCGATGGCCGCTCCCCAGACCGTTATCCCGGAATCCTTGATCTCTTTCCAGAATTCATGCCAACCGTAATCCGGATCATTCAGCAGGCGGGTCACCCGCGCATCGAGCCATTTGGCGACCTGGGGGCGGGCATAGACCCGGCCGAAGCCGAGCTGCGGATTGGAGCCCATCTCCCGGGTCTCTCCGACCTTGGGCATCAGGCCCTCGCCCATGCACACCAGGATGGCGTGATTCTCAGGGAGTTGGCGCGAGGCATACCAGAGGCTCTCGCTCATGGCATAGGCGGAGATGGCATCGGCATCTTTCTTGACGCGGTTGAGCTCTGACTTTTCCTGGTCCTTCCCTTCACCGAAGCGGCCGAAGAGGCGTGTACCCAAGGCCGTCACTGCGACCATCATGGCCATCAGCCGTTCCATGCGGCCGTCCATGAAGGATATGTTCTGTGTGAACTCCGGGGTTGTTTTCCCCCTGAGCCACTCCACCTCCACATCCTCCAGCCAGAGGTGCATCCGGCCCAGGATGGGGCTGGTATCAAAGGCCCACTGTGCGATCAGGTCCCGTTTTTCCCGTTGGGATAAATTCATGGTCTCCACCCTTGTTTCTTCCGTATTATGCTATTTTGCCATGCAGAGGCCCGAGATTCAACCCAATATATCTCGAAATTCTATTGAATCGCATCAGGCCATCGGATAAATTAGAGTCGGTGTGACCCATTTTCGCTTGCTGGAGGTTATCCATGAAAATACAACAAAGGATCATCCTGCTGGGAATCAGCCTGGCTCTGGCCGCTCCTTGTCATGCTGCCTACGAGACAGTTGCTCCCGATCTGGACATGATTGCAAAGATCCGAGAAGAAGGCTTCCAGCGGTCCCAGGTCATGGACTTGGCAGGCTTTATGTCGGACGTCCTGGGCGCACGGCTGACCCTCTCCCTGGATATGAAGTGCGCCCAGGCTTGGGCCATAGAAAAGATGAATGAGATTGGCCTCGGGAATGTCGTGATCGAACCATTCATGGAGTACGGAGTTTCCTGGGATAACGAGTATTTTTCGCTCCATCTGCTCGAGCCTGATTACCAGCCCATGATGGGTTTCCCTCTGACACATACTCCGAGTACAGAAGGGAGGATAACCTGTCTGGTGGTGATCGCCGATGGGCAGACAAAACAGGATCTGGAGCCTCTTAAGGGCAAATTGAAGGGAGCGGTGGTGCTTTCATCACCGCCGGTCGTTCTTGACCTGGAACGCATGGCCCAGGCCACACCTCGAAGGTCACCTGAGGAGTTGAGGCAGATGGAACAGGACGTTGTTCCGCAAGCAAGGCGCCGCAGGGGACCCGTTTTGCCTCCCAATCCCGCTGTGCTCAAAGCCGAAGACAGGCTTCAGTGGTTCAAGGCCCAAGGCGTGCTGGCGGTCCTGGAATGCCGCAGCGGCGCGCCCGGATTAGTCAGGGGATTCGCACGGCCCGGAACCAAGGAGGATCAATGGTCTAGAGAGGCAAGCCTGGGATGCCTTCCCATCATCGCGGTCACTCCTGAGCACTATAACCGGATGTACCGAATCCTGCAAAGAGACATCCCGGTCAGGGTGGAACTCGAGGTTCGCAACCGCCTAGGAGAACATGTGGAGCAGGCAAACAATGTCCTGGGCGAAATACCGGGAACGGAGCTCAAGGATGAGGTGGTGATGATCGGGGCTCATTTCGACACCTGGCATGCCAGTCCCAATGCCAGCGACAACACGTCCGGCTGCGCAGTGGCCCTCGAGGCAGCCCGCATCCTCATGGCCGTAGATGCACGTCCGCGGCGCACCATCCGTATTGCTCTTTGGGGAGGGGAGGAGCAGGGGATCCACGGCTCCCGGGAGTACGTTAACCGTCATTTCGGCAATCCCGGAGATCCGGCAACGGTAATCAAGCCCGCCTATGAACTATTTTCGGCCTACTTCAATCAGGATTATGGGGCAGGCGCATTCCGCGGGATCTTCCTCCAGGGGAATGAGCATGCACGGCGAATCTTTTCTGAATGGATGGAACCTTTGCGTGACCTGGGTTTCACCGCCATCTCGATCCAGAGTGTTGGGAGCACGGATCACGTGTCTTTTGACAGGGCAGGACTCCCAGGTTTTCAGTTTATCCAGGACCGCATCCCTGGAACAGCCGGCCATACCAACCTTGATTTTCTTGATACGCTGCAAGCCGAGGACCTGATGAAGAACGCGGTGATCATGGCTGTGTTTGCCTATCAAACAGCCATGAGGGATGAAATAATTCCGCGTAAGACAACGGGAAAAATCCCAAACACGGCCATTGCCTGTGTCCGCGAGATCATGGTCGTCGATGCCCCGGGTGAATAGGCGTAACGCTCTGTGTGACGGCCGCTAGGCACGACAAGCCCATGTGATTGACCACGGAGGAAAGGTTGTGATATACATCGAGTCTTATTGATGATAAAGACTCGGGACGATTCAAGACCACTCGGGAGGAAACCCATGTTTAAAAAGAGAGTTTGTTGTGTTGCCGTCTGCCTGCTTCTAGCCTGTACGCTGTTAGCCTCAGGACAAGAACAGCCTGTCCAGGATCAGCTCCAATCGAAAACCAGACACACGGTCCGGATCGGTGGACAGGCCCTTAACTATACCGTTTCTACGGGAACCCTGCCCATCCGGGATGAGAAAGGCGAACAGGATGCCTTCATTTTCTACATCGCCTACATCAAAGAAGGCGTGTCCGACCCGGAGAGCCGTCCCCTCATGTTCTCCTTCAACGGTGGGCCTGGCTCCTCTTCGGTCTGGATGCACATGGCATTTCTGGGCCCCCGTATGATCCGGTACGACGACCAGGGCTTCATGCTGCAGCCTCCGTATGAAGTGGTGGACAACGAGTTTTCCATACTGGATGCCACGGATATTGTGTTTATCGATCCAGTGGCGACCGGGTACAGCCGTATGCTTCCCCAAAAGCCCCTGCACAAATACCATGGCGTCTTGGAGGACATCCAATCCGTGTCCGAGTTCATCCGGCTCTATGTCACACGAAACGAGCGCTGGGGTTCCCCCAAATTCGTGATCGGGGAGAGCTATGGGACAACACGGGCATCGGGCTTGACCGGCTATCTGCTGAGTGCGCACCGCATGTACATCAACGGTACCATCCTGGTGTCCATGACAGGTTTGGGTGTGGAAAAGGGAACCGACATGTCCTACATGGTGATCCTGCCTCATTATGCTGCCACGGCCTGGTACCACAAGGCGCTGTCTCCCGAGATGCAGTCCAAGCCCCTGCGGGAGGTGCTTGACGAAGCAGAGGCCTTTGCCACGGGAGACTTTGCCCTGGCGCTGAACAAGGGAGGCTGGCTCTCCCAGGCGGAACGGGATGCTGTGGCAGCCAATATGGCCAGGCTCACCGGTCTCTCGGTCGACTATATAAAGAACTCCAACCTTCGGATTGATCGGCAGCGCTTCCGCAAGGAACTCCTCCGCTCACGCGGGCTGACCGTCGGCCGACTGGACAGCCGATACACAGGCACGGACCGTGACTCGGCAGGGGAGGACATCGAGTTCGACCCGGCAATGGCCCATTGGAACGGTCCCTTCACAGGAGCGGTCAACCGATACTTCACAGAGGAACTCAAAATCTCGACGGACATGCCCTACAACATTTTCGGCAACGTGCGTCCCTGGAAGGGGCGCCAGGACGTCAATGTGGGGGAGATGCTGCGCCGGGCCATGAACGAGAACCCATTCCTCAAGGTCTTCGTACTCGAGGGATACTATGACGCAGCCTGCGACTACTTCGGGGCCCAGTACACCATGTCCCATCTCGACCTCGCGGGAAATCTCAAAGACCGCATCTCGTTCGGGTTCTATGAATCCGGGCACATGATGTACATCCATAAGCCTTCTCTGGCCAAGGCTAAGCAGGACCTGGTGGAATTCATCCGTTCTGCCTGCCCCGATAGATAGGGATTATTGGGAGGAACAATACGAGCAGAACACTCGAAACAGCGACATCATGTCCTTTTGGCTGCCGTGCTGAGTCTGGTTATCTGGTGTCGGTTCTCCGTGGCCTCTAACTATTGATTCCGTAGGATCTCTATTTTTTATTTTTCAGGAGATAGAGTGTGAAAGATTTTCCATCCAGCTTGGTGTATTTGAAGTCAACCGAATCCTCAAAATCTGTGCCCTCGAAGTCGAAGGGTTCTGAGAATTTCGTGTATTTGAAGTTGGCATCACCCTGAAATACGGCATTCTTAAAGCTCACGCCGCGGGGGAACTCGGTGTACTTGAAATTGGCCAAGTCGGCGAATTCCACTCCAGAAAAATCGACATTCTTGGGAAACTCCGTGTATTTGAAGTTGGCGTCGTTGGCAAAGGTGGAATCAGCAAAGCTAATTTCATTGTCAAATTTTGTGTACTTGAAGAGCGCCTCTTTGCGGTACGTCGTTTTCGAAAAATCTGCTTCCTCATGGAACTTGCTATACTTGAAGGCGGACTTGCCCTGAAACCGGCAGCCTGTGAAGATTGCATCAGCATGAAAAACGGCGTTATGCGTCTCGTTCTTCCGATCATCATGATAGTAGGCG
>JAUWTO010000044.1 GCA_030614685.1 Candidatus Aminicenantota bacterium
CGGCCGACCTTGCTGGCGTGGGAGCCGCGGGTGCCCTCCACGATGGCGCCGGCATGGGAGAAGCGTGTGCCGGGCTTGGCGGCCTTGCCGCCGATGTAGGCGATGACAGGCTTGGTCAGGGTCCCGGCCTCGATCAGGTCGGCCACGCGTTCCTCCTGGGTGGTCCCGATCTCACCGAACATCACGATCAGATCGGTCTGCTCATCCTCCTGGAAGAGTGACACGACCTCGGGATGGGAGAGGCCGACCACGGCATCGCCTCCCACGTGGACGATGGTGCTCTGGCCGAGCCCGGCTTCCGTCAGGTAATAGGAAATGGCGGAGGTCATGCCCCCGGAGCGGGAGGTGACCCCGATGTTCCCGGGCCTAAACCATTCCCGTGCCCGCTCCGCCCGGCCCCCGATCATGCCCAGAACCGCCTTGCCCGGACTGACCAGGCCCAGCGTGTTGGGGCCCACGAAACGCGCGCCGCGCTTATCGGCAAAGGCGGCGATCTCGAGCACATCCTGGATCGGCACTCGGTCCGGGACGATGACCACGAGCTTCACACCGGCGGCGATGGCCTCCAGGGCGGCGTTCTTGACCAGAGTGGCGGGCACAAAGATGACACTCACGTCCAGTGCCCCGGACCGCTCCCAGGCTTCTTCCACGGAATCATAGACCGGCACGCCCAGCACGTCCTGGCCGCCCTTACCCGGGGTCACTCCGGCCACAACCCGTGTCCCGTATTCCGTCATCAAACGGGTCCGGACCATCCCTTCCCGGCCGGTGATGCCCTGGACCACGACCGTCGCATGTTCATTGACCAGGATCGACATCGTATTCTTCCGATTCCTTATTCTCTGCCTGTCCTTAATCTCCCGGCTCGTCCTGAGTCTCTATGACGCGTGCACGGTACTCACGGAGTCCCGGCATGGGGAGGTGGATGACGATCGCCGCCTGCTCGTGGAAGCGGCAGAAGATCTCGCAGGCCAGGCATTCCGTACACTTACCCTTCTGGGCCACATCCCGCTCCACGGCCAGCACCGGTCTCTGTTCGTCATCGAGCTTCAGGATCCCGGGAGCACAGGCCTCGATACACTCGCGTGTGCGGCAGCCGGCACATTTCTCGTGATCAAAATACACGGCACCGGTCATGGTCGCAAAGGAATACCAGGCTTCCGGTAACTCCGGTTCTGCGAGCGGCCGCACCCTGTGCGGTCGGGCGCCGTTCTCTGTGATCAGCTCCTCCATGCGCCGGGCGCAGAACTCGGGAGAGTCATCCCGGCCGTAGCCCTCGATGATCCCGGGGATATCCTTGAGATAGAGGCCCAGGATCTCGATAGCCTGCTCTTCATAATTGCCGCCCAGGCGGATGACCGCGGGGATGTCGAGCCCCTCCTCCAGGAAGGCCTTGACCAGCCCCCGGGCGGAGTGGAACTGCTCCTGGCTGGCCACGCCTGAACCCGAGGCAAAGTAGCCTTTGATATTGGGCTGCGAGAGGATGACCTTGGCCGCCCGGTACACCTTGGCAGCGGCCGGGTTGCCGCTCGTGTCGCAGTAGTTGGCCAGCTTGAAGCCGCGGTTCAGGACCGCGTCCATGGACATCATGGAGCCCCCCCCGCCGGCCCCGTTGAAGCCGATGGCCTTCTCCTCCGGGGAGATGTCCTCGTGCATCTGGAGGAAGTAGAACGTGCCCCGGTAGTCCTTTTCTTCGATCCGGTAGGCGATCTTCTCCAGTTCAGTGGGGGGCCGGTCGAACTCCCGAGCCACCTCGATTCCCAGGTCGGGGTGCCGGAAGACCGCATAATCATCCACGGTGAAGTGGCAGTCGGCCGCGTAGACCTGCCCGTCCTCGGTGCGGACCAGAGGATTCATCTCAGCCGAGCGGGCATCATAGGAACGGGCCACCCGGTAGAACCTGGTCAGCAGCCCCGAGATCTGGAGCAGCAGTTTCCCTGTGATACCGGTGCGGCGGATGAGGTTTCGGACCTCATATTCCCTCACTCCCGCAAGGATGTCGATGGGCATACGGGCGATCTTCTCGGGATGGACCTTTGCAATCTCCTCGATCCCGGTACCGCCCGCGGAGCTGAACACCAGGAGCGGCGCCTTGGCGGCATCATCGATGACCAGCCCGGCGAAATACTCGTCCGCGATCGCCAGTTTTTCCTCCACCAGGACCGCATCCACCATGAAGTTCTTGACCTGAGTGCCCAGTAATTCGCGCGCCTGAGCCTCGGCTTCCTCAGGAGTGTCCGCAAACCGGATGCCCCCCAGGCCGGCCCGACCCGTTACCCATACCTGGATCTTCAGCACCACGGATCGCCCGAGCTTTGCGGCGATCTCGCGGGCCTCTTCGGGAGTGCGTGCGACCCCGCCCTCGGGAATCCGGATGCCGCCTTGCTTCAGCAGCTGTTTGCTCTGATATTCGAATAGCCGGGCCATCTGTATTTTCCTGAAAGTGAATCCCTATCTTATTAAAACAGCCCATAGCAGTCAATCACTCTCGCAAATAGGGCAAACTTCCTCAATTTCGTGAGGACTGAAAACGGCCGGCTTCGGAACTCCGCCCTTTTTTCCGCTGCGCGTAGTCTATAGCCCGGTCCAAGAAGCACTCCTGTCTCAGCCCATATCGTGCTCAAACATCTTAGTCGCCCCCTCGATTGGCTCTGGATGATTCCCGCAAAAGGGAGAGAGGGATTAGCGAGAGGGAGGTGGAAACACAGAGGGGAAGGCCCGCAAGGCTATTTGATCCACATCTGAAAGGTAATCCCATCGTCCTCGTCATGGATCTCCAGGACCTCGCCTCCCATGGCTAGGAGCTGACGGATCATCTTGTCCAAATCATACCCTTCCTTCCTCAGGCTGGACCTGTCCTCCTCAGAGATGGCGGAGAACGCCAGGTCAGCCAGGGCCCAGGGGATGTTGAGCTTCAGGGCCGGCTTGCGCTGACCCCGCTTATAGATGCGAAGGTACAGGATCCGCGCCCCCCGCTCCTCCGGCTCTTGCCCATACTCTTCGAATGCATCGGGATCGATGCGGATGATGGCCAGCTTGGCCCGGTCGCGGAGCTCATCATCCCGGGACTCATCCAGGATATCCTTCAGGACCGGGAGGGCCTTCTCCCGGGTTTGCTGTTCATCCACAAAACTCAGCTGGATGGCGGCATAATAGCGCACGTCCCGGCGATCATTTTTCAACCTTTTCTCGGCCTCGACGAGGTAGGACCTGCGTCCGTTCGCGTACAGACGGATGGCCAGGTCCACGACGGTGTTCTCGGCATCGTCGATCAGGCTCCGGTCCGCGTCCTCCTGCCGAAGGAAGCGCTTGAACACAGCCAGGGCATCCGTCTCCTTCCCCCTCTGTTCCTCCAGGCATTTGCCCTTGTAGAAGAGGGCCTGGGCATAGAACCGGCTGTCCGGATGTTTTTCCAGGAGCTCGTTCAGGATCTTCTGGGCCTTGGTCCATTTTTTGTCGAAGATCAGGACCTTGGCCTCGGTGAACAGGTCATAGTCGGACTGGGCCTCGAGGTAGGTCTGACCCAGGGAAGCGGCCAGAAGGGCAATCAGGAGAATAATGTTGATTTTTCGCATCTCAGACCTCGCTTTCCTGTAGTTCTTTCTTGACCAGCTTGATCTTCATGACCAACTTCCTTTCCTGGATGAGCATCTGGAGCTTGGCCAATTCGGCGGCGGACAGCTCCTGGCTGATCTGGCTCAGATCCAGGAAGAGCAGCTCGATCTGGTCGCAGAGGACCTTGGCCTTGGCCATTTGGTAGGAACCCAGCTGTTGGTCGATGTATCTCTTCTTGGACAGGAGGTCTTTGGCCTGCTGGGAGGCATATTCGCTCTTCCAGAAATCAGCAGCCTTCTCAGGAGACGACTGGACCAGGTCGAGGAGCAGATACTGGCTCCTGTCCAGGTAATCCAGCGTCGTGCGGCGGGCCACCTCGATATCCATGCTCTCCAGAGCCCCGGCCGGGATGACCAGTTCCCGGGAGGCCAGATCCAATGGTCCGGAGGGGCGCAGGACCAGAAAGGTCAGGGCCACACCCAGGAGGATACCCATGAACAGGGCGGCATAGACAGGCCGCATCCGTGGCTGGAACAGCGCTCCCCAGAATCCGGTCCGTCCCGGGACAGAGTCCCTGAACCCGCGTCCCAGGACCCGATCCGCGATCCTGTCGGGGAGACCTTCCCAGTCCACCTTCTCCATGGCCGCGGCCATGTCCGGATTCAGGGTGTCCGCCCCATTGAAGACCTTCTTCATATCGTTCATCTCCCGGCGGCAGTCCGGACAGGTCTGGAGGTGGGTTTCCATCGCCCGGCTCATCTCATCGGGGAGCTCCCCGTAAAGATAGGCCGCCAGTTCCCTTTGATAACGTTCACATTGTGTGTTCATGGCAGTGCTCCCACATAGGGACTCATATGCATCTTAAGATTCTGAATGGCCTTGAAATTGAGGGACTTGACCGTGCCCACGGCGATGTTCAAGATCTGGGCGATCTCCGTGTACTGGAACTGGTTGTAATGCCGCATCACGAAGATCAAGCGCTGGCGCTCGGACAGCCGGCTCAGACAGAGCCCGAAGACATCCTTCAGATCAGAGGCGGAGGTAGGATCCGGGACCGGGCCGGATCGGTCCAGTCCAACCTCCCCGGGTTCTGCATCCACCAGGAATTCACGGTCCTTCTTGTGCTGTTTGCGGTAGCGGTCGATACACAGGTTCTTGGCGATCTGCAGCAGCCAGTTCTGGAAGCTCTTGCCCTGCTCGAACATGGCAGCCTTCTGATAGAACCGCAGGAACGTTTCCTGCACGATGTCCATGGCATCCTCATGGTTCCGAAAGAAGGAAAACGCCAGCAGATAGACCTTTTTCTGGTAGAGGCGGGCAATGGCCTTGAAGGCCTCCCGGTCTCCCCCACGGGCGCTCAGCACCAGCGCATGGATGTGCGCCTGCTCGGCTGTGTCTTGATGCCCCATCAGGCTTCAGATCTCCTCATGATATTCTCTTCGTCGATTTCTACGGAAGATCTTCCCAAAAGGTTCACCCTCGATCCGAGTCAGAGTCGGTCTTGTACTATCTGTAGCGGAGCCACTTGAGGATTTCAGGCAGGCGCGGTGGTTTGCCGTACATCAGGATGCCCACGCGATAGATCTTGCCCGAAAGCCAGATCATAGCGAGAATAGCGGCCACCAGAAGGACGATGGAGCCCAGGATCTGAGTGAATGGCGGCAGGAGGATACAGACACGGAGCAGCATGAGCATGGGCGCGAAGAAGGGGAACAGGGAAAGGCCCACCGACATGGAGCTGGATGGGCTGCGCATCACGAACATGATCAGCAGCAGGGGGATGACCAGCATCATGATCACGGGCATCATCAGCTGCTGGGCCTCCTTCTCATTGTTGACCATGGAGCCGACAGCAGCGAAAATCGTAGAATACAGAAAATACCCCAGCACGAAGTAGATCACGAAGTAGAAGAAGACATAGGGCGGGATGGTCGGGATCTGAAAGGAATCCATCTGAGGGAAGGCCGATGACGCCAGCGCCCTGCCCTTGGTGGCCAGCGCAATGCCGAACAGGGTCCAGATCGCATACTGAGTGAATCCCACGGCCGCGATCCCCACGATCTTCCCGGCCATGAGCTGATACGGCTTCATGGACGAAAGCACGATCTCGACCACACGGGAGGTCTTCTCTTCGATCACTCCGCGCATCACAGCCTGACCGTAGAAAATGAGTGTCATATACAGGATGAGGACGAGGAAATAGGAGACGAGAAAGGTGCCGCCGGTATCTTCTTCCACTCCCCTGGTCGTGACCTTATGGGTGGAGAGCGGCACCGGCATAATCAGCCGGCTGACCAACTGCGGGTCTATAGATTCGCCTTTGAGGCGTTTTTCGATGACCACGGAGTTCAGGGCACGGCGTATGTCCTGAGTCTTCTCGAAATCGGAGACATGTTCAGAGACAAACTCGGCTTCCCCTCCCGAGACGATGTCCGCAGGTAGGAAGAGGTAGGCCGAGAGCTCCTTGCTCAGGACTTTCTGGTTCAAGCGTTCCCGGAGCCCGCCCAGGTCGTCTGTTAGTCGATGCTCCTCCAGGGTGTACCGCAGAGTACCGTCCTTCAGCCGGACATCGTTCAGCTTACGCTCCAGACCGGGGAGGACCTCGCCGCTGGCGTCTATGACCGCGATCGTCTCCTGCTCTTCCACGGTGATCACGGACAGCACGATCGGCACTACGAGCATAAGGGACATGAAGACCGGTCCCAGGACCGTGCCGATGATAAAGCCCTTGGTCCGGACGATCTGGAGGTATTCCCGTTTGACAACAGCGAGAATCTTACGCATGGCTGCCTCCTACCTTGTCGATGAAAATGGCGTTGAGTGTCGGCTCTTTGACCTCGAAGCGGCCGACGCGGAGCTTTCCGGTCACCAGCTTCAGGAGTTCCTGCGGATCAATGCTCTCCTCGAGTTGAATCTCCATGTAGCGGCCATAGTCGTCCAGCTTGGCAATCCCGGGGAATTCCCGCACAAAGCCGGCATCCCCCTCGTATTCGAGCACCACGGTGTTCTTCCCATACTGCTGTTTGATCTTCTTGAGACTGCCCTCCAGGACTTTTTCTGCCTTGTTGATGAGGCAGATTTCGTCGCAGATCATCTCGACCTGTTCCATGCGGTGGGTGGAGAAGATGATCGTGGCGCCTCTGTCCCGCATCTCCAGCATCACATCCTTGAACAGCTTGGTGTTGACCGGGTCCAGGCCCGAGAAAGGCTCGTCCAGGATGATAAGCCGGGGATCATGCAGGATCGTGGCGATGAACTGGGCCTTCTGCTGCATGCCCCGGGACAGTTCCTCCGTCTTCTTCGTCCGCCAGTCCACGAGATCGAACCGCTCCAGCCAGAGGTCAACCGTCTGGCGCGCTTGAGCGGGTCTGAGCCCCTTCAATGCGGCCAGGAAGAGAAGCTGTTCCCGCAGCCGCATCTTGGGGTAGAATCCCCGGTCCTCCGGCAGGTATCCGATCTCGGTTTTCATGTTCTCGTCCATGCTGCGGCCCAGGACCTCGATCCGGCCCGAGTCAGGGATGATGATGTTCATGACCATCCGGATGGTCGTGGTCTTGCCGGCTCCGTTGGGCCCAGGAGGCCGTAGATCGCGCGCTCGGGGATCGTTAAGGACAGCTGCTTGACCGCATAAAACGTGCCGAACCTCTTGGAGACATTCTCTATTTTGAGTGCATTCGCCATGGGCTTCTCCCTCTCTACTCTGGGTGACATTGTATTGTAATGAAGGCCGCAAACATATGCAACTCCGGCCGGTTTACTAAATGGCAGAAGTCTTATATAGTAAGAATCCGTTTAGTAAGAACCCGCACTTCCAGTGCCATCAAAAGGAGAGAAGATGCGCAAAGGAACCTACGTCCTCATCATCCTGATGATCTTTTTTGTCTTGCTGATGGTCACATTCGCCTCATTCTTCTACTTCCAGTTCTCTAAGGCCCCGACAGTAAAAGCCAACTCGTTTCTGGAGCTCAGGCTCATGGGGGAGATCCAGGAAAAGCCCGGACCCGACATCATGACCCTCCTCTATCTCAAGCCCCCGGCGCTCTCCATGCACGACATCTGGACCAACCTGCGGAAAGCCAAGGTCGACAGCAGGATCTCGGCCGTGGTGCTGCGCATGGGGAATCTCGTGTGCGACTGGGCCAAGGTCAACGAGATCAGGGACCTCATTCTGGATTTCCGCGCCTCCGGGAAAAAGGCCTATGCTTACATTGAGGAGGCCATCGATTTTGACAAGGAATACTACCTGGCTACGGCCTGCGACGAGGTCATTCTCCATCCTCAAGGCTTCCTCATCATCAACGGGATCGGCGGCTACATACCTTTCGTCAAGCAGGCCCTGGACAAGCTGGGCGTGGAGGCGGAGGTCGAACATGTGGAGGACTACAAGACCGCCTACCACATGTTCACAGAGGAAAAACTGACCCCTGCCCACCGGGAGATGCTGGATTCGCTCTATGCGAGCCTCTACGAACAGTACGTCCGGGAGGTTGCGACCGCGCGGGGGAAGAGCGAAGAGGACGTGAGAGATCTCATCGACCACGGCTTTTTCCAGGGGGAATCCGCCAAGGAGGCGGGGCTGGTGGATTCGCTACTCTATGAGGACCAGTTCATCGAGATGCTCATGGGCGACCGTTCAAAGATCACGCGAGTGACACACCAGCAGTACCTCCGGATCAAACCCACCTCGCTGGGACTGAACCGGGGCAGGAAGGTGGCCCTGATCTACGGGGTGGGGCCCATCATAAGCGGCAGCGGGATGTATGGGATGATGGGGAGCGAAACAGTGTCCCGCTGGATCCGGCGAGCCCGCCAGGACAAAACAGTGGCGGCCATCGTCTTTCGTGTGGACAGCCCGGGCGGGTCGGCCGTGGCCTCCGATTCCATCTGGAGAGAAGTCGCTCTGGCCAAAAAAGAAAAACCCTTTGTCGTCTCCATGTCTGATATGGCCGGCTCCGGTGGCTACCAGGTCGCCATGGCCGCCCACAGGATCGTGGCCCACCCCCAGACCCTGACAGGCTCCATCGGCGTCATCTTCGCCAAGATCAACCTGCGGCAGCTCTATGCCAAGCTGGGCATCACCGCCGAGAAGATCCAGTACGGCGCGCGGGCCGATATGTTTTCCACCTTCCGGCAGGCCACTTCTGAGGAACGCCTCCTCCTCAAGCAGGAGATCCTCAAGACCTACGACCACTTCATCACCAAGGCGGCTGAAGGGCGCAGGATGTCCAAGGAGGAGATCGACCGCATCGGCAAGGGCCGGGTGTGGACCGGGGCCCAAGCATTGGAGCTGGGCCTGGTGGATGAGCTGGGCGGCCTCTCCCGGGCCATAGCCATCGCCAAGGAGCTGGCCGGTATCGCAGACCAGGATCCGGTCCGGCTGGAGGTATGGCCCAAGAAGATATCTATCTGGGACATGGCCTGGGGAAAGCGGGCCGTAAGCCTGGATGCCGGGCTTCCGCCTCGGGTAAAGAAGCTCCTCTCCACCCTCTCTCTGCTGGACAGGAATGTGCCCTGGGCTCTTATGCCCTTCTGGCTCCCCACCAACTGATGTGGATCATTTAAGGGCCAATCTTACCGCATCAACTTCGTCGTGGCACAATCGCTGTAGAAAACTACAGCTCATGAACCCCTTCCTCGTCGCTGCAGCAATCTTGACCCTTAAATGATCCACATCCCTCATGGGTAAAACATAAACCAAGTTCACCGCATCAACTTCGTCGTGGCACAATCGCTGTAGAAAACTACAGCTCATGAACCCCTTCCTCGTCGCTGCAGCAATCTTAACCCGTGGATGAGCCAAGTCTGACCTGTGTCATTAATAAATAATGCCGATATTTATTTGTAAAATAACCAAAAAATTAATTTAATCGGCAGATTAATGAACAATCTAGATAGGACGTGAATGAACCACGTCTCAGTATGCGTAAGAATCAGGGCAGATGCTCTTGAATACGCAGTTGCTGCAGCTGTGCCAGTCGGGTTTGGCCGTGAAATCCTGCCTTCGGATCCCCGACTCAGCTTCCATGATCTTGTCCAGAGCCCTCTGTGTCTCCTTTTGGCCTTTTCGTGCCCGGCCTATGATATCCGACTCCAGGAAATGGAGCCGTGTTTCCAGAGCGGGTACGCCTGTGGCCTTCAGGAACGAGAGAGCGTAAACGTCCATCTGCAGGCTGCTCGAGGTGCGACGGTCCGCCTCCTCCTGAGACTTGATCTCAGTGGCCTTGAAATCGGTGATGATCTCACCTTCAGGGAAGCGGTCGATCCGGTCCCACCGCCCGGTGAAGCGGAGCTCTGCATCCTGCCATTTGAAGGACCGCTCCAGGGACTCCGGTATCTGTCCGAAAGCCTGGTCCCGCTCGACAAACCTCCGTAGGGCCCTTTCTCCGGCTTTCTTCTTCATTTCCTCATGCTCCCTGCTGAGGAATCCCTCGTTGATCCAGCGATGCCTGTACTCGGTCAGCATCTCCCGCACGTCCGGGGTCTTGCCGGCCATCCTCTGCTGCAGAAAGAAATGGATGGTTCCGTGCAGCACGCGGCCGTATACCAGGTTATAGTGGGGTAGCACCGGGATCCGGATGATGTGCCTATAGCGGTATTTTAAAGGGCAGGTTTGGTAGTCATCCACCTGGTAGAAGCTCAACTGCAGCGCCGCCCGCGGCCCTCCCTGCACTCCTTTGGCGGCCTGCACGGGCCGTGGGGCATAGCGCTGGATCTCCTCCAGGGCCGAAGCCTGCTGCGTCTCTTCGGGGATTCGGGCCAGGTCCAGAGCCTCCAGGACAAAGGGGCTGACCTTCTTGAGCCGCTTGAGGCCGTAATCGCGGGCCCAGGTCAGATAGAGCGTGTGTTTGGCTCGGGTCATTCCCACATAGAACAGGCGCCTCTCCTCCCGTACATAGGAAACGCCGTCCTCCTCCGGGAGCCTATCGGCTTCGGGTGAGGGGGCTTGTACTGTGTCGCCCAGGATCGCCTCGGGGATCGGGATGCGCTCCTTGCGCGCCCGTCCGGGATAGCGGTCGGCGATCAATCCGACCATGAAGACCACGGGGAATTCCAGTCCTTTGGCCTTGTGCACGGTCAGCACGTTGATCGCATCCTCCTCCAGCTCGGCCTCGGCCGAGGCAGGATTGTCCCCGACCTGACGGAGCAACTCCAGGTGTTTTGCGAAGGCGAACAGGGAGTCCTGATCGGTCACGCGAGAGAAGTTTTTGACCTTGTCAAAGAAGAGCCGGATGCTCTTGATGCGCAGCTCGGTCCGAGAGGAAAGCTCCTGCGTGAGCTCCTTGAGAAAACCCGACCGTTCCAGAAACGCATACATCACCTGACCGGCGTTCTGGTGGGCAGCCAGCTCGACAAAGGTGCGCAGGTCCTGATAGATGCGTCGGATCGTGTCCCGGGAAGGCTCCTCGACATCCACAGGGTTCCGGCCCTGTTGAAATTCCTGGAAGACCTTGTGCAGGGTGAGGTTTTTTTTATGGGCGAAATTGGCCACGGAGGTGAGATCATAGGCATCCATCCGATAGACTTCAGAGAGGGCAAGATGGAAGAGGCTGGGGCTGTCCTGAAAATCGGTCACGGCCCTGATAAAGGACGTAAGGATCCGGATCTCTTCCTGCGCGTACAGGCCGCGGCTGCCTGAAAACCGGTAGGGGATGTCCCGCATGTTCAGGGCCCGCAGGTAGGGATCGGCATCCGCATTGGTCCGGACCAGTATAGCGATATCGCTGTAGCGACCGCCCTCTGCCACCCGTTCCTGGATGATGTCCGCGATGCGGTCGGATTCGTGGGACAGGGTATCGAACTGCAGCTTGTGGATGCTCTTGCCCCGAGGCTCCAGAGCCGAGCGCAGGGACTTGTCGATGTCCTCCCTGACTTCGAGACGGTGGGGGTCGTTGTGACGGATCAACCGGTAGGCGGCATCCAGGATGAGCTGTGTGGATCGATAGTTGGAATTGAGGACCACACGCTCCGCCTGAGGATAGATCCGGCTGAAGCTCAGGATGTTGTTGAGCGAAGCGCCCCGGAAGCGGAATATGCTCTGATCATCGTCCCCCACCACGGTGATGTTGTGATGCCGGGCACTCAGCAGTTTCAGGAGCTCGAACTGGATGTGGTTGGTATCCTGGAACTCGTCCACCAGGATGTATCTATATTTATCCTGATATTCCTTCAAGACGGAGGGCCTGGTCCGAAGGAGCTCGACGGCCAGGGTCACCTGATCCTCGAAATCGATCATGCCATGTTCCCGCAGGAGCTTCTGATACGTTCGGTAGACCAGGGCCAACTCCTGATGCTTGCGGGCCGTTTCTGCAGCGGCCGGATCCCGGGCCTGCTTGATCTGTTCCCGGGCAAACCGGATATAGTCACCGGGTTTGACGCCCTCCTGCTTCAGTTTCCGCAGAGAGGCCAGAAGCTCCTGGATGTGCCGGGCAGGTGAGCTCAAGGGCCGGTAATGCCGCAAGGGGAAACGGAACAGGTTCTCACGGAAAAAAATGGCCTGCTCGACCTCGGCCAGCAGCATGAAATCCAGATGGAAACCCAGTTCATGGGCGTGACTGCGCAGCACCCTCTCACCAAAGGAATTGAACGTGCTGATCTCCACGAAGGAGTAGCTGTATGGGATCAGGAGATCGACCCGCTCCTCCATCTCGCTGGCGGCCTTCTCCGTGAAGGTCACGGCCAGGATCTCATCCGGCCGCGCTGCCTTGGAGGCAATGAGGTGGGCGATCCGATGCGTGATGACCTTGGTCTTGCCGGTGCCGGCCCCCGCGATGATCAGGAGGGGTCCGTCGCCATAGGTGACCGCCCGTTCTTGCTCCGTGTTCAGTCCCTGCAGCAGCTTATCCATGAGTTCCGTTCAAATATGTGACTTCGCACACGACGGTCCTTGGGCAAAATCTGGTCCCGAAGTTCCGGATGCAAGCGGTGAAAGGGTGGTTTACTTGAGGATAACTGTCTCGTCCGGCAGGCCGAACCCCAGTTCGCGTGCCCTTTCCCTGATCGCCTGGGGATCGTCTCTGAGTTCCTGGATCTCCTTCCGCAGCTCATCCCTCTGCAGCGTCAGCTGTTCCACCTGCATCTCGAGCGAATCGGCATTTCTGCCGATCTGATAGATCTCAATCAGTCCCCGGTCTCCGAAGAACGAGGCGATCACCAGGACCAGGAAAAGAAACGAAACCGCCGCGATCAGAAGTTTTGACTTGAAAGACAGGCCAGCCTGCGTTTTTTGTCGCGGCATCAGGTTATAAACTCCATTCCAGCTTTCATGAGCCGATCCAATTCATCTGCCGAACCCGCCTCGCCGTAGCAGCGGATGACCGGGACCGTCCCTGAAAAGCGTAGCAGAATCCAATCGTCGTCGTCAAAATTTAATTTAAGGCCGTCTAAACTATCCGAACTCTTGACCGCCCGATCCGCCACACGGTTCGGCGGCCGCCTGATCAGCTGTTTCAGCTTCCTCTCCCTGTCTGTGGTCAGGGGTATGGTCCGGGTGCTTCCCTCCAGATTGCCGTATTTGGCGAACAGGTCATCGATCAGTTGGGACAGCTTTCGGCCCCGAGCGGCCAACATCTCCACGACCATGAGGCCGGCATATATCCCGTCCTTCTCTGGGAGATGGTCCTTGACAGCCAGGCAGGCGCTTTCCTCACCACCGAATATGATCTTCCCTTCCAGGAACAGGGCGGCCAGATACTTGAATCCGACGGGAGTCCTGTACAGCGGAAGATCGTGCGCTCGGGCAATGCGGTCGATGAGGTGGGTGGTGGCGATGGATCGGGCCACCCCTCCCCTCCACCCTTTTTCCGTGACAAAATAGTCCAACAGCATCGCCAGCACCAGGTTCTGCTCGATGAAGCGGCCCTTCTCATCGACAATACCAAAACGGTCCCCGTCCGCATCCGTGGCGAGTCCCACATGGAGCTTTTTCTCGATAACCAGAGCCTTCAGCTCCTCCAAGTTCTCTTCGGTACAGGAGGGTGTGAAGCCCCCGAAATAGGGGTCCAGGTATCCATGGATCTCCTCGAACGGGATGTGATTCTCTTCCAGGATCTCATCCAGGTATTCGCGGCTCGCACTGAAGAGAAGATCCACGGCCACCTTGATCCCGGCCTTCCTGATCAGATCAAAATCGATCCGGTCCTGAATGTAACCCAGGTAATCCGCCTGCAGATCGATCTTCTCGACAAACTCGGTCTTAGGATAGAACGGGCAGAAGGCGTCGCCCTGCATCAGAAGCTTAATCTCTTCCTCTATTAGATCGGTTTCAATGGGCAGGGCCGGCGCGCCGGTTTCGACATTGTATTTTAGCCCGTTGTACTCCGGAGGATTGAAAGAGGCCGTGAAATTGATCCCTGCATGCGCCTGGCGGAGTATGACCTGATAGGCTTGCGCCTGGGAAGGGGCGTCCCGGTCGGAAAGGTATACATGGATCTTGTTGTGGGAGAGGACCTTGGAGGCCTCTTCCGCAAAGCGCTCGGAAAGAAACCGGGTATCATAGTTGACGACTACGGAGATCTTGTCATCGGGGAACTTGCGGTGAAGAAAGTTGGCGATGGCCTGGACGACCGTTCGGACATTCTGGAAGGTGAATTCCTCTCCCATGATGGCCCGCCAACCGGATGTGCCGAACTTGATCATGGTCACCTTTGCTCTTAATTAACACAAGTTCCCCTGAAAATCAAGCCTTTCAGTCCCTTCTCCCCCATGTTCCCACGCCATCCCTCCACTCCAACCACCGTCTCTCCACTCCACCCGACCATCTCTCCACCCCAGCCACCCGACCATCTTTCCACCCCAGCCACCCGCCTTAAAAGGAAAGGGAAAGGGATTGCCATAGCTCTTCACAGGTGCAGCAGGGGTATTACTAGCGCTTCTTGGTGGTCATGGGCACGAAGCGGACGCTGAGGACCCTCTCCGTGTGAGGCTTGCCGTTTTTCTTGGTGATCACAGAAA
>JAUWTO010000188.1 GCA_030614685.1 Candidatus Aminicenantota bacterium
CCGGCGGTGGAAATGATAATAACACAAGCCACATCAAAGCAACAATATGGAACCCAATTGACAAATAGATAGTAGTTCTATACAATATAGACAATATATCTTTATGGAGAGATAAATGTCTACTCAGATAAATATCCGCATAAATCCAGAACTCAAAGAAAAGCTATATAAGTTAGCCAGAGCGGAAGGGAAGCCTGCCAGCCGAATGGTCCGAGATATCATCGCCGAATATGTAAAAGACCGGGACATCGGCGCCTATGTCGACGATCTTTGGAATAAAATCGGAGGGAAGATGAGATCCCGGGGAATTAAAACAGGGGATGTGGTTAAGGCTATCCGAGAAACAAGAAAGGCCAGGCGTTGAAAGTCGTTATCGACACAAACATTTTCGTATCTTCGTTCCTGGGCGGCCGTCCCCGTCAGGTCATCGATCTGTGGAAACGAGGAGAGGTTGTTCTCTGCCTGTCGAAAGACATTCTCGACGAGTATGTGGATGTTCTACAAAGAGTGGGTATAGGGCCAAAGGAGGGATTGGAAGAGCTGCTCGCTCTATTCAAGAAAAACATAAACATCATTTTCACTTTGAAAACGCCTCGCTTGCCCATTGTGGAAGACGATCCTTCTGATGACAAATTCATCGAGTGCGCTGTGAAGCTGAAGGCGGATTTCATCATCACCGGTGACAAAGTGCTGAGAAGAGTTAAACAATACCTGGGTATCAGGATTTTGTCTCCTCAAGAGTTTTTGATGGTCATCGATAAGAATCGACCATGACCTAATTTTCCAAGACATAGCCCTGGATAATCTGTAATTTATCGTTATTCGTATATACTAGAGCGAGCAAAAAATCAGCAATTCCTCGAGGGAAAGTGAGGATTCCAGAGTGCCGGAGGAGGGAGTCGAACCCACACTCACTGTAATGTAAGGACATAAGCTCAACGAGATGCACTTTCACTCATACCTAAGGGAGTCAGCGGGATTGGCAAACGCCGCCTTGAGGGACTGATAGGCGACTGTGGCCAGGGCGATGGCCAGGGCCGCAAACCCGGCCAACGGGAAAAGCAGCGGATTTAAAGAGACCCGATAGGCGAATCCCTGCAGCCATACATGCATGGCATACCACGCCAAAGGCCACGCGATCAGGTTGGCCAGCAGCACCCAGCGGACGAATCGTCTGGACAAAAGCAGGATGATCCCGGCGGTGCCGGCCCCCAGGATCTTGCGCACGCCTATCTCCTTGGTGCTCTGCTCTGCCGTGTATGAGATCATACCGAAGACACCCAGGCAACTGATCACGAGGGCCAGGATGGAAAACAGGGTGAAGAGCTCCCCCACGTTCTGCTCGAAGCGGTAATACAGCACAAACTTCTCATCCGTGAAGAAGTGCTCGAAGGGGTATTCCGGGGCAAACCGGTTCCAGGTCTCCTCCAGGAAGGCCAGGGTGCGGGAAGCCTCTTCGGGCCGGACCCGGATGGCCAGGAAACTGAACCGGGACGGCCTTATGTTCAGGGCCATGGGGCTGATGCGCGTTCGCATGGAATAGTAGTGGAAATCCTCCACCACGCCGACCACCCGGCCCGGATGCTCTCCTCCCCTCGAGATCCGCCTCCCAACAGGGGAATCCCATCCCATCTGTTGGGCGGCGGCGGCGTTCAGGATGTAGGCCTCGCCCGTGTCGGTGCTGAACTCTTTCGCAAAATTCCGGCCGTCCCTGATCTTCAAACCAAAGGTATCCACAAAATCAAAATCCGTGTAGATGGTCTGAAGATAGATCTCCTTCTCCCCGGTTGGAGTCTCCAGCACATAGTTGCTGGCGGCCGAGCTGTCGCTGCCCGGAGTCCCGTTGGCATAGGAAACACCCAGGACCGAGGCGTGATTCCTCACGGCATTCTTGAACGGTTCCGGGTCCTGCCGCAGCGGGCTGTTCTGCAGCGGGATGACCATCACCTGCTCGCCGTGGAAGCCCAGATCCTTGGTCCGCATATAGCTAAGCTGTTGATAGACCACCAGCGTGGCGATGATCAAGGTGATGGAGACGGCAAACTGGAGAACCACTAAGACCGTCCGGAAAGAAAGGCGCCGGTTTCCCTGGCCGGGCTTCCTGCGGAGGGCCCGCACCGGCGAAAAGGCCGACAGCAAAAGCGCCGGATAGCTGCCCGCGAAAAACCCGGTGAAAAACACCAGCGCCAGGAGCATCGCGCACAGGGCCGGGTCATGGGAGAGATCGAAAACGATACGACGATTCAAGAAGGCATTGAAGCGCGGCAGGACAAGATACACCAGTCCCACAGCTCCCGCCACTGCCACGAACGCCAGGAGGAAGGACTCGGTCAGAAACTGCACGATGAGCTGGGTCCTCCTGGCTCCCACCACCTTGCGCATGCCCACTTCCCGGGCCCGGCCCGCCGACCGGGCTGTCGCCAGGTTCATGAAATTCACACAGGCCAGGATCAGGATGAACACGGCGACAGCGAAAAAAACATACAGATAGCCTTTTTCATAGGTGACGGCATCGTCATAGTTCAGGGAGGAGAAATGGATCTCCTCGAGCGGCTGCAGGCGCAGTGTCTGTCTGTCCGCAACATCAGCCTCCACATACCTCCGCTGGAAATCGGGCAGCCGCGCCTCCAGTGCCCCGGGATCCACACCGGCGGCGAGCAGGACATAGGTGTAGTCGTTGGAGAACGTGCCCCAGTCGTCCCAACGGTCCTGCTCCTGGTTTCTCAACGACTCGAAGGAGGCCAGGCTCCGGATCCTCAGGTGGAAGGTCTCGGGGATCTCCCGGAAGACACCGGTCACCGTGAAATCCTGCATGTTGTTGATCCTCAAGACCTTGCCCAAGGGATCTGACCGGCCGAAATATTTCTCGGCCAGAGCCTCGGTGAGGATGATGGAGAAGGGCCGGGCCAGGGCTGTCGCCGGATCCCCGAGTTTGAGCGGCAGGTGGAAGATCGAAAAGACCTCGGGATCGGCGAAATGCAGCGATTCATAAAAGCGGTGCTCACCAGCGCTCACCAGTATCGAGCTGCGGCGGGAGACACGGGCCGCGCGCTCCACCTCGGGGAGATCACGGCGCAAGGCAGGGGCCAGCGGGAGCATGGTCGGCGCCTTCTGGAAGAGGCCATTGTCGAGAGTGGAATCGGTCACCACCCGAAAGATGCGGTCCCGGTTCGGGTGAAAGCTGTCGAAGCTGAACTCGTAGCGCACAACCAGCAGGATCAGGATGACACAGGCCAGCCCCAGGGCCAGGCCGGCGATGTTGATGAAGGAGTGGAGCCTGTCCTTGCGGAGGTTGCGGAGAGTCGAGACAAGGTAGTTACGAAACATCACACCTCGTATCCGGCTTCGGAAAAGCGGGCCCACATGATGTCGCTCACCTTTTTGAGCTCGGCCAGGGCCTTGAACCCCGCTCGTGTCAGCTTATAGTAAATGTTTTACAATTTAAACTATTTTTTTCCCGGTTCGGTGAACAGTGCCGTTGGCCATTACGTGTCGTTGGGATTATTATAGATATTTACAAGGAGGATCGAATGAGTGGACTGCTGCAGGCGGCCGAGAAGGCCATAAAACACGCGCTCGCGCTCAAGGAGGGCGAGGCGTTTCTGCTGGTGACGGACAAGGAGAAGCTGGAGATCGCCGAGGCCCTGGCCCTTTGGGCCAAGCAGGCGGGCGCCGAGACCACGACCTATCTCATGACCGAGACCCTGCGGCCTATAACCGGGCCCACGGCCCAGTTCAAGGACCTGTGTGAGGGCGCCTCGGCCGTGGCCTACATGCTGGATGCCCGGATCGAGGAGAAGCCCTTCCGGGGCTACATGGTAAAGACCGGTGTGGAGAACGGCCGGATATGCATGATGCCGGGCCTCACCGTGGACATGATGGAGAGGCTGGTAAACATCGACTACCAGGACCTCGACCTCAGGGGCCAGAGGCTCATGGAGGCCATCCAGGACGCCGACGAGGTCCTGGTGGAGAACGCCGCAGGCACACACATCGCGTTCAGTGTGCAGGGCCGGAAGTGGAAAAACGACAACGGCGACATAAGCCAAAAGGGCATGCACGGCAACCTCCCGGCCGGCGAGATTTTCACGGCCCCGGTGGAGGAGAGCTTTACCGGCAAGATCATCATAAGCCTCATAGACGACAAGCTGGGACACGGAGTGATGGAGTTCAAACAGGGAAGGCTCGTCGATTACGACGGGGACGGCATCCGTGCCATCATGGACAACATCGGGGACGACGAAACCGGCCGGATCATAGGCGAGTTCGGGATCGGCACCAACCCGGGCGCCAAGATCTGCCCCAACATGCTGGAGGCGGAAAAGGCCTTTGGCACGGTCCACTTCGCCATCGGCGACTCCTACGGCCTGGGCACCAACACCAGCTCACACCACTACGATGCGCTGGTCGACAGGATCTCGCTCCGCGTCGGAGACAAGTACCTGATCAGGGACGGCGAGTTCGTGATCGAATGAGCCGGGCTGCCGGAACAGACGGCTGCTCAAAACAGAAAGCCAGGATCTGGGATGCCCTGGGTGGGCATCGAGAACCAGACAGACTGGTCCACGAGAGTTAAGAGCCAGGGGTCAGGAACGGGTTAGGTGATTACCAGCGGCGTCC
>JAUWTO010000163.1 GCA_030614685.1 Candidatus Aminicenantota bacterium
CCCGACCTTGGCCGGCTGTGCGTCAGGGAGAGGTTGGCTCGCGATCTCGTCCTTGTAAAGCAGGGCAATGTTTTGAAAAACTGGAATGGCGGCACGGTCGGTGATGAACTCCTTGTTCCAGTTCAAAAACGACCTCTCTTTATCCGAAAGGGAAGCGTCGAACGTGGGCCAGACGATCTCCAGGCCCGGAGAGAGTAGGAAGGGGACCTGGATGAACTCGGAGCGGGATTTCCAGGAGACAAAGGCGGACTGTGGAGAGGAAGCCGCTTGGGTCGGCGCTGAGGCCGCGAGCTCGTCGCGGATCCGGTCCAACTCCGTGTTCAACAGGGAAATAGTCTGGACAATCTCCACATCCAGGGTCCGCTGAAGGTTCAGCTCGATAAAGGCCTGTTCCCTGTTGATGGATCGGATAGCGATGAAACCGAGGATGAGGCAGGGGATAATAACAGCCAGGATAAAAAGAAGCCGCAGGTGAGGGGATCGTCGGCCTTTCATGAAAAATCCGACTCCATTATAATCACATTCATCGAGCCGGTGACAAGTCTATTCCTCATAAGTTTCCGCAGTCCAATCCCGGATGACCTTGAGCCTCGCCTTTTCCTGAGGGAATCCTGCAAGATGGACAACTCTCTCCTCATAGGCCAGGGCCTGGATGTTGGCGTCGGTATCTGCAGAAGAATACTCGAAGCCGAGATCGAGCCCGGTTTTGCTCCGGTACTTCCGGTCCATCAAGGATCTCAAGAATTCAACCGCTTCATCCCGGCTGAGTGTGCCTCCCTTGGTTCGCTCAATCGAGGACAGGGCCGATGACCTCAGAATCTTTGGCCACTGCTTGGCGAAGAGGCCGGGATTGGCGAAGATATCCACACTTACCATCCTTCCGTTCAAACCGATGACCACACCGACTGTGTCAGCGTGGAGACGGGGGATGTCTATCAACCTTTTCTCGACCTTCTGGATGAGGGCGCGGTTCTCTTCGTTTTCAAATGCTTGCTGAAAAGCATCCGATGCCGAAGTGACACCCAATTTCCTGTTCTGCTCTGCGATGCTGGCCCAGATCTCCCTCTGGGCCGCCGGTGATTTTTCTTGTGCTTTTGCCCGCAGAGCAGGTGTGCCGAGATTCTGCTTGCTGTAGAAATGGCCTGTGGTCTGGTTCCATCTTCCATGCTCGACACAGTATACCGGTACCAGAAGATCCTTTGTTCCCGGGGCCAGGAGGACATCGCCGGCCAGTATCCGGTCCTGGCGGCACCCTGTCAGTATCTCGCCGCCCATGAGGAAGATCAGGTGCCTGGATGTGTTGCTGATCTTGACCTGGGGAACCCGGCCGCCCTCGACCTCTGTCATCGTGATCCAGCCCTTTTCCAGGGCGTCTTCCAGAGTGGAATACGATGTGCCGTCTAGGACCCTATCCATGTGTATGGGGATGATGGTCAGATTTCCATGGCTGACCGGCTTTCCCAACTCCAGCCGCTTTACCATTTCCCTGACGGGATGCTGCTTCTCCTTCGAGAAAGAAGCCGCTTGGGGTCCCGACAGCATAACAACGGCCAGGGCCACCGACATCATGATCGATTTTTTTAACATCGAACGATCCTCCTTGGAGTGGATTCGCTGGCCCTGTATCCTCTACCGAGCCATCGCTCACAATATACAGAGGTAGTTCGACAGGCTTGTCACTCGAACGTAAAAGGTTTGTAAAAAAAATGTATTAGGAGGAGCCTCCGGGCAAGGCTATTTTGACTTTTTATAGCTGATGGAAAGGCCGTTGCCCCGGCTGTCGACCGTGGTCTCCAGGTTGGAGAGGCTGAGCAGATACTCCATATAATCCCCGCTGCCGCCCCCTCGTCTGCAGCGCCCTCTCATCGATACGTTGTGGGTCGTGTAGCATCCCCCGACCTCCAGCTTGGGGAGGACTGATATCAGGTAGTTCTTGTACCATCCCTTGTCCGCATCGCTGAAAACAAAGTCGAAGGGCCCCTCCAGGCTTGGGACGATCTCGTGGGCATCGCCGAGGCGGGCGTCGATGTATTCGGAAAGCCCCGCTGCCTCGAAATTTTCCAGAGCCTCGCGGTGCCGCTGTTCATCGATATCGATGGTGATCAGTTTGCCCCCGGTCTTGGAGAGTGCCCAGGCGATCCAGATCCCAGAGTGTCCGGTGGAGGTCCCGATCTCAAGTGCCCGAGTGTATTTGTTTTTAACGATGAGGTCATGAAGCGTCCGGCCGTCTACGGCCGGAACGTTCATGTCGCCCCAGCCCCAGTCGTGGGAGTCGAGAAATTTCTTGACCCGGGCATCAAGGTCTTCGCCGGATATTACAACGGGACCTGACAGGAGAAGGGCAACAACCAGCACGGCCGTCACCGACATAATCGGGATAGATTTAATCGCCAATGTTTTCATGATTACCTCTCTCTGAATTCTTCCATCAAAACATAAGTTTCCATATCTTTAGACTCCATCAAGGAATAAATCTTCCTCATCAACGGTCCAGCCCTTGCTAACTGGCATTACTTAGCAGTTTTTTGGCGGAACCGTCGAGAGCGACACCATGACCGGTCAGGCAGAGATGGGCGACTTCGGCTCCATGGATTGGACAGCCAAGAAAAAGTAGAACCAGCCTAAAAGCGATACCCGTAGCGGATACCGAGGGAATCCATCCCTTCGTTCGGCACTGCGAGATTGGCGTTCGAGATGTGATCGAACAGAACGGCCGAAAATGACTTCAGCATTGAAATCAATCCCGCCTTCCTTGCGGGTATGACTCCACAGTTTGCCCACGTCATGGGCGAGCACACCGCCACGGATCTCGAAGAACCTGCCCGAATCCTCTTGGGTCGACGATCCAGCCATACCTGAAATCGGTGTAGAACCTAACAGGCACAGCAGCACCCAAAAATGCAGCCTATTCACTTTTCGATCCAGCGGATGAGTATTCAAGAATATATCGAAATCCGAATCTTGTCTATCAAGCTTTACTGGAAAGCATGCCTTTACAAAACCGTGTTGATTGTTAGATCAGTCGGGCAAGCTGATAAGGAAGCCGTCCGGCCTGACTGTTTCTTTATCCTGGGCGAAGACAATAAATTTTATCAAATTCCTGAACTTTTATTCTGATTACCAGTATAATACTATATACTGAATCTCAGAGTATTTGACGAGGAGGCCGGATGGAAAACCTGACCAAAGTCGAAGAGACCGTGCTGATCGCTATCTGGCAGCTGGAAGGATATGCCTACGGGTACAACATCCGCAAGCACATCCTGAATGCCTTCAAAAGAGAATTCACGATCGGCAACCTCTACAGCGTCCTGAACCAACTGGACAAAAAGGGCTATGTCTTAAAATCCATCGGAGAAACAAACGAGCGGAGGAGGGGAAAGCCGAAGGTCTTCTACACGGTCACAGAAGAGGGCATGCAGGCACTGAAGTCGGCCCGCAAGGCTTACAACCTCATCTGGAAGGGGCTCCCCGTCAAGGCCTTCGAGAGCAGGGAGAAATGAACCAGAAGGACACGCCCGGGCCGCCGCGTTTTCTATACGCAGTCCTCAAGTTCTTCATCCGCAGGGACATGAAGCTTTTTATCCTGGGCGACTTCGATGAAGCCTACCTGGAGATCACAGAAACTCACGGTCAAAAGGTGGCAGACAGGTGGTATCGGAAGCATTTTTTCCGCTCTTTTCCCAGGATCATCAAAGACACCGGCGCCTGGAGGATCGATATGCTCAGAAACTACCTGCTCGTGGCCTTGAGAAACATTATGAGGCAGAAGGTCTTCTCCCTCATCAACATCCTGGGGCTGTCCCTGGCACTTATGGCCTGTCTCTGGATCTTACTGTTCATAAAGGACGAGTTCTCCTTCGACCGCTTCCACACCAACCGGGACTCGATCTATTCGGTCGTAAAGACCGACCATCACTTCGATAACATGCGGCGCTACATCTTTGCCATCGCCGGTCCTGCGCTCAAGGAGTATTTCCCCGGCATCAAACATTCGGTCCGCTTTTCTCACTATGAGGCCATTGTCCAGCAGGAGGACAAGCTTTTCCAGGAGCGATGCGGCTTCGCGGATGCCGACTTCTTCAAGATGTTTTCCTTCAATCTTCTCCGGGGAGATGCCGAAAGGGCCCTCGAGAAGGAAAGCGCCGTCGTGCTCACACGAAGCCTGGCCGAGAAATACTTCGGGGCTCAGGATCCGATGGGGAAAACACTGACCGTCTCTTTCGGGCAGGAGAGGAAAGATTTTGTGGTGAATGGAGTGGCGGAGGATGTGCCGTCCAATTCCTCCTTTCAGTTCGAGATGCTCATGAACATGGATGTGCTGACCAGGATCTACGGGGTCCCGGAATGGGGCAACCGGAACTGGACCCTGGTCTACACTTTCGTACAGCTCAAAGACGGGGTGTCACCCGGGGTTATCGAGGACAGGCTGCCGGCATTCCTGGATCAGTACTACGGACCCTACATCGAAGACAGGAAAAGCCGAGGCTCATGGAACGAGGATGGCCCGACCCTCACCCTGTGGCTTCAGAAACTCAAGGACATCCACCTCCGCTCCCAGGGGATCGAAGGGTATGAGGGAAATAGACTGACCGTTTCCTTCCTGCTTGGCGGTATCGGGCTGCTGATCCTGTTCATCGCCTGCATCAACTTCACCAACCTCTCAATAGGCCGGGCATCCACGCGGACGGTGGAGATCGGCATGCGGAAGATTTTGGGGGCGCAGAGGATGAACCTGATCCGGCAGTTCTGGAGCGAATCCATCCTTTTGGTTTTCATCTCCATGTGCATGGGGGTGGCAGCCGGGACCCTCATGCTGCCCCTTTTCAACCGGCTGTCCGGAAAAAACTTTCTAGAATCGGATGTCCTGAACGCATCCAACCTGGCCCTTATGGCAGCGGTCACGGTCATTTTAGGCCTCTTGGCCGGTCTCTATCCGGGTGCCGTGCTTTCTCGCATCCAACCGGTTAAGATCTTCCGAGGGAGCTTGAGATTGGGAGGTAAAAACCTGCTGACCCGTCTACTCATCGTGGCTCAGTTCTCAGCCTCTATATTCCTGGTCATATCGACCCTGACCCTGTCCAGGCAGGTGAAGTACATCTTTACCAAGGACCTGGGCTACGACAGGGGAGGGGTGGTGGTCATTAATACCTTGGAAAGACGGAATTTCGCTGTAAACGAACAGATCTTCAATGTGTTTGAAAGCGAAGCCGCAAATCTTCCCCATATAAACGAAGTATCAGGATGTATTTTTCCCTTAAGCTCGGA
>JAUWTO010000371.1 GCA_030614685.1 Candidatus Aminicenantota bacterium
CCTCAACTTGAGGGCGGCCTGGATGACCAGGAGAGCGATCCCCAGGAAAGCCATCAGGGAAAACATGGACAGGAAGAAGAGCACCAGGAAATTTTCTGAACTGGCTGATAAAGAGAGGGAGATGAAGAAAAGGGCGAAATAGATCACGGCAAAGACGAACAAGGGCAGGGCTATGAAGTCCTCCCCCCAGGTCAGTTGAACTATGTAAAACAGCAGGAAAAATGCCAGAGCGGCAGTAAGTCTGGGCAGCAGCTTGAGCTGAAGGAGCCTGAGACGTGAATAAGGAAATGACAGCAGATAGGTCATCCCTCCCTGATACCGTTCAGAAACCAGGAAGGAGGCGCCCAGAAAAAAGGCCCAGAAAAACAGGCTGAATTGACAGACCGGGAAAAACACCTCAGGATAGGACAGATCAGATGTGATTTTAAAAAGGATAAGAAGTGCGGGGAATATACTCACGCCAGCCATAAAGAACAGGCTCTGCCGGAAGAGGTCATGCCATTCTTTTCTTAGCATACTCGCCTCCGATGTAGGCCTTGATGATCTCGTTGAGATCCACATCGATGGATTCAAAAGGAAACCGCTCCTTCAGTTCGGGGCTGAAGGGATAGACATAATGCTCATGGGTGCCGGCCGCCTCCTGGCTGAAGATGAGGGGGACCTCTTCAGGGATCTCGGTATCGGAGATCACCTTCTTGAGCTTCGCCGCCAGGACCTCGCTCTTCTCGTCCACGATGAAGCGGCCGTCAGCCATGACCATCACCCGCTCCGGTATCTTTTCGATCTCGGAAAAGGTGTGGTTGACCATGAAGACCGTGGTCCCGCAGCGGTCCATGAGGTCGATCACGGCCTCGAGGAACTTATCCCGCAGGAAGGGATCGATGACGTGGATGATCTCGTCGATCAGCAGGACCCGGGGCTGCTGGGACCATACCAGCGAAAGGTTGAAGAGGGTCCGCTCACCAGCCGAGAGGTGCTTGATCTTCTGTGCCGGGTCGAAGCGCAGTTCGTCGATCAGTGTGGAGTCGAAACTCTCGATCCCGAAGACCCGGGTGTGGAAATCGATTCCCTGCTTCACCGTAAAATTCTCGAACAGACTGAGCCGGTCGGAGATGAAGCCGATCTTCTCGGGCCCGATCCCATTGGCATAGCTCACCTCCCCCTTGTCCGGGAGGATGACACCGGCCAGGCATTTGAGGAACGTGCTCTTGCCTGCCCCGTTGGCCCCGGCGATAAGGACACATTCCCCCTTGGAGAAGCCAACGTCGATCCCATCCAGTATGGTCTTCTTCCCGATCTTCACCTTTAAGCCGCTGACGTTAAGGATATCTTCATTCATTGTTTAAATCCCTATTCACAAGATCTAGGATGTGCTTTGAGGAGGCACCCAGGGAAACGGCCCTTTCGAGGAAGCCCTTCCACTCGTCCTCCACCATGCCTTTCCGCAGCCCGTCCAGGTTACCGGCCTTGTAGTTCACCCAGTTGCCGCTCCCCCGCCGGCTCTCAACGAATCCTTCCGCCTCCAAAGTGTAGTAGGCCTTTGCGACAGTGTTGGGATTGAGCTTGAGGCTCTTGGCCAGTTCGCGGATAGAAGGGAGCTGGGCGCCCTGTTCGAGCCGACCCGAGAGTATCTCCAGTTTTACCAGATAGTTGAGCTGCCGGTAGATGGGCAGCGGCGATCCGAAATCGATGCTTACTCGAAACATGTGTCTCTCTCATGTAAATTGTACTGCATGTCTAATACAATAAGACGAGAGCCCGCATCCGGCAATCGCCTTTAGGGGTGAAAAAGGGGGTGATATCTCGCAGCCGGAATTCTGTGACGAGTGGGTCAGCCGCCGGGGCTGTCGAGCCGGTCCCAGGCCTCGAACACGGCCAGAACGTTATCGGGATCCGCCTCCAGCCCGAACTCGCACTGGGCGATGACGCCGCCCTCCGCATACAGGCTGTCCCGGACCGAGCGGACCG
>JAUWTO010000304.1 GCA_030614685.1 Candidatus Aminicenantota bacterium
GGATCGACTGGTAGCTGACAGTGAGCAGGGCGATCATCAATGCCGCCAGCCCGGTCAGGAAAAAGATCCAGATTGTGATCCCCGCGCGGTAGGCGAAGTTCTGCATCCATCTGCTCATGAAGTAATAGGCAAGGGGCCAGGCCACCAGGTTGGCGATCAGGACCAGCTTGACGAAGTCACGGGCGAGCAGGGCCACAACACCGGGAATCGAGGCCCCCAGCACTTTGCGGATCCCGATCTCCTTGGTGCGCTGCTCGGCCATGTACGAGGCCATGCCGAACAGGCCCAGGCAGGCGATAAGGATCGCGAACACCGTAAAAGAAGAAAAGATCCCGCTCAGCCGTTCCTCCGCACGATACTGGGCGTCGAATGACTCGTCCAGAAAAAAGTAATCCAGCGGCTGGCCCGGGTCTATCGTGCCCCACAGTTCCTTGAGCCGGCTCAGGGTGGAGGACGTGTTCTCAGGACTCAGCCGCAGGGACAGGGTTCCCCCGGGGCTGTTGTCTATGATCTGGGGAGCGATCACCTTGTGCAGTGAAGCCAGGTGAAAATCGGCGATGACTCCGACGACTGTGCGGGCCTCGAAAACCATCTCGTTCTCCGAGTTGATGTCATCCGGGATCCGGATGGTCTTGCCGATGGGATTTTCCCAGCCGAACTTTTCAGCCGCGGTCTGGTTGATGATGACCGACTCTTCCGGATCTGTACTGAATTCCTTGGAGAAGTTGCGCCCCTGCACGATATCAATCCCCAGGGTCGGGAAGAAGTCTTCATCGACCCGATACTGCTCCATGATCTGAGACTCGTCGTCTGCGAATCCCTCCGGCATAAAGATACTCACATTCGGCTGCCCACCCGGGACAATGGACGAGGATGTCACGGCCAGCACGCCGGGGACCTGTTTGAGCTGGGCCTTTATGGAATCCAGGGCCTGGAGCATCTTCCGGTCCCGGATCTGGGTCACCAGGATGTTGGCTTTATCGAATCCCAGCTCCATTTCTTTCATATAGCGGAGCTGATTGAGGACGAGAGAGGTCCCGATGATGAGCGTGATGGAGACAATGAACTGCCCGACAACCAGTATGCCGCGGAAGCGGGAGCCGGCCTTCCCCGCCTTGAAGGATCCCTTCAGTACTGTGGCCGGTTCGAACGAGGAGAGATACAGGGCCGGGTAGCTCCCGGCTGCAAGCCCCACGAAGAGGATCAGTCCGAAAAATGTGGGGATCAGCCAGGGGAGGAGCTCTGGCCGGATCTTCATCTCGATACCGGAGATAGCACTGAAATAGGGGAGGGCCTGCCACACCAGGACCAGGGCGATCGCCAGGGCGATGAGACTGAACAGAACTGTCTCCCCCAGGAACTGGCCGATCAAGGCCCCTTTTTGGGCCCCGGCCACCTTGCGCATACTGACTTCGCGGGCTCGTGTGGCCGAGCGTGCCGTGGCCAGGTTCATGAAGTTGATGCAGGCGATGATCAGGATGAACAGGGCGATGGCCGCAAAGATGTAGACGTAGAGGATGTTTCCGTTCCCCTCGAGTTCGCCCTCCAGGTGGGAGTGGAGGTGGATGTCCCTCAAGGGTTGGAGATAGAAGCGCATGGTCCCGCCGAGAGCCTTGAGGTCTTTGCCCATGTACTGCTCGACCAGGGCCGGGAACTTGGCCTCCAGCGCCGCGGGGTCTGCGTCCCGGCTGAGCAGCAGATAGACGTGGTTGTTGAAATTGAGCCAGATGTTCTCCATCCTGCGGTTCTGTGCGAACAGTGTCTCGAACGAGGCCAGCATGTCGAAATGGAAGTGGGAGTTTTGAGGAACGTCACGGCATACTCCGGTGACCGTGTAGTCCGTCTGGTTGTTGGCTTTCAACACCTTTCCCAGGGGGTCCTCGTCACCGAAATATTTTTCTGCTGCGCTTTCCGTGAGCACCATGGTGTTTGTGAGTTGGAGCGCCGTCTCCGGGTCTCCCTTGATCAGGGGGAAGCTGAACACGGAGAAGAAAGACTGGTCGGCAAAGAAGATCCCGTCTTCGTAAAACTGGAGGCCCTGATAGGTGAGGGAGGTCCTGGCCCTCCAGGAATTGAGGCGGACCGCGTTTTCCACTTCCGGGTAGTCCTTGACCAGGGTCGGGCCCGCCGGATTGTTGCTCACAGGCATGTTGATGATCCGTTCCCCCAGAGTGGCATCGACCGCCAGCCGGTAGATCCGGTCGGCCTTGGCGTGGAACTTGTCGTAGCCCAGTTCGGTCATGATGAAGATGATGATCAGGATGCAGCAGGCCATGCCGATGGCCAGCCCGGCGATGTTGATGAAGGAATATCCCTTGTGTCTCCGGATGTTTCTCAGGGCTGTCACGAAATAGTTCTTGAACATGCCTCTCTCCTCTCTCTCCGGTATTCAATGAGTTTAACGAAACTTCCTGTCAAAAAGTTCATTTTGACTTCTCCACTCCCACCCCTGTCCCGATTGCCTAAGCAGAGGCTATCTGCTATTGTTTATTGTTTAAACGTTAGGCTTCCGTCATCCGTATACATTAGGTGAACCATGAAGATCAAAACTAAACACATCGTTGGTTTCCTGGTCCTGCTGATCCTCTCTTCCTCCTTTACTTCTTCGCAGACCGAGGACAAGCTGAGCGCGCGTCTGCATGCCCGGCTCTTTGTCCAGGGCGAGGAGAGCGTGCAGGCAGCCTGGATCTTTCTGACGGACAAGGGGCCGAATGAATCCCTGAGGCTGGCCGAGACCGAAGCCGCTCTCCGTCCGCGGGCCCGACTGCGGCGGCAGCGCCACCGCAGCGCCGACAACCTGGTGGACGTCTACGACATCCCGGTCTACGAGCCCTATGTTGAGACCCTGAGACAGTATGTCCGCCGCATCCGGCACCGCTCCCGCTGGCTGAACGCCGTTTCTGTCGAAGCCCGTGGCTTGGCCCTGGTTGAGCTGGCCGAGCTGGCATTCGTGCGCCGGATCGA
>JAUWTO010000229.1 GCA_030614685.1 Candidatus Aminicenantota bacterium
AGAGCCGGTCAGAGCCGATACCCAAGCGCAGCCTGGCTGTGCTTATTATGCGGGAATTGCCCCAAAAAATGCGGTTTTAAGCCTATACTTTATCGCTTTTAAGGTCACAACTTATTTATTATCAGTAAGTTTCCAAGGTCTGTCCCCAATCAGCGGCGGTAGAGGAAGATGAGGTGGACATTGGTGGGTTCGAGTTCGACGGTCTTGCGGTCGATCTCCTTGTTCTCCCAGCCCGGCACGCGGTAGTTGTGGGTCGCGACCAGCGTCCCCGGCCTGAGCTGCTCCTCGAACAGGGGCCGCAGCCTCTCGTTGGAGCGGGTCAGCAGATAGACCGTGACCACGGTGGCGTCAGAGAAGTCGGCTTTCAGCACGTCTCCCAGCCGAAACTCGGTCCGGTCCTCCACCCCGGCTTCGAGGGCGCCCTGCAGGGACTCCTCGATGCGCTTGGGATTGAAGTCGATGCCCACGCCGCGGGCCCCAAACTTCTGAGCGGCCAGGATCACGATGCGGCCGTCCCCGCAGCCCAGGTCGTAGACCACGTCGTCCTCGTCCACCTGGGCCAGCTCCAGCATCTTCTCGGCCACGGCCAGGGGAGTAGACACGAAGGGGGCCAGGTCCTGGGGATGCTTGAGGCCGTGCCACCCCTCCTTGATGACGACCTCCCCCGTGTCATCCCGGACAAAGGAGTAGGTCTTCCCGGAATCGAGGTCCTGCCGGACCACGGAATACAGCCGGGCAAAGGTCACCGTGATCCTCTCCCCTTCCGTGTAGGTGTCGATCTCTCCGGTGTCCAGGATCCGCTGCTCCGGCGGTTCCAGAGATCCGGCCGGCTTGACCGTGTACTCGACAAAGCCTTCGAGCCCGTTGCGGAGGCTGATGCTTTGCCCGGCAATGCTGCGGGCCACCCGCAGCTGCCGCTTAAGATGCGGGTCTCTGACCTCGGGCTCCTTGGCCTTGCACGCCCCAAGCGCCAGTCCCGCCGCTACAACCACTCCCACAATCCGCCACGTCCTCATACCTTAATTATATCATTTTCTTTTGGGGACGGACCATGAAATATGGCTGAAATAAAAGAAGTTATCTCTGAATTTGGGCTATTTTCGGGGCTTAGGGTGCGCTTTTTTACCCTAAAATCAGCTCGTAAGCTCCATTATTTGCTTTTTTTCGCCTGAAAAATGTACCATGAGGGAAATCAACAGGATTTCTGATATGAAAGATATCAAACAGCTTTACCGTGAGGAGTGGTACAGATTCAAGACCCGCCACCTGAAGATCTTCCTGCTGGCGCTGCTGCTATTTATCCTGGTGGCCGTCCTGAGCTACACCTACCTGCTCGGGCATCCTGACCTCACGGAACAAAAATTCCTGGAACTCGCAGAGAAGCTGCTCGAAAAGGTCCCGGTGGACAAGGGTAGGCTGGTGATGAGCGCCGCCATCCTCCTGAGCAACCTCGCGGCCGTGTCTCTGGTGGTGGGGCTGGGACTCGCGCCCTTCATGTTCCTGCCGACGTTCGGCGTCATCCTCAACGGAGCAGCCATGGGTGTCATGAGCGCATTTATGACGCTGCGCGGCGTGGATCTGGGCTCCCTGCTGCTGTTCGGGCTGGCGCCCCATGGCATCATCGAGATTCCCACCTTCCTCTATGCCTGCACATTGGGAATCGCGCTCTGCCTCGGACTGACCCGTTTCATCATTAAAGAGCTGTTCGGCCGGGGAAATCCTGCGGAACTGCCCTCCCCCAGCGAGAAAGGTCCGGAAGAAAGCTTCACCGATCTCTTGAAACACACATTCCGGACCTTTGTCCTGGTCATCGTCCCTCTCATCCTGCTGGCCGCCGTGATCGAGGCCTTCATCACCCCGCTCCTCATCCACGCCTTCATCGGCGACCTCCACATCCTATAGAGCTCCGACAACAGAAATCCCTGCCCTTCATGAAGTTGCATTTTTGCATCTTAAACCAGTACACTTGGGAAAATCCATGTGGTTCGACCTCTCTCTAACCCAATGGCTGGTCCTCATCGGCTGCAGTCTCCTCATCGGCATGGCCAAGGCCGGCATCCAAGGTACCGGCCTGATGATGGTGCCCATCATGGCCTACGTCTTTGGGGGCAGGCCTTCAACGGGCCTGGTTCTCCCCATGCTGATCTTCGCCGACATCTTTGCCGTCCGCTATTACAACCGCCATGCCAAGTGGGGACACATCGTCCGGCTCATACCCTGGGCCGCGGCCGGGGTCCTCGTCGGAGTATTCGTGGGCGCTCGCGTATCAGAAGCCGCATTCAAGACGATCATGGCCGTCATCATCTTCATCGGGATCGCCGTAATGATTTGGCGAGACCTCCGCAAACTGGAATCCCTCCCGGACCAGCGATGGACCGCTCCCCTCACCGGTGCCTCAGGGGGTTTTGCCACCATGATGGGGAATGCCGCCGGCCCCATCATGTCGCTCTATCTCCTGGCCATGCGCCTGCCCAAACTGAACTTCATTGGGACGGCCGCCTGGTTCTTCTTCCTCATCAATGTCTTCAAGGTCCCTTTCCATGTCCTCTCCTGGAAGACCATTTCCCTCCAGAGCCTGGCCCTCAACCTGGCCATGGCGCCCGCCCTCATCGGAGGGCTTTATCGAGGGATAAAGATCGTGAAGGTGATCCCGGAGAAGGCCTACAGGGTCCTGGTGATCGTCACAACAACAGCGGCCGCCGCGTTTCTGCTCAGGTAAACGAAATACCCCTGGCCGGACTCGAACCGGCGACACACGGATTAGGAATCCGTTGCTCTGTCCAGACTGAGCTACAGGGGTATGTACTCCCATGTATAGCGGAAAAGTCCTTATGGGTCAATATCTGGCCGTATTGTACCAAAGTCCAATTGACCTCGATTCCTCTTCCCTATAAAATTCCATTCACGACATAAATCACAACATCAATCAGGAGGGTATTAAAATGAAAGCAATCAAACTCACTCTCTTCGTGCTGCTCATATCTTCGCTCTTCTTTGCCTGCCAGCAGGCGGAGAAAGCGGCAGATGCACACGAAGGTCAGGAATTCCAGGGCAAGATCGCCCGCAGCTACGAAGAATCGGAAGAGTGGTGGCCTGAAGACCCCCGTCCCCCTGAGGGCGCACCCAATGTCATCATCTTCCTCCTGGATGATGTGGGCTTCGCCCAGGTCGGCTCTTTCGGCGCACTGATCGCCACGCCCAACATCGACCGCCTGGCCCAGAACGGCCTGCGCTATAACAACTTCCACACCACGGCCCTCTGCTCCCCCTCACGAGCCACTCTGATGGCCGGCCGCTATCCCCACTCCATCGGCCTCGGCAGCCATGCCCTTACAGCTATGGGATTCCCCGGCTATAACGCCGTCGTCCCTGAGACCGCCAAGTCGGTGGCCAATTACCTGCAAGCCACAGGTTACGTAAACTATGCCCTCGGTAAGTGGGACCACACTCCCCTCTATGAGGTTTCCCAGGTAGGGCCTTTCGATCGCTGGCCCTCAGGCGAGGGTTTCGATCACGCCTACACCTTTATGGCCGCCGACGTCCACCAGTTTGTCCCGGTGATGTGGAACGACCACACTCCCGAGCCCTATCGCAAGACCTACCACCTTGACCAGGACCTGGCCAACAGGGCCATCGAGTGGATCACGGGCCACAAGTCCATCAAGCCCGACCTGCCCTTCATGATGCTGTGGGCGTCAGGCTCCATGCATTCTCCCCACCATGCACCCGATGACTATCTGAAAAAATACAGGGGCAAGTTTGACATGGGCTGGGACAAGGCCCGCGAGATGATCCTGGAAAATCAGAGGGAACTCGGCATCATCCCCCAGGGCACCAAACTCACCGAACGGATCGATGAGATCCCTGCCTGGGATTCCCTCAACGCCGATGAAAAGAAACTCTACGCACGCCAGATGGAGGCCTTCGCAGCCCAGATGGAGTTTGTAGACTTTCAGAT
>JAUWTO010000193.1 GCA_030614685.1 Candidatus Aminicenantota bacterium
AACAGCACCGGCACTATGGGATGCCGGGCCCATTTGTCCTGCACGAGCTTGTCGAGGATGTTGACCACGGCCATGAGCAGGCCGGAGAGCAGCGCAAACAAGAACCAGTTTGGCATGGGAGTTACCAGGACCTAGAGCGGGAGCTCCGTCCCGATCCCGAGCTCCAGCGCCCGGTGATAGATGCGGATGGCGGTGGCCATATCGTCCAGGGCCAGTCCCAGGTTCAAGCTGATGATGCGCTCCCGCTCGTTTTCCCGCGCCGGCTTTATCCCGGCCACGATCTGACCCAGGTCTGCATAGGGCTCGGGAGTATCCTGAAAATACCCCATGCGGCGGTGGTCCTCCAGCTGGTCGAGATCGTCGGTCGCAAGCTTGTCCCCCGGCGTAGCGCCTCGCCCCGCCAGTAGGAATCGTAATCCACAGCACAGGCAAATCCCCCCTCTCCAAGCCATCCCGCCGGGACGGTCGGATCCGGATGCTTTTGGATGGGTCCTGAGGTGTAAAAACCAGGAGTTTCAAAAAGCTTCGGTGGCGAAGGTCAAGGGGCATTGTTCCTCCTTGGTGTCCAAAATTGAGCGTCCGGCCTGAGATTGAGCCTGCCAGATTATATTAGGATGTTTCGCGTAGCGCGTCAATGAATTAAGCCTTATCTGCGATCACTACTGCTTTCCCTGGAGAGATTGAATCCTATACCCCAGGGAGAAGGACATATCGCCTCAGCAGACCAGGCGGCTCAATTTGACAAACGAGCTGATTGAGGCTAGCATAATCCGTCGAATCAATAAGTGAATCAATGGATCCCCAACCCAAAGAAATGGAGGTGATCGACTCCCACACCGGTGGTGAACCCACTCGCATAGTCCTCTCGGGATGGCCGCAACCTCCCGGAAAGAACATGGCAGAACGCCGGGAGTATCTTATCCAACACCATGACCACCTGCGGCAGGCCGTGGTTTGCGAGCCCAAAGGCCACAATGCCATTATCGGCGGTCTGATAACCCCTCCTGTCCATGCCGGATCCGAAGCTGGCATCATATTCTTCAATGATGTCGGTTATCTGGACATGTGCGGACACGGCCTCATCGGCCTGGCGGAAACCTTCCGCTTCCTGGGGAGGATTACCGAAAAACACCTGGTGTTCGACACACCTGTCGGTAGGGCTTCGGCCGAGATCGGGGAGGATGGAAAGATCACCATAACCAATGTGCCCTCCTATGTGTACCGGGAAGGTGTAGAGATCGATGTTCCCAACCTCGGCCGGATACGGGGCGATATCGCCTATGGCGGCAACTGGTTTTTCCTGGTCGAGACTCCATTGGGAGAACTCAGGTTCAATAATCTGGATTTTCTGATGTCAAGTTCCAAGGCCATCCGACAGGCTCTGCATGAAGCCGGCATCACCGGTGCTGATCACAAAATGGTGGACCATATTGAGTTTTATGGACCTCCGACCGTTCGGGGGGCTGATTCCAAAAACTTCGTGCTCTGCCCTGGCAACGCCTATGACCGTTCCTGCTGCGGAACCGGGACCAGTGCAAAAATGGCCTGTCTGCATGCCAAAGGCAAACTTGAACTGAGCAAGCTCTGGACCCAGGAAAGCATAACCGGCTCCATCTTCGAAGGATGGCTGGAAAAGCAAGGCGATCGAATCATTCCCCACATCCGTTCCAGCGCGCATGTGGTATCAAGATCCACACTCTACTTCGACCCCAACGATGAATTCTGCTGGGGAATTGAATGACACCCAAATACGATGCGATCGTGATCGGTGCGGGTATTGTGGGCGCCGCCTGTGCCCGGGAGCTTCACCAGGCCGGCATGAATGTCGTAGCACTGGATGCCTTTAAAGTAGGCTGCGGCACTACCGGGGGGAGCATGGGGCATGTGGTCGTAATGGACGACAGCGATGCCCAGCTTCACCTGACATCTTTGTCACGAGATCTATGGAAAAACCTTGCCGAGGAACATGCTGAGGCAGTAGAGTACAATCCCTGTGGAACCATATGGGTTGCGGCCGATGAAGAGGAGATGGAGGCGGTCCACAGCAAGGCCCGGAATTATCTAGATCACGATATCTCTGTCCAGGTTCTTGACGCCTCGAGTCTATATTCCCTGGAACCGAATCTAAGAGAGGACCTTAAAGGCGGACTGCGGGTTGTGGACGACTGTGTTATCTATCCTCCCTACAGCTCCCGTCTGCTTCTGGAAGGGATCGAGCTGAGGGAAAACAGCAGGGTGACCCGGATCCTCCCCCACCAGATCCAGTTGGAAGACGGGACCACTCTTGAGTCCGACATTGTGATCAATGCCTGCGGTGCGGCCGCGCCCCAGATCACGCCGGAGCTGCCGATCCAACCCCGCAAGGGCCATCTGGTCATCACAGACCGCTATCCGGAATTCTGCCGACACCAGCTCGTTGAACTTGGGTATCTTAAAAGCGCGCACAAAATGGAAAAAGAATCCGTGGCATTCAACATTCAGCCGCGCTTATCTGGTCAGTATCTCGTGGGATCATCCCGCGAATTTGCGGGCTGGGACGATGGGGTCAACCGCTCTGTTCTCGGGCGGATGCTGTCACGGGCCTGTCACTACATGCCAAAACTTAAAGACCTGATGGCCTTGCGTTCCTGGACAGGATTTCGTCCGGCCACGCCCGACAAACTTCCGCTGATCGGACAGTGGCCCCAGGTAGCAGGGCTCTATATCGCCGCCGGGCATGAGGGACTGGGGATCACCAGCTCTTTAGGCACAGCCAGATTGCTAGCCGATGAGATTCTGGGAAGAAAACCTGCCATAGATCCGGCTCCCTACCGAGCCACACGTATATTGGAGAATCCTCCGGAATGAAAGAGATCGCTGTCACCGTGAATGGCCGGCAGGTGGTGGTACCGGAAGGAACCACCGTGGCAGCCGCAGTTTTTTTAGCCGGTGAAATAATGTTTCGAACATCTTTGAGCGGGCAGCCACGCTCCCCGGTCTGCGGAATGGGCATCTGCTTCGAATGCCGGGTGACCATCGATGACCAGCCGCATCAGCGAGCGTGTTCCCGGCTATGCCGACAAGGTATGGAGATCCGGACCCAATGACTAAGGTCGTGGTGGTCGGAGCAGGCCCGGCGGGTATGGCAGCCTCCTGGCAATCCGCCCGATCCGGGGCCGAGGTCACCCTGCTGGATGCCAATCCGAGGGCCGGCGGACAGATCTGGCGTCATACCGGAGCTTCCCCGGTTCCTCCAAAGATTCGGGTCTGGCTCAAGCGTTTGGAACATCCTCACATTAATTTGCGATTCGGCTGCAGTGTAATCGACATTCAAGATCCGATCCTTAAGGTACATAGTGAAGCCGGAGGTTTGGAAGAAGTCTCCTTTGATCAATTGATCCTGGCGCCCGGCGCCCAGGAACTGCTGATTCCTTTTCCCGGATGGACCCTGCCCAATGTCATGGGGGCGGGCGGGGCTTTGGCCCTGGTCAAAGGTGGCATGCCTGTCAAGGGCCTCCGGATTCTGGTGGCAGGATCCGGGCCGCTGCTGTTCGCGGTGGCAGGAAATCTAGCCAAGGCCGGGGCCAAGATCATTGGGATCGCTGAGCAAGCCACCTGGTGGAGTTTAGTAAAATTCGGCATGGGGACCACACTGTTAAATCCCGCAAAACTATGGGAAGGAGTGGGCTATGCCCGGCATTATCTTCCGTCCCCATTTTTTCCCGGGACCTGGATAATGGAAGCCCAGGGAGACTCCCAGGTCAGAGAAATCACGCTGACCAATGGCAGTCGCCGGCGTACTTTTGAATGTGACCTGGTTGCCTGCGGCTACGGACTGGTTCCCAGCAGTTCCCTGGCGGAACTGGCAGGATGCCATCAGGAAAATAATCTCACTGTGGCGGACCGTTTCCAGAGAACCTCTGTGGAGAACATCTTCTGTGCCGGAGAGATCACCGGCATCGGAGGAGTGGAGTTGGCCATCACCGAAGGCGAGATCGCCGGCCTGGCAGCCTCAGGAAGCGAAACCCGGGCCGGAGCTTACGTCACCAGGCTCAAAAAGCAGAGAAAATTCAGCCGCCTTTTGAACCGGTCTTTTTCCCTGAGGGATCAGCTGAAAAACATGCCAGACGAAAATACCATCATCTGCCGGTGTGAAGACATCACCTACGGACAGCTTAAGCGCCTGGAGGATCAGTGTTCGGCCAAGCTCTATACCCGCAGCGGCATGGGCCCATGTCAGGGACGGATGTGTGCCAATGCTCTGAAGTTCCTTTTGGGGTGGGAGCTGAACAAAGTAAGACCGCCCATCTTCCCCGCCAGAATCGGAGATCTGATCTCAAAATCGATTGGGAACGGTTCCGCCTGACGGCTCAAGCGAATGCCGCTCACCTAACGCTCATTCGTGTTTCTGAATTGCCTCGACACTGTCTAGAACATACATGCCACGGCCGTTGGTGGCGATGACCAGGGTGTTATCGCGCGGGTGGATAATGAGGTCCCACACGAGACAGGTGGGGAGCTCGTTGGCCAGAACGTACCAGGCCGTTCCCCCGTCCGTTGTGACATACACGC
>JAUWTO010000298.1 GCA_030614685.1 Candidatus Aminicenantota bacterium
GGAGGATGAGGAGAGCCGTCGTATCGTTGCCGAGGAGGCCGATCATGCTTCTTTAAGCATCCGATATGTTCCAAGTCCCTTAGAGCACAATGAATCACTACTGAATGGGGCCTGCAGATAGGCCCGGGGGCGATACTGGATCTTCACGGACGATGACTGCCGGTTTTTCCCCGACTGGCTGGAGCGCTACGGAGAGGCCCTGGAGGCGGATCCCCTAACCGGCATGGTTGGAGGGCCGGATGTCCTGGAAGAGGGGGCCTCCGAATTCGACAACGCCCTGGATTATGTCCTGCGATCCCCCCTGGTGAGGGGGAAATTGTCTGTACTCCCTGGAAGGCGCCTGGTCAAATACTATCCCAAGCTCTTCAATATGGGCATATCGCGCAGAGCTGCTCTGGATATCTCCCGTGCCAGGAAAAGGGAGTCCGGTCGCTCTGGAGAATCCGAGACACTTTTTGTGTTCAATGAAGCCCTGAACGTCCACGAGGATGTCGATCTGGGGGATAGGATCGAGCAGAGCGGCCGCAAGCTCGTATTTGCCGAGAGTGTCTGTGTCAAACACTTCCGGGATACGAACTGGCGCGACTTCCTCATCCGCAACTTCCAACTGGGCCGGGCATGCCGAACCTTAAGGGTACACCGCCTCGGTCAAACGCTGCTCGCCCTTCTCGTACTCGGGATTGGGGCAAGCCTGACGGCCGCCCTGGTGTTCGGGACACTGGGAGGGGCCGTGTTCGTGATCCCAGGTGCTTATGCCATGATGCTGGGGGTGAGCGCCATACACGGCAGTCTTCGTATAAAGTCATGCGGTGGGCTGTTCCGCATCCCCTGCCTGTTCGCCGGCCTCCACTTCAGCCGGGGCCTCGGGTATATGATCCCCTCTCTCTGATCTATCTTGATTGTCGTGATTCTCATGCAGCGATCCTTAAAGCCGCATTTTTATGGTAAAAAATGGCATTTTAAGGTCATAAAACCCGTATTTAAGCATCTAACTCTTTTGAAATCAATTAGATTCCAAGGTCCGTCCCCAAAATTAGATAGACAAATCAGCTTACGGTTAATAAAATTGGTGAACATGTATTCGACAAAGGAGGCATCATGAGAATCCGCAACTGCAACACGCACGTTTGGCTGGCCGTTCTGGCCATCATCTTCATCCTGGCGGCGGGAGGCCTTTTAGCGCCGGACCTCGCGGCCCAGGAGGGCGGGAAAAAGATCCTGACGCTCGAGGATTACCCCAAGTGGTCGCGGATCACAGCGCCCGCCATAGCGCCCAATGGCAAGTGGGCGACCTACGGGTACCAGCCCAATGACGGTGACAACACCCTCTACATCAAGAGCCTGACCACAGACACTATCTATGAGATCACCGGCGGCGCGCGCCCGGCATTTTCCGACGATTCCCTTTGGGCAGCCTACCGGATCGAGCCCCTCAAGGAGGAGAAGGAAAAGCTCCGCGAGGCCAAGAAACCCATAATCTTCAAGGCCGAGCTCCTCAACCTGGTGACGGGTGACAAATACACCGTGGAGGCGGCCGACTCCTTTGAGTTTTCCAAGGAGTCCCACTACCTGGCGGTAAAGAAACGCAAGAGCGATCCCAAGGCCAAACACGGCGGGAGCGACCTCATCCTGCGCTCTCTCAAGGACGGGCCCACGCTCAACCTGGGCAATGTATCGCAGTTCGCCTTCAACAAGCCTGGTACGCACCTGGCATATATCGTGGATGCGGACAGCAAGGCCGGGAACGGAGTCTACCTGCTCACGCTGAGCACCGGCAGCATGCGCCCCCTGGACACCGGAGAGAACGACTACAGCCAGCTCACCTGGGACAAGGAAGGCAGGGCCGTGGCGGCACTCAAGGGAAATGAAGCAGAAGACATGCTCCAGAAATCCAATGTGCTGCTGGCCTTCACTGGGATCGATAAAAAGCGCGTGGCTGCGGCCGCCTACGATCCTAAAAACGATCCCACCTTTCCCGAGGGCATGGTGATCAGCCAGTTCGGTTCCCTGTCCTGGAATAAGGACACCACCAAGATCTTCCTGGGCATCAAAGAACAGAAAGAAAAGGTCGCCGATGTGGACGTGTGGCACTGGAAGGACGAAGAGATCCAGTCCGTGCAGATGCGCCGCGCCAACAGGGATCGGGAATACACCTATCGTTCGGTGTTTCACCTGAAGGACACGCTGTTCGTACGGCTGGCCGACGCAGACATGCGCTCGGTGACCACGACCAAGGACGGCCGCTTCGGGCTGGGGAGGGACGACAAGCCCTATGTGCTGCAGCTGGACATAAGCCGCGGCAAGGCGGACTACTACCGCATCGACACCCTCACGAATGAAAAGCAGGTGATCGAGAAGAGGCTGGAGCGTCCGCTGGGCTCCTCGCCTGACGGACGGTATTTTCTGTATCTGAAAGACAAGGAGCTCTATGTCTTTGACATGGAGACATCCGGGAGGACGCACCTCAAGGCGGACAAGCCCGGATTCTTTGTGAACGAGGACGATGACCGTCGGGGCGATGCCAAACCCGGGTACCGGCCCGCGGGCTGGACCAAGGACGGGAAGTCCGTCATCATGACCCACAAGTTTGACCTTTTCCAGGTCGCTCTGGACGGAAGTGGTGTTAAGAACCTGACCGCGGGGATCGGCACGCAGAAACAGATCCGGTTCGGCTATATCCGGCTGGACCCGGAGGAAGAGTACATCGACATGACCGGAATGCTGCTCCTGTCCGCCTACGGAGAGTGGACCAAAAAGAGCGGGTTCTACGACCTGTGGGCCGGAGACCGGCTCAGGCAGCTGGTCTTCGAGGACTGCCGCTTCGGCCGGCCCCAGAAGGCCAAGGATGCCGAGGTGCTGTTCCACTCACAGGAAACCTTCGTGGATTTTCCGGACTACTATGCTGTCGATCCCGAATTCCGCTCGCCCTCCAAGATCACGGATGCCAACCCTCAGCAGGCCGAGTATGCCTGGGGCCGGCGCATCCTGATCGACTATGAGAGCACACGCGGGAAGAGGCTCCAGGCCACGCTCACCCTGCC
>JAUWTO010000009.1 GCA_030614685.1 Candidatus Aminicenantota bacterium
GGTCGGTCAGCGTGACCGGCCGCCGCTTGACCAGGTCGACGATGGCGGCTTCCACGGCCTCCCGGCCGGAAAGGCGAGGGTCGTCGGAAAAATCGGCGATGATCTCGGCCTCCGGACCGAAAATCTCCCTGATCTCTTCCATTCTTTCCTGAGTCAGGGCCTGCGCAAAGCCTTCCGCCGGGGGACGCACCACAGTGTTAAGCTGCACCCTGTCCGGATGAATGGCGGCGGCGGCTTCCTTGAGTTCCCGGATGTGCTCAGGGGAGTCGTTGATGCCCGCCACCAGCATCACCTCGAGCCAGAGCTGGCCCCGGTACTCCTGTCGAAAACGGATGAGGCTTTGGATGATGTCCCTGACCTCGAGGGAAGGATGGGGGCGGTTGACCCTTTCGAACACCTTCTGGGTCGCGGCATCCAGGGAAGGGACGACCAGGTCGGCCTCCATCAGGGCCTGCCTGACCTCCTGCCGCGTCAGCAGCGTGGAGTTGGTCAGCACCGCCACCGGGATGTCTGTCATGGCCTTGATCTTGCGGATCAGGGAACCCAGGTCGGCGTTAAGCGTGGGTTCCCCCGAGCCCGAGAACGTGACGTAGTCGATCCTTCCCTTTGAAGAGGTGACGGCATCCTGGATCTGGGAAAGAATCTCCTGTTCTTCGAAAAAACATCCCGCCCGGTCGGTTGTTTCCGGGGTGGGCCCCAGCTGACAGTAGATGCAGTCCAGAGTGCAGGTCTTGTAGGGGAGGATGTCGACTCCCAGGGAATACCCCAATCTCCTCGAGGGAACGGGGCCGTAGATATGAACTTGGGAAGGGAAGCCGGCTGGTTCGCTCAAATGCGTTTACACCTTGTCTTGGTAGATCGCGATGAAATTCCGCAGGGACCGGTCGTAGGTCCGTTCTGCCTCATCCGGGAACAAACATGCCGGGAGCTCTTCCATGCGCCAGTGGTATTGGAGACATTCGCAGCACACGCCTTTCCGGCTGCAGGGATCATAGGAACAGTTGCAGTGCGTCAGGTTCTTCTCTTTCTGACATTCATCCATGCTCACATCCTCGGTTTTCAGGTTTTTCGATACGGCTTTTTCCAGGGAGACTTCTGCTGGTGGAGAAAATCAGCCAGGGCTGAGCGCAGCGATTCCGAAGCCAGCTGGGCGCAGTGGAGGTGGGCCTCCGGGAGGCCGCCCAGCCGTTTGATGATCTCATCGGCGCTGACGGCGGCCAGGGCCTGAGTGAAGGTCTTGCCTTTGACCAGCTCCGTGGCCATGGTTGCGCAGGAAACCGTGGCGCCGCACCCGTCAGTGATCCAGGTGGCTTCGGCGATGATGTCGTCCCGCATGCGGAGGAAGATCTCTATGGTGTCTCCGCAGATGCCGGTCACCTTGCCGTAGCCGTCGGGATTCTCCAGCGTGCCCATATTACGCGGGTTGATCCAGCGCTCGATCACGGCCTCGCTGTACTCCAGGCGCGCCTGTGCCAGGATTTGCTCCTGGAGGGCCTGCGCAAATTTTTCCAGGTCTTCGTGTTCAGACATTTGATTCTTCAACTCAGTATGCTGTGTCGTTAGGCACTGTTTCAGGACAGCGACCGCATGAGGGCCTGGATCTTATCGGGATCCTTCAGGTGGTAGCCTCTCAGGTTGCCTTTTTGGCAGAAATCCACGATCCCCGAGGCCTTCAAGATGCTGAGGTGCTGGGACACATTGGGTTGGCTCGACTGCAGCAGGTCCTGGATGTCGCCCACACATTTTTCGCCCATCAGCAGGGCATCGATGATCATGAGGCGGGTCGGGTGCGCCAGCGCCTTGAATATCCGGGCCTGTCTGGTAAAGTCCTTTGCTTGAGCCATGGGAAAATATTATAGTCGAAAGTTCACTTTATTTCCATAAGCGCCTCGATCGCTGTCCGGAACTCGACCAGAGTGAAGCCATAGCGGCGGCGCAGCCGCCCCAGGGCCTCGGCCCGAGAAAGATGGCCGGGAAGCCCCATCTTGGCAAGGATGCGGGCGGCCGGGATGCCGGTTTCGGCCTCCACCTGACGAAGGGTCATCCGCCCTGAGATCACAAAGGCCACCTGATCGCTCTCCCCGAGTCCGCTGACCAGTTTTGTCTCATGCTCCTGCTCATCCGCGGTCTTCTCTTCCGTAGGCCTCTCCTGAATCTTAGCAGAGGGCACAAGCCGCGAATTTACCCGGTTCTTCTGTGCATTCAGCGTTTCCCTCCGGTCCTGTGTTTCGGGAGGAGACTTCGCAGGCCTGTCCGGGGCCTCGAGAGGAGGCGGAAGCCGCCGGTCCCACTCCACCAGGGTGGCCTGCCCGCGCCCCTGTCCCTGGCCGAAGCCGAATTCATAGTACTCGGGAGCGTTCTTGGCCATGAATGCCCAAAAGACGAATGGGATCAGCACAGCCCCCGTGACGATCATCCCCAGGGCGGGGCGCCAGGCTCCCTTGAACAACGTGCGGGTTTTGCCCTTGATCCAGCCCCACTCCAGGATCAGATGGAAAGCCAGGAACACGGTGAAGGCGATCGACAGGTAGAGGTGGATGTGGGTCCATTGATGCCGGTACAGACCGAGGAAGAATTTGTCGCTCTCCTTGATCGCAGGCCCTTCCTTGAGGATAAAGGCCAACAGCAGACCGATCAGGATGATCCCGATCATAGTCAGGAACATCAGGACATCGACCAGGTATTTCCAGCTGGTTTTTTTCATGTGCCGTCATCCTCCTTTTCTTGATCGTCATTATCCAGGATTCCTGCGGTCCGGACTCCAGATCTCCCGGATTGCCTGCCTAATCCACCTTGTTCAGTGCCTGCTCCAAGTCGGCTCTCTGGTCCTCATAGCTCTCACATCCGACCGAAATACGCACCAGATCATCAGTGATCCCGGCCTGCTCCCGTTTCTCCCTGGGAACTCCTGCATGGGTCATGCTGGCCGGGTGCTGGATGAGAGACTCCAGCCCGCCTAAAGAAACAGCCAGTGCCGCCAGATTCATAGAATTGATCAGAATTTCCCCGGCCGCAAATCCGCCCTTGAGCCCGAAACAGAGCAGCGAACCCGGGCCGCGCATCTGCTGCTTGGCCAGCTCGTACTGTGGATGCGAGGGCAGGCCCGGGTAGTTGACCCAGGCGATTTTGGAGTGCTCTTCCAGGTACTTGGCGAGCTTTATGGCATTCTCCTGGCTTTTATCGACCCTCAGGGCCAGGGATTTCACACCACGGAGGGCCAACCAGGATTGGTGCGGGTCCATGGTGCCGCCGTTGTAGACCAGGGACTTCTTGATCTGGTCGAAGAGCTCTTTGGTCTTGGGGACAATCACGCCGCCGCAGATGTCGCTGTGGCCGTTGATGAACTTGGTCACACTGTGGTAGACGATATCCGCGCCCAGATCCAGGGGGTTCTGCAGGATCGGGCTGGCAAAGGTATTGTCCACCATGAACGTGATGCCGTGTTCATGGGCCAGCTCGGCGCAGGCCCGGATGTCGGAGATGCTCATAGTCGGATTGGCCGGCGTCTCGACAAAGAGGACCCGCGTGTTGGGCCGAATGCAGGCCTTGATCGCGTCAAGGTCCGATGTGTCGACATAGTCGTATTCCACACCGAACTTTGCGAAGAATACTTCGACCAACATACGGGATGGTCCATAGACCGCGTCCGTGCCAATGATGTGAGCGTCCTTGTCGAGCAGGGCCATGAGCAGAGTGGAAAGGGCCGCCATTCCAGTGGCGGTAGCCAGCCCCCCGTAGCCGTGTTCCAGGTAAGCGATGTTGTCCTCGAAGGCCTTAGTGGTCGGATTTCCGATCCGGGTATAGATATAACCGTCTTCCCTGCCGGCGAAACGGGCAGCGCCCTGGGCCGCATCTTTGAAAACGAAGGTCGATGACTGGTAGATGGGCATGCTGACCCCACCGAAGGTCGGATCTGGATGCTGCCCGGCATGGATGACCGCGGTTGCGGTGTCAAGATTGCTATGGTCTTTCACGAGATTTCTCCTTTGTACAAAACAGAATTGATTCGCTGGTAAGGATCAGTCCTTTTGGCAGCTCCCATCGACAGAACACGGTGGTGTGTCGCAGCGCTCGGTGCGGTCGCAGCAGGTATTCTCCGAACTTCTAGGGGATGAAACGGAAACGCTGCCCAGGCTGGAAATGAGTTTGCGCAGATCCCGGCCGCCGCATTCGGGGCACTCGAGGTCTTCTGGAACGCTGCGGCTAGACAGGATGAATTCTGACGTTTGCCCGCACTTCCCACAGGAATATTCATAGATGGGCATGTCTGTGGCCGGTCCTCAGTTGTAGTCTTCCTGCAGGGCCGGGTCTTCTCTCATCAGGTCGCCCGCCAGCTGCTCCATGTTGCTTTGCTTCCAGAACGGCAGGTCGGCGTGGGCCTGCATGTACTTCAATGGGATGGGATGGGTTCCGATTTGAACGGGAATGCCGTAGCGGCTCTCGATGAACTGTTTGAAATGACGGATCCGGGGGCAGGGGGGGTATCCCACGACCAGACCGGTGGCCAGGTGGATAACGTCCGCCCCGTTCTTGATCATCTCTTCGGGAACGTATTCCACGTTGCCGCCGGGGCACCCCCCGCAGAAGGAATATCCTACCAGCTCCACGTCCTCATCCTTGGGATAGATGGAAAATGCGCCCACGCGCTCGCGCAGTGCGCGCAGACACTTGCCGCCACCACAGCTTTGGTAACGGCCGCAGATGATGATGCCGATCTTCTTCATGTTATATCCTCTCAAGCTTCTATGGTCTTCAGAATCTTCTCCACGATCTCCAGGAAGGCTTGGCTGGCCTCTGAATCCGGATGACTGTCCAGGAAGGACTTGCCCGCGTCACCCAGGATAACGATCTCGGGTGTGATAGGGATCCCCCCTAAGAACGGTATCCCCAGCTCCGCAGCTGCCGCCTGCCCCCCTCCCTTTTTGAATAGATCGATGCTTTCACCGCAGTGCGGGCAGGACATGCCGCTCATGTTCTCAATGATTCCCATGAGGGTGAGGTTCAGCTTACGGGCGAAGGCCACGGCGCGGCGCGAGTCCAGCAGCGCGACCTCCTGGGGAGTGGTCACGACCACCGCACCCGTGGCCGGGATGAGCTGCGCTACAGACAGCGGCTCATCGCCGGTCCCCGGGGGGGAGTCGATGATCAGCCAGTCCAGTTCTCCCCACATGACGTCGCTCAGGAACTGTTGGATGGCCTTCATCTTCATGGGTCCCCGCCAGATCACGGGCAGGTTGGGGTCCTGCAGCAGAAAAGACATGGAGATGAGGCTGAGGTTGTCGTTTACGGCCACAGGCTGGATTCCTTCGCCCGAAACCTCGAGCCGGCGGTCCTCCATCCCCAACATCTTGGCCAGGTTGGGGCCGTGGATGTCCACATCCAGGAGCCCGACCTTCATGCCTTTCTTGGCGAAGGCCAAGGCCAGGTTGGCGGCGACGGTGCTCTTGCCGACGCCGCCTTTGCCGCTGAACACCAGCAGGCGGTGCTTGATCTTCTCCAGGGTCTCTGTGATCTTCTTCTGGTCTTGTTCCTCCGGCATTACGTCACCCCCAGGATGAAGTTCTGGATGGCCTCTCGGATCGTCCCCGAAGCCCCGCTGATGATCTGGACACCGGCGGCCCTGAAGACCTGGTCGGCCTTGGGCCCGACCTGTCCAGTCAGGACGATGCGCACGCCTTTGTCCACGAGCATCTGGGCCGAGCCGATGCCAGCCCCCTGGGCATCCTCCAGGTAGGGATTCCTCACGGCCTCGATCTGCTGGGCCGCCGGATCCAGGATGAGAAAATAGGGCGCCCTGCCGAAACGCGGATCAATGTCCGAATCCATCCCTTTGTCCGTGGCGGTCAGGCAGATCTTGGCCCCCTGAGGGATCGCCTTCGGAGGCGTCTGCGGGGCCTCCTGGCACTCGTGGCCATTTCCGTGATGGTGGTCGCAGAGGTCTTCACCCGCGCTCAACTCGTTCTTCAGGTACTTGTCCAAGACCCCATCGATGGGACCCTGTACGCCTATGATGGTTGTGATGTTATTCTGTGCAAAGAGATTCTGAGCCCGGGGCCCCATGCCACCGGTGATGATGCATTCCACTCCTCTTTCCCCAAGGTAGCCCGGCAGGAAACCGGGCTCGTGGCCCGGATTGGGGATCTCTTCCCGGGCCACGATCTTGCCGTCTTCGACGTCAACGAGTATATATGTCGGGCAGCGTCCGAAATGAGCGGATACGTTTCCGCCTTCTGTAGATATCGCTAGCTTCATGGTGTCTCCTTTCTGATCTTGGTCAAGCCGGTATTCTAGTCCTTCTTTTCGAGCTCTTGAATTCGCTTGGAGATCTGTTCTTGATGGCGTGCCAGGGCGTCGGCCTCCTCCTTGAGCACGAGGAGTTCATCCTCGGGCGCGGGTTGCGGAGGGGCATAGGGGTATTGCCCGTAAGCGCCCATGAGCCTGGGGTGGCGTAGGCCGCGGCCCCCACCGAATCCCATCCCCGATCCGCGCCTGAAGCCAAAGCCCTGCCCGAATCCCATTCCCGGTCCGGGCCGCATGTAGCCGGGCGTGTCGTATCCGGCACAGTAACCCATGGCCCTTCCAGAGCGGGGCCCTTCGCCCCACGGTCCTGTTTGGTTTCCTCTTGGCATAGTGTTCACCTCCTTTTTTTATGGTGTGTGGAGCGTCGAAGCTTGGAGCATCGATCGCTCTCTTTTAACCTCTACATTCCGGACATAGCCCCAGGAACTCGATGTGGTGGTCGTTGATCTTGAAGCCGTGTTTTTTGGCCAGGGAGTCCTCGATCTTCTTGACCAGTTCCTGTTCCTCGTCCACAAAATCCGTGTAATCGATGATCTTGCCGCATTGCATGCAGATCAGATGATGATGGTGTGTTTCCTCATCCGTCGACCTGAATTCATACCGGCTCTCTCCGCTGCCGAAGGACAGCTTGTTCAAGAGTCCCATGCGAACCAGGAGGTCCAGGGTCCGGTAGACCGTGGTCAGTCCCAAGCCGGGATTTGTCCGGTGTAGGGAGCCGTAGACCTCTTTGGCGCTTAGGTGTTTCGATGTGCGGCTGAGAAGCTCCAGGATGGCGCGCCGCGGAACTGTCCAGCGCGCGCCCTGCCTGCGAAGCCTGTGTTGCCATTGCCCTGGTCCGCGCATGTGTCTCCTGTAATGATAATGAAAACCGTTATCAATAATAATATGTTCTCCTCCACCCGGAATGTCAAGTTTTTTTTAAATGATCCGAAATTCACGAAAACTGGGAGGGGTTTTTCCCGTTCTCTATGTTTGTAAAGAATCCATGAGGTGAGTTATACTTCCGGGAGACCGCTTGGTTTAGTTCAGGTTTAAGGAGGGATCTATGCCCCGAGAGTATAAGGACGCGGCCCGAGCCGGGTTGAGAGCAACGCTGCCGGCCATCGAGACATTCCCCAATCAATTCCCCGATTATAAGATCACGATCGAAATACCGGAGTTCACCTCGGTCTGTCCCAAGACCGGGCTCCCTGATTTTGGGATCCTCACCCTTGCTTACGTGCCCCAGAAGGCGTGCCTGGAACTCAAATCCCTGAAGCTCTATTTGCTGGCCTATCGGAATCTCGGAATCTTCTATGAAAATGCCGTCAACCGGATCCTGGAGGATGTGGTCGCGGCCTGCCAGCCGGTCCGCGCCACCGTGGTCGGGGATTTTAACTCCCGCGGCGGCATCAGTTCCATCATCGAGGCCAATTATCCCCGGGAGAATTACTAGAACCCTCTTTCCGGCAGGACGTCATACATGTGGATCTTTTTCTTTTCCTGCAGGCAGACCTGTACTTTTCGGGCGGAATCGGTGTCCCCGGACCTCAGGTAACAAGCCGCCAGAAGATTCAGCAACTGATGCCGGTAAAACGGCTGCACCTCCACTTGGAGGGCCGCTTCGAGATAATGGACCGCATCTGAGTATTCACGCGTGTTGTACGCCTCTTTTCCTTTCTCGAACAGGAATTTCGCATCGACTTCCCAGAAAGGATGCTCCGAAAGCATCCCCTCTAGGGTTTTGCGGAATGCGGGTGAATACGTGCTGTAGAATTGAATCGGGTCTTGCAAAAGGGCGATATGCCCGGGACGTTTGGATTTCGCGGGCAAAGCAGCACCCGCCTCCAGGCCGTCTTCACCCGCCCTCAGGGGGAACAACATCCCTTTGTCGATCATACCCAGGTACATGAATATCTTGCGGTCGGGGTAACTTTCGACAAGCTCGGCATTCTCTTTGCCCAAGTCCCTCGCATAGATGATCCCTTCCTCGAGGTCGGGGCCGTTTTGGAGGAAGCCGGAGCCCCACCCTCCTGTGGGAAAATTCAGGAGGGGGTGGTAGATCAATTTGAAGATCACCAGGGAGCCTTCCGGCAGAACACTTTTGATCGAGTTGTGGATATCGGGATTGACTCCTGCGAAATGGTGGTCGATCCGTTCGAAAAACCACTCTGAACCCGGCGCCTTGACCCAGCGAGGCAGGGTTATGGCGAATGCATACAAGGTGAAAACGAAGATCAGTGAATACAGCGCGGTTTTTCCCCATTTGGGTTTGAGGAACCTCTGTCTCGCTTCCAGCGATCGTTCCAGCTCGAATATTCCCCTGGCACTCAAGAGAAGCAGGAGGGGTAATGTGCTGAAGAATAGTCGGGGCCCCAGAAATGGGAAGGCCCCCCAATAGAAGAACAAGCCGATAACCTGGCACATGAAACTGCTGGCTAGAAGAAGATCTTTACGTGTGTGGGTCCTGTCCTGTTTTCGAATGAGGAACAGGGCCAGGACAGCCAAGAATGAGGTGAGGGGCCAGCCGAACAGAAATTTGCTGTAGGACGCGAGGTTGTTGGCGATGTTCTGGAATCCGTGGAATGCGCTGTGCTCATAGATTTCGAGTACGCTGCTGCCGAATCCCAGGCCCCTCCCTTCCCCCAGATAGACCATGTATCCCATCTTGAAGGGGTGCCCGTTGGTCAGGGTGTTATAGGTAAACAGAATCCCCAGGAATATCCCCATGGTCAAAACGAACCCCAGGAGATTCCTGGACCTCTTTTTAAATGACCGAAGGCTGGAGATCCCGTAATAGATTAAAAAAGGGATCGAAAGCAGCACTGTGTCCAGGGGCCTGACCAGGAGCATCATGCCGAGGCCGGCTCCTGCTGCTGTCCCGTTTGCCAGGGTGGGGACGTGCAGCGACTTGACCAGGAAGAGCAAGAACAGGGTCATGAAGAACATACTGCTTGTGTGGGACATCATTGTCGACGATAGGACCAGGTGCCAGATGGAGAGCGAACCCAGGAACGAGGCGATGATCCCGACCTTCCGGCTATACATCTCCCTTCCCAGGAAATAGAACAGGAAGATGGAGAGCCCGGCCAGGATTGGGTTTAGCAACCAGGGGGCCTTGAGCAGCAGCCCGATCAGCATCAAAGCCGGAAATCCGGGAGGGTATTGGGCATACCAGCGGCCGTTGTTAACGATATGGGGAAAGTCGAAGGATCCTGAGGAGCTGGGCGATGGCGCATAGAGACGCCCAGAGAGGAAGATCTTTGCCTGGAAGTTGTAGGCGATCTCATCATTGATGCGGGGTGTGTGATCCAGGATAAAATAGGAAAACGAGGAGCAGAAAAAAAACACGAACAGGGCGCACAGGAAAACGACGGGGGGAATCTTTTCGGTGCTGCTCATACGGTTACCACGTCTTGAATTTCACTCGGAGATCCGATCTGCACTTCTATAATCTTAAAATAGGTCTTACAAAACAATCGCCTCTGATGGTGAATCAAGAGGTGATATTTGTCCAGCCATATCCCCCTTAAGGGTGATGTCCGATGAGGATCAGGGGATATCGAGGATCTTGTGCAGCTGGGGGGAAAGCCGGACATTGGTTTTCCCGGATCGCAGGACCTGCCGGAGCAGGCCCAGGCCCTTCTCGATGGACCAGCCCTGGTTGGATTCCGGCTGCAGGATCAGGGGAGTCTCGGCCGGAATACGGCGGCACAGGCGGAGGCAGATGTCCGCCGTCAATTCCTCCGACACCACGAGCTTCAACTCCCTGGCGGCCTCTCTCAAGTTGGGGTGCAGGGCGTATTCCGGCGGCTTGGGCGAAGCCGTGAACCAGTCCACGGGATAGACCGGAGGCTGGGTGGCGTTGGTCTCGACCTGGATCTTGAGTGAGGCCTCCTTCAATGCCTGCAGCAGCCCTCCAATGTCCTGTAGAAGAGGTTCTCCACCGGTCAGGCAGACCCATTCGCAGGGAAAATCCCGGCGCAGGTCCTGAGCGCGGACGACGATCTGTTCGACGGTCTGATCTTCTCCTTTTTCCCAGGCCTGACGTGTGTAACAGAAATCGCAGCGCAGGTTACAGCCCGTGAACCGTATGAACAGCGTAGGCTCACCCTGCCGCAGGCCTTCTCCCTGCAGGGAGGTGAAGATCTCATGGATCTTCAGAATAGGTGGCTGAGGCATCTTCAGATTCCCAGACTGTGATACTCTGGACAGGAAACAGAGGCTTTAGTTCGAGATACATATGGCGGGCGAGGTTTTCCGCCGTGGGATTGAAGTCGTAGATCTCGTTGAGCAGGGTGTGATCCGGAAGGATCGTGGTCAGGGCCTTTTTGATCTCTGTAAAATCGATCCCGATACCGGTTTTGTCCAGTTCTTTGACCAGGACCCGGACCTCCACATGGAAGGTGTGGCCGTGAACCCTCTCACATTTTCCCTTGTATTCCCTGAGGTAATGGGCGGCGTGGAACCTGTCCCGGACCTTGAGGATCCAACTCATATCCGGCCCTCCTTTTTCAATCTTGAGATCAGTTGGTCTTCTTCCCCCGCCTCCTGCCACGCCCTTTGCCGCAGGAGACAGGCCGAGCATTTGGAACAGGGGATCTCCTCACCGGCATAGCAGGAGACGGAGTGGGAGTAGTCCGCGCCCAGGGCCAGGCCGGCTTTGATGATCTCGGACTTCGTCATGCCGATGAACGGGGTGTGAAGTGTGAACCGGCCCGATTCAAAAGCCGCTCGCGATCCTGTGTTGATCGCCTCCTCCATGGCCGAAACAAAGGCCTGACGTGCGTCCGGGTAGTTTGGGGAGTCGATGATGTTGAATCCGCAGACGATGTCCCTTGCCTCGATCACCTCGGCCCAGGCCGCCCCCAGGGACAGGAAGATGCCGTTCCGGAACGGAACATAGGTGATGGGGAGGCCGTCTCCGATCTCTTCGATGGTGGTGTGTTCCGGGAGCCGGATGCCCGCATCCGTCAGCGCGGACCCCCCGATCTGGGTCAGATCCACAGTCAGGATCTTTTGGGGTATCCCGAGCCTGCCCGGCAGCTCGGAGGCGGTCCGGACCTCGACCCTGTGCCGCTGTCCATAGTCGAATGTCAGGACAGATACCTGATCGAACCGATCCCGGGCCCAATACAGGGCTGTTGTGGAATCGATCCCTCCGGAATACAGGATGAGCGCAGATTTCATGGTACGACCGGTACGATGATAGACGAAGCCCTGATCTTTTTCAAGCAGGGGATGGCGGGAGAAAGGCGCTTTACTTGCCTGGGTCTTTTTGCCATACTATAGCTTCGAAAATCCATCAAACCAGGCATTGAGATCGTCGTGGACAAAGAAGAACAGACAACCGAAAACAGCGAAGCAACGCTGTCCGGCGCCCCTGGAAATCCCCTGGAGGAACTCCTGGCATCCGCCCGGATCAACAGAGAGGGAGTGACCGTCCGTGACGACCTGTATGACGAGGCTCAGCTCCTGGATGCTGTCCGACTGAGCCGAAGGGGAGGCCGCAGGTTTCGCCTCGTCGATTCCGGTCGCTTGGACCGCCTGCGGCTGGAATGGCTGTTGGAAGCAGGAGCCGACTTCTTCACCACAGATGAGTTCCGGACCGACCTGGAGGAGCTCGAAGGGCTGCTGCAGGCCGCCGGCAAGGGCCGTTCCATCCTGGCGTATTTCGTTCATGCGCCTTTCCCGAAGGAAGAAGACGGTGGAGAGCAGGCGCCGCAGCTCCTGTCCCGCCTGGGGCGGACTGGGGGCTATCTTCATGTCTCCGATCGGGAGAATGCGCGCGATCCGGATATGCTCCTGCGGCTGGCCGAGGAATGCGAGTCCGGGGGAAGCCACCTGGTCTACTATCACCACAGCCCCTTCGTTCCAGAGCTAACAGAGCTGATCGGCGCGTCTCTCTGGTTCCATTTGGACGAGCAGAGCCTGTCCGGCCCGGACACGCAGGCGCTTTTTCTGGATGTGCTCAGGTCCTCCCGGAGCCGTGCCCGGTTCGTCCTGTTTTCAGAGGGGAAGAGTGACGCCGTCTGGCTCAAGGAGGTCCTTGCAGCCGGTGTGTATGTGCGCTTCCATAGGAAACAGTTCGACTACCGCTCTCCCTTCAGGCCTCTGGAGGATGCGGCCGCAAGGAAAAAGCTGCCGCACACCGCCTATTACCTGCATCCCACCCTTCTACTCTGAAAGCCTGGGCATCCGGCCCAGAGAGACTTTTTCCTTTGCATTAAGAGGGCCCTATCGTTATAATAGCGTTTCTTCATTTTGGCGGTCTTTACTGAGGTATAGCATGAGTCACGAGAAGACCCGGCATCCAGGTCCGCAGGAGGCGATCAAACGGGTTCAACAGGCGGAAGCTGAGGGCCGGCGCATTGTCCAGAACGCGCGGGAGCAGGAGTCTGTCCAGATACTGCAGAAGGCCCAGGAGTCGGCACAAAAGGCTCGCGAAGAACTCCTGGCCCAAGCCAGGGAGCAGGCCAGGCAGCACAGAAAATCGCTCATCGAACAGGCGGAAGCAGAGGCCAGCAAGACACACTCAGAATCCGAGAAGGAAGCCGGGGCTCTCCGTAAGGCCGCAAAACCCGTTGTCCCCGAGGCGGTCTCTAAGACAGCAGCAAAGATCGCTGCCATCCTCCACCAAAGACAGGTCTGATTCATGTCTGTCGCACGCGTCAAGAAGATCCAGCTCCTGGCCCACTGCGAGGCGCATATGGAATTGTTGGCGTCTCTCCAGGAAGAGGGCCTCATCCATATAGAGAAAACGGATGTTGAGGACAGCGGATTGGAAACGCCTGTGCATGAGGTCGCCGACCTGGATCATTGGCTGTATAAGCTGAATCAGGCCATCGATTTTCTGTCTCAATGGCAGGAAAAGAGCCTGGCGGATAAGCTGTCCGGGAAAAAACCTGAGGTCAGCATGCGAGAGCGGGACAAAGCCCTCGATCTCGAGTACCGGCAGGCATTGGCCGAAGTAGACAAACTCGAATCCGACCGCAGCTCCCTGCTGGGCCGGATCCGTTTCCTCGAGAAAGAGCGAGAGGGCCTCCTGCCTCTGGGATCGCTGGACCTGCCCATCCGGAAGGTCACCCCAACGGAAACCACCCAGGTTCGCATTGGGGAGGTCCCCGCATCCCACTGGCCGGAGCTGGAATCTCTGTCGGAATCCGAGCCCTTGTTCGTACACGTCATCAGCCGTGACAAGCGGCATGTCTCCGTTGTGCTCCTCGTGTGGGGCAAGGCTGCCTGCGACCTGGATCCGGCCCTGAAGGAACTGGAGTTTAATCCCAATTTTTTTTCCGAGGTGGTGCTGGACCTGTCTGAGGAAGAGGACAGAATCGTCGATGTGATCGCCAAGATCTCTCAAGAGGTAGAGGATGCCCGCCGTGCGCTGGAGGCATCACAGGACACGGGCCGGCGCCTGGCAGCGGAAAAGCTTGACGACCTGATGCGGGTGCATGATGTCCTTTACAACGAACGGGAAAAAAGGATCTCTTCCGGATTACTGGGCAAAACCCACAGCGTTTTTTTCCTGGAGGGATGGATCCGGGAGAAGGACACGCACCGGCTCGAGGCCAGGCTCGAGCCCTTTTCCGATTCAGTGGAATGCTTCCTGAGGGATCCTGAACCGGACGAGGAGTATCCCGTAGACCTGGACAACCCGAAAATCTGGCGCCCCTTCGAGTTTATCACACGGCTCTACGGACTTCCGAAGGGTGGGACCATCGACCCCACACTTCCTTTGACGCCCTTTTTCTTCCTGTTCGTGGGATTGACTGTGAGCGAGGCAGGATACGGGTTCGTGGTATCGCTCTTCAGCCTGTTGTTCTTGAAACTGATCAAGCCCAAGGGCGGGCTGCGGCAGTTCCTCATCCTGCTCTCCATCCTGGGCGTTTCCAACATCATCCTGGGAACCCTTGTGGGAGGCTGGTTCGGGTTCCCCATCCGGAGTTTGCTCCTGCTCGATCCTCTCCAGGATCCGGTACGGTTCCTGCTCCTGGCCCTGGCCCTGGGATTCATCCAGGTCTGGTTCGGGACTTTTCTCAATCTGTGCTCCAGGATCAAGCACAAGGACATTTCTCAGGCCCTTACCCAGGCCGGTTGGCTGCTGCTCCTGCCCGGATTGGTGCTGTACGGGATCACCAAGCAGTCTCACTGGGGCTGGCTGGCGATCGCCGGCGCGGCCGGCATCGTGTTGTTCGCCTCGCCCAGCCGAAATCCCATCGTCCGGTTTTTCGGAGGCCTTTACGGTCTGTATGGGATCTCCGGGTATCTCTCGGACATCCTGTCCTATTCCCGGCTCCTGGCCCTCGGTCTGGCCACGAGCGTCATCGCCATGGTGGTCAACACGCTGTGCCAGACCGTTCTGGGAATCCCCTGGGTGGGCTGGCTCCTGGCGGCCTTGATCTTTGTAGGTGGGCATCTTTTCAACCTTGGGATCAGTTTCCTAGGCGGGTTCGTACACTCCATGCGCCTCCAATTTGTGGAGTTCTTCGGCAAGTTCTTCCAGTCCGGAGGAAAGCCGTTCAAGCCTTTTGGACTGGAAAGCAGATACATCGATTTTACATAAGAGAATGTTGAGATCAATAACACTCAGGCTGTGAATATTCAGCCGGAAGAGAAGACAAAAGAGATGAAAAATTGTCCGCAGCAACTTTTAAGGATTGCTAAGGATTGAGGAGGAAGATATGGAATTAGGTCTGACACTGGCGATTCTAGGCGCGTCCATTGCCGTTGTGCTGGGTGGCATCGGGTCGGCCATCGGTGTGGGGCTGGCAGGGCAGGCCTCGAGCGGCGTGATGAGCGAGGATCCGGATAAATTCGGAAGCCTCCTCCTGCTGGTTGCCCTTCCCGGAACGCAGGGGATCTATGGATTTCTGAGTGCGTTCCTGGTCATACTCAAGCTTGGATTGGTGGGGGAGATCGTCTCTCTGACCACCATGCAGGGATGGCAGATCATGATCTCGTGCCTGCCTGTGGCCCTCACGGGACTGGTTTCCGGTATCCAACAGGGCAAGGTCTGTGCCTCTGGTGTATACATGGTTGCCAAGCAGCCCAAGGACCTCATGAAACCGGTCATCATGGCCGCCCTGGTGGAGACCTATGCCGTGCTGGGGCTGCTGATCACCATCCTCCTGCAGAACGGCATCCAGCTGTAGGGATGCGGGAGGTAGGATTTCGGTCATGAGCCTAGAAAGCATTCTGGAAAAAATCGGGCGGGAAGCCCAAGCCGAGCGCGAGAGGATCATCCGCGAGAGCCGGGAGAAGGCTGAAAAGCTCAGATCAGAGGCTGAACTAGAGGCCCAGAAGCAGTCCGCACAGCTGCTCAAGGAATCTGCCCGTGAAGCCGAGCTGGAGGCCCACCGCCTCGTTACTCAGGCCCGGCTCCAGAAGAGGCTGCGGCTCCTCTCCTTGAAAAAGAAGCTGGTGGATGAGGTTCTGGACCAGGCCTTTGATCGCCAGACAGAAAGCGCGGTCTCGCTCAAGAGAAAGGTCGTGCTCAAGGAGGGCATTCGGGAGGAAACCCTGGACCGGGAAACCCTCAAACAGGAGCTTCGGCCCCAGCTGGAAGGTTATATCGCCGAATTGTTGAAGAAATGAGCACACAGAAGCGCCTGGATTACGCCTATGCTGTGGGACGCGTGCATGCCCTGGAGATCCACTTGATCGCCCGGGCTGTGTTTGAAGAGGCTGCCGAGGCAAAGGATCTGACGGGCGCCATGAAGGTGCTGGTAGATGCCGGCCGCTTTCTGGAAGACCGGGTGGAATTTCAGGATTCACGTGACCTGGACGGCTATCTGGATTCGGAGCGGGCCGTGCTGCTTACGGATGTGGCAGCCCTGTTCCGGGAGGACGTCTTCCTGCGGATCATCCAGGAGCGGCAGCGCCCCCGGGGTCTGTGGGCTCTGGTCGAGCCCCTGTCCTACCCGTTCGTGCGGGATTACGTGCGTCATCTGCTGGACCTGAACAACCTCAAACTGTATCTGCGTGCTAGGTATCTGGAACGCTCCGTGGATAAGGTGGAGCCGATTCTCCTGCATGGGGGATTTATCGAGGGCGAGAGGTTCACGCAGAATTTCGACCTGTCGTTCTCAGACATGAGCGAGCTGCTGCATGCGACTCCCTACCAGGACGTGTGGGACCGGGCCGTCCACACGCTGCTGGAACGGGACTCCTTTTCAGACCTGGAGCGCGGGATCGAAGATTTTATGATGATTTTTCTACGCCGAGCCAGGCAGATCGTGTTCGGTCCGGAACCGGTTTTCGCCTTTGCCCTGGCGAGGCTCAAGGAGTTGGAACTTGTTCGCCTCATCGGAGTCGGGAAGCTTATGCAGATCCCGACTGCGGTGCTGCGCAGCCGGATAAGTGAGACCTATGTATGATAAAGTCGCTGTGATCGGGGATGCGGAGCTGATATTTCCCCTCCGGGCCCTGGGCATACGCGTGTTCAGCCCGGCGGATGTCGAAGAGGCCAGGCAGGCGCTGCTGAGCCTGGAGGACCAGGAGATCGCCCTGTGTTTCCTGCATGAGCGATATTTTGAACCCCTGGCCAAGGAGCGGGCGCGGCTGGAGAAAAAATTCTGTCCGGTGGTTGCCGGTTTTTCTGACTACCGGATGGTGACGGATTACCTGGAAAAGATGATCAGCGAGATGGCTGTTAAAGCGACGGGATCCGATGCTTTGGTCAAAGGAAGGGATTGACGATGAAACAAGGTGAGATCATTCGTGTGGCAGGCCCTCTGGTGGTGGCATCGGGATGCCTCGGGGCCAAGATGTATGATATGGTCCAGATCGGTGCTATGGGCTTGATCGGCGAGATCATCGAGCTGCGGGGGGAAGATGCGTTCATCCAGGTCTATGAGGACACGACCGGTATTGGCCCGGGTGAGCCGGTCTATCTCACGGGCGAGCCCCTGAGTGTGGAACTGGGACCCGGGTTGATCAGTGCCATCTTCGACGGGATCCAGCGTCCTCTGGACGTGATCCGGGAGCAGCAAGGCGATTTTGTCACCCGCGGTGTCGACCTCCCCTCCCTCGACAGGCAGAAGGCCTGGGCATTCACTCCCCTGGTCAGCGAGGGGCAGGAGGTCATGGAAGGGGATTTCCTGGGCGAAGTGGAGGAAACCCCGCTGATCAAACACCGGATCATGGTCCCTTCCGGCATCTACGGGAAGGTCAAGGGGATCAAGCAGGGCGAGTTCCCTGTGGAGCATGTCGTCGCCCGTGTGGAAACCGAAAAAGAGACCGTCGAGATCCCGATGTTCCAGACCTGGCCCATCCGCAGGAACCGTCGGGTGTCGGAGCGGCTCATGCCCAACGAGCCGCTGGTCACAGGCCAGCGGGTTCTGGATACCCTGTTTCCCCTGGCCAAGGGTGGCACAGCCTGTGTTCCGGGGCCTTTCGGGAGCGGGAAGACCGTGGTTCAGCACCAGCTTGCCCGCTGGTCGGACGCCCAGATCATCGTTTTCGTGGCCTGCGGAGAGCGCGGCAATGAGGTGGCGGACCTGCTGCTCAGCTTTCCGGAGCTCGAAGACCCCAACACGGGGCGCCCCCTCATGGAGCGGACCATCATCATCGCCAACACCTCCAACATGCCGGTGGCGGCCCGTGAAGCCTCCATCTACACCGGGATGACCATTGCCGAATACTTCAGGGACATGGGCTACTCCGTGGCCCTGATGGCCGATTCCTCCAGCCGCTGGGCCGAGGCCCTGCGCGAGATCTCGGGCCGGATGGAAGAGATGCCCGGCGAGGAAGGCTACCCCGCCTACCTGGCGAGCCGGATCGCGGCGTTTTACGAACGCGCCGGCAAGGTGAAGTGCCTGGGTTCGGATGAGCGCATCGGTGCCTTGAGCGTGATCGGCGCTGTCTCACCTCCCGGAGGTGACCTGTCCGATCCCGTGGTCCAGTCCACGCTCAAGGTGGTAAAGGTCTTCTGGGCCCTGGATGACAGGCTGGCCAATGCCCGCCACTTCCCTGCCATCAACTGGCTGAACAGCTATTCTCTCTACGTAGAAAACATCAAGGATTTCTGGAAGACCGAGGTGGCCGAGGACTTCGTTGCTCTCCGCCAAGAGGCCATGCGCCTGCTGGAGGAGGAGGCGGAACTGCAGGAGATCGCCCGCCTGGTGGGCGTGGAGTCCCTTTCCCTGAAAGACCGCCTGATTTTGGAATCGGCCCGCTCTATCCGGGAGGATTTCCTGCACCAGAATGCGTTCCACCCTCAGGACACCTACACCTCGCTGCGAAAACAGTACCTCATGCTGCGGGCCATCATCCATTTCCACGGAGCGGCCCTCAAGGCGCTGGAGCAGGGTGTGGAGATGGAGAGCATCCTGGGCCTGGAGGTGCGCGAAAAAATGTCCAAGATCAAGTTCCTGAGCGAAGAGGACACCGCGGCCCTGGATGTGTACATCGAGATCGACGGCGCGTTCAGGGAACTGCTCAAGAGTGAACAGTGAGGGACGGAGTACCATGTACAAAGAATATTTGACCGTATCGAATATCACAGGGCCTTTGGTCATCGTCGAAAAGATCACCGAGGTAAAATACGGAGAGCTGGTGGAGATCGAGACTGCCGATGGGCAGCTGCGCCGGGGTTCGGTGCTCGACATCTCTACCGAGCGGGCCGTGGTCCAGGTCTTCGAGGGCACGTCCGGCCTGGATGTGGACAAGTCTCGGGTTCGGTTCCTGGGAAGATCCCAGAAACTGGGCGTATCGGAAGAGATCATGGGCCGGATCTTTGACGGATCTGGAAATCCCAAGGACAAGGGCCCCCAGATCATTCCCGATAAGATGCTCGATATCAACGGCAGCCCAATAAATCCTCAGGCCCGGGACTATCCCTCCGAGTTTATCCAGACAGGGATCTCTTCCATCGACGGCATGAATCCTCTGGTCCGGGGGCAGAAGCTGCCCCTCTTTTCCGGGAGCGGCCTGCCCCATTCCCGCATCGCGGCCCAGATAGCCCGGCAGGCGGCGGTCCTGGGTAAGGAGGAAAAGTTCGCCGTGGTGTTCGGAGCCATGGGGATCACCTTCGAGGAAGCCAACTTTTTCATCGAGGATTTCCGCAATACCGGAGCCCTGGAGCGGGCGGTGCTCTTCCTCAACTTAGCCAATGAGCCGCCCATCGAGCGGATCGCCACACCGAGGCTGGCGCTGACCTGTGCCGAATACCTGGCTTTTGAATTGGACATGCATGTGCTCGTCATCCTGGTGGACTACACGTTCTATGCCGAGGCCCTGCGTGAGATCTCCGCCGCCCGCAAGGAAGTGCCCGGACGGCGCGGTTACCCCGGTTACCTGTACACGGACCTGGCCTCCATGTACGAGCGGGCCGGCCGCATCAAGAACAAAGCAGGCTCCATCACCTCCATCCCCATCCTGACCATGCCCGAGGACGACAAGACCCACCCTATCGCGGACCTCACCGGCTACATCACCGAGGGCCAGATCATGCTCAGCCGGGAGCTGCACCGTAAGGGCATCTACCCGCCCATCGACGTGCTGCCGTCGCTGTCCCGCCTCAAGGACAAAGGGATCGGAGAGGGTAAGACCCGGGAGGATCATGCCGATGTTCTCAACCAGCTGTTCGCGTGTTATGCGCGCGGGAAGGAGGCCCGGGAACTGGCCCTGATCCTGGGAGAGGCCGCCCTTTCGGAAGTGGACAAGCTGTTTCTGACGTTCGCAGACCGCTACGAGAACGAGTTTGTCCGGCAGGGCGAGTTCGAGGCCCGCTCCATCATCGACACCCTCGATATGGGCTGGGATCTCCTCCGCACCATTCCTCGAGCCGAACTGAAGCGCATCCGACCGGAGTTCATGGACAAATATTATCCTGAAAGCCAATGAGACTTAACGTCAATCCCAACCGCATGGAGCTGCTGCGCCTGCGCAAGCGCCTTGTCCTGGCGGAACGGGGACACAAGCTGCTCAAGGACAAGCTGGAGGAGATCATGCGCCGCTTCCTGGAGCTCATGCGCGAGCTCTCCCAGCGTCAAAAGGGAGTTGGCGAGAAACTCGACAAGGTGTTTCTCTCGTTTGCCCTGGCGCGCTGCCGGCATTCCCAGGAAGACCTGGAAGAGCTTATCCCCGAGGGAGAACTGCTGCTGGATGTCACGCCCCAGAAGGTCTTCAACCTCTCCATTCCCAAATTCGATGTCAGGAGCCTGGAGCTGTCGGACTATGACCTGATCAATACCGAGAGCGAGATCGACGTGGGATTGAAGACCATGCGGGAACTGCTGCCGGATCTCATGGAGATAGCGCGGCTCTGGAAGGCAGTGGAACTCCTGGCCCGGGAGATAGAGGTCACACGGCGCCGGGTCAATGCCCTGGAGCATATCCTCCTCCCCAACATCAAGGAAACCATCAGGTACATTTCGAACCGGCTGGAGGAGATGGAGCGGTCGTTCCAGGTCCAGCTCATGCGGGTCAAAGAAATCATTGGGGAACACTAGGAGAACACATGCGTACACACCGTTTCCAGCGTCTGTCTGCCGTCATATGGCTGGTCCTCTTCCTGTGTGTACTGCCGAACATCGGCTGCAGATCGGAGGGAGTGGCACAGGAAGCTCGCACCCAGAAGGAGGACCCCCCGGTTCAGCGGACCGATTCGGCGGCTGCCGCAGACGAAGACGTGCTGAGCAATGCGGCGCTCGATGGGAGACTGCAGGCCGTGCTCACCGCGCTCAGGAATGGAGCGAACGTAAACGCCCTGGATCAGGAAAAGCGATCGGCACTGATGCTGGCCGCCTTTAACGGCCACACGGAGGTCGTGCGTGCCCTGATCGAGAAGGGTGCAAACGTCCACACCACGGACAACATGGGGCGGAACGCCCTGATGTATGCGTCCAGCGGTCCCAGTCCGGACACGGTCCGGCTGCTCCTGGAAAACAAGGTGGACCCCAATGTCCAGGACACGGGGGAGGGCTGGACGGCCCTCATGTTCGCGGCCGGAGAGGGACTGGCCGAGGTGGTTCATATCCTCCTGGAACACCGGGCGGACAGGACACTCAAAGACGTGGATGGGGATACGGCCCTGGATTTTGCCCGGAAAAACGGACACACACTGGTCGTGAGGATCCTTTCAGGAAACTGAGCGGCACTTATTTATAGAGGAGGTACGGCCTCCGCTTTCGGAGAAAGAGCTCTTCGTCCCGGTTTACTCCCTCCATCAGGGCCGAGAAGGCCAGTTCGCCCCGCAGGAAGCGGGCCAGGTCTTCCGTCCCGAACATCAGTGTCAGGCTGTTCGACTCCTGGTAGATCTTTTCGGGATACTGCTCCTTGAGTACGCGAATAAGTTCCAGGGAAAACCGAACCGAGGGGAAGCGGCTCCTTTCTTGGAGGTGGATCCGCATCCCGTGGCAGACCCGGTCCTTGTAGGGCGGGTCCGCGCTCTTCCCGGGAATCGAGCGGGGCGTATACACCAGGCTTTCCAGCTCCACCTCCTCGAGGACCGCCGGGGGCAGCCGGCCGGCAACATCTTCCGGATCCAGCCAGGGGGCTCCCCAGAGAAGGAAGGGCTCCTCTGTGCCCAGGCCCTGGTTCAGGATGATGCCCCCCAGCAGCCCGGTGCCCGGATAGGCCACGGCCGCATCGGAGGTGGGGATGTTGGGGGAGGTGGCGATCCATGGGAGCCCGGTGTCCTGCCAGCTGAAGTGCCTCTGCCAGCCCTCCATGAGAATGAGGTTCAGGTCGATATTTCCGGGAACCCACCCCTGGCCCTTCATCATGGCCGCCAGTTCTCCACAGGTCAGGCCATAGCGTATGGGGATGGGAAGGGCCCCGATGAAAGATTCATATCTCGGTTCGAGAAGCGGACCTTCCACCAAGGTCCCGCCCGTGGGATTGGGGCGGTCGAGCACGTAGACGGGAAGCCCGGCCCGGGCCGCAGCCTCCATCACGTACTTGAGGGTTGTGATGTAGGTGTAAAACCGCGTTCCCACGTCCTGGATGTCATATACGAAGGCATCGATGTGTGCCATCTGTTCCGGCGTAGGGCGTCGGGTCTTCCCATACAGGCTGAATATCTTGATTCCCTCCAGCCCGGTGTCACCGACATCCTCTCCTCCCTCGATCCGGCCCGTGAATCCGTGTTCCGGAGAGAATATGGCCCGGACGTCGACACCTTTGTCCATGAGGGCTCGGTATAAGGGGGTCCCGCCCGGGAGCACGGCCGTGTGGTTGATGACCAGTCCCAGCCTTTTGTCCTGGAGTTCTCTGGGGAACTGTGCAACGAAGGACTCGTTCCCCAGCTTGACCCTGGCCCCGGGAGAGGCCTGATGGGAGCGGGGCGTGTTGGTTATGGCGGCGAAGGAAAACAGGAGTGGAGCGAGACAAAAAACCGCCGGCCTGATCCTGGAACTGAACGACCCTCTTCCTCTCATCCGTACTGATGCGTGTCGTCGATGATGTCGTTCTCTTTCCAGTCTTTGGCCCATTGGCTGATCCGGAATATCTTCATCTTGCCGTCGGCCGTGGAGCTTATCACATGGTTCAGCCCGCAGTTGACGATCATCTTCTTGCAGATAAAACAGGGGAAGGCGTTGATGGGGTTGTCCTCACCGTAGATGCTGCCGTAGATGTACATGTCCCCGCCCAGCAGGCTGACCCCGGCCCTGGCGGCGTTGATGATGGCGTTCTGCTCGGCGTGGACGCTCCGGCACAGCTCGTAGCGCTGGCCGTGCGGGATCTTCAGCTTGTCCCGGAGGCATTCTCCATGTTCGAAGCTGTCCTTGGTCTTGCGCGGAGCTCCCACATAGCCGGTGGAGATGATCTGGTCGTCTCGGATGATGATGGCTCCGATGGAACGCCGGAAACAGGTGCTGCGGCGGGCCACCTCCTTGGCGATGCCCAGATAATACTCATGTTTGGTGACGCGCTTCGGGGTCATAGAAAAGCCTCCAGTTTTTTGTGATATTCCTCTAGGGTCCCGTTGTTATGTATTGAATAATCCGCCATCTGCATGCAGGTCTCCAGTTGCTGGGCCATGGGGTCCCGGGTTTTTTCCTGGTCCTCCTTGGCCTTGAAGTCTTTGAGGGAGGTCGCCGATTCATCGCGTCCCCGAGACGCGGCCCGTTGAAAGCGGACCTCCTCCGGTGCATCGATGGCCAGCAGGATGAAATTCCCCTGGCTGCGCCAGTATTCGATTTCGCTCGGGTTCCGGATGCTGTCGATAATGCTGTCGCCCGTGACCTTGTCCATGACCCGGCGGGCCAGGATGTCCGGGCCGAACCGCTGCCTCAGCTCGTTCCCTTCCCTGATCAAATGGTCCCGGGTCGGCTCCAGGTTTTTCTGCCGCAGCTCGTCCCGGATGACATCGGACTGAGAAAAATAGGTGAAGCCATGGCCCATAAAAAAGGCCGCTGCCTCTCCCTTGCCCGAGGCGTTGGTACCTGTCAGCCCGATGAGCCTTCTTCCGGTCTTCATTTGGAGAACACGTTGGGGATACTCTTGATAAAATTGCGCAGGGGGACTTTGCGCCGGATGTCCCCCAGCATGGGCGCGATGGCTCCCAGGGCTCTGGCTTTCCGGCCCAGGCCGGGGTGGTGATACAGGGTTGCGGTGTTCTCGAACAGACCGTGTGTGCGCCGTGTGTACGGGAACCACCAGAGCAGGTCCTTTTTTCGCGTGAAATCGAAACTGGCATATTTGATGTTCATCAGCTCCAGCATGCCGTAGGGGCCGTGAGAGCGGCCGAGGCCCGTCTGTTTGATACCCCCCCATATGGCGTTCGGCTCGGGGAAGGTGGTCATGTGGTCGTTGACCGAGACCGTTCCGGCTTCGAGGGCATCCGTCAGCCGGTCTGCCATTGATCGGCTGCGGGTCCAGACAGACGCCGTGAGCCCGTACATCGAATCGTTGGCCAGCTCCAGCGCCTCCTCGATCTGCTCGAAAGGCATGATGGGAAGCGTGGGGCCGAAGGTCTCCTCCTGCATGATGAGCATGGAATGGTTAACTTTCGACAGGACGGCAGGGTTCAGGAAATATCCCTTGAGCTCCTGCACCCGGTCGCCCCCGCAGATGAGCTCCGCACCCTTTTTCAGCGCATCCCGGATATGCTCCTCGACCAGGCGCAGTTGTGGGAGCGTGGTCATGGGGCCCAGGTCCGTATCCTCTGCCAGAGGATCCCCCACCCTGATCTCCCGGGTCAGGGCTGTGACCCGCTCCATGAATTCCCCAACGATCTCCTTGTGGACATAGGCCCGTTCGATGGAGCCACAGCTTTGGCCGCAGTTGCAGAGCGCGCCCCACACAGCCCCGCGGGCCGCCCGCTCCACATCCGCGTCGCGGCACACGATCATGGGATCTTTCCCTCCCAGCTCCAGAGTGAGGTTGGTGAGGTTGCGGCTGGCCAGAGCCATGATTTTTTTCCCGACCCCGGTGCTTCCGGTGAACATGACCGTCTGCACGTCGGGTGATGTGATCAGTCCCTCGGCGTGCTGGGTCTTGCAGGGGATGACGTTCAGGACGCCTGGCGGAAGCCCGGCCTCCATAAATATTTCACCCAGCAGCAGGCCGGTAAAGGCCGTGCTGCTGGACGGGCGCAGGATCACGGTGTTCGCGGTTGTCAGGGCGCTCAAGCAGTCGAACGCCGGGATGAGAAAGGGGAAGTTCCACGGTGCGATGACGAGGGTCGGGCCCAGGGCTTGGAAGCGGAATTCCGAAGTTTTGTGATAGAAGAGAAAAATGTGCGGGCGGGATCTTAGAGGCCGGGAGTTTTTGACGGCGGCCCGGGCGTAATAGTCCAGGGCTTCGAGAACCGGGAAGACCTCCATGGCCCAGTTTTCGGTCAGGGGACCGCCTTTTTCCCGCGCGATGGTCTCCGCCACCTCCGCCCCCCGCTCGAGCAGGATCTTTTTGGCGCGCTGGAAAATCTGTTTTTTCTCTCTGGGCGGCATGCCCCGCCAGGCGGGGAAGGCCGACTTGGCTGCCTGCACGGCCTGATCACACTCCCGAGGGGAGGCCAGGCAGAATCGGCCCAGAGATTCCAGGGACGCGGGATTCAGGGAGTCCTGGAGATCGGCGGTCTCTACGCGGCGGCCGGCTATGATCAGGCGCCCGTCCATACGTCCTCCGCCCGCCGGGACTCTACCCGGAAAGGTCCTCCTTCGCATCCTTGTCTCTGGCGCGCTGCTTCTGCTTCCCGACCACCAGGGCGATGAGGATGCTCAGGCCGTAGAGTATCAGCATGGGAACGGCGATGATGCTCTGGGTGAACATGTCAGGGGTGGGGGTTATGACCGCCGCGACGACAAATACCAACAGCACGGCATACTTGAAGTGCTTGACCATCACACGTGCGGAAATGAGTCCCATGCGGGCCAGGAAGAACACCAGGGTGGGCATTTCGAAGACCAGGGCGATCCCCAGGATGATCCGCATGGCCAGGCTGAAGTACTGGTCGATGGTGATGAGGGCCTGAAACTCCGCACCCATGTTCAGGAAAAAATTGCAGGCAAAGGGGAAGACCACCAGGAAGGCAAATGCGGCTCCCCCGGTGAAAAAGACCGTGGTGAACACGACAAAGGGGACGACGTGCTTCTTTTCGTTCCGGAAGAGACCGGGCGCCACAAAATACCAGACCTGGAGGAACAGGTAGGGCGCCACGGCGAAGATGGCGGTCAGGAAGGCCACCTTCATGTAGAGGAAGAAGGGAGCGGGGAGAGATGTGAACACGAGCTGCTCCCCCTCGGGAAGGAACCGCGTGATGGGCTTGGCCAGGAGGTTGAAGATGTCTTTGCTGAAGAACCAGGCGGGGATGACGGCCACGATCACAGCGACAAAGGAGTAAAAGATCCGCTTGCGCAAGTCCTCGAGATGCTCGAGGAAGGTCATGTTGTCAGGAGTCTTTTTTTCCTTGCTCATGCGGTTCCGTGTCCTTGGGGGTCTCTACTTCCTTTGGGGTTTCTGCTTCCTTGGGGGTCTCTACTTCCTTGGGGGGGGCTTCGTCTCGGGTTTCGTTCGGGAGGTCGTAGGGATTATCGTTCTCGGTGGTGATGCTTCCGGTTATGTCCACCGTCTGTTCGATGTCTTTCTTGATCTCCCGGAACTCATCCGCCTGGATCTCTTCCTCGATCTTTTCCTTGATCTCGTCTGAGGTCCTGCGGAATTCCCTCAGAGCTTTTCCGATCGACCTCCCCACTTCGGGCAGCTTCTTGGGGCCGAAAATGAGCAAAGCAATGCTCAGGATGATGATGATTTCCTGAAATCCGATGCTTCCAAACATGTTATTTGCCTCGAGCGCCGCGAACGGCAAGCTAGGAAACTATAACTTTTGGTCAAGGATAAGTCAAGCTGAGGACTGCCAAACTCATACGTCAGCATGGGGATTGTTCCTTACGAAACCCGCCGTCGGTCCTTGGCTCCCTTCCCCGTCATCTTTACAATAATCCGGTGCTCTGTTAGTATAAAAGAACACGGAGTTACCATGGCAAAAAAGTGGATATTCCTGGTTCTTTTCATCGGTGTGATCCTCCTGCAGCCCCTGTGGGAAGAGGACATGTGGAAGCGGTCCCTGGACAAGCTCTCCACCATGTTCGCGCTCATCGGCGAGAACTACTACACGGAAGTGGATCACAGGGAGCTGGCCTATGCCTCCATCAAAGGCATGCTGCCTACCCTCGATCCCCACTCCTATTTTCTGGACCCCACCAACCTGGCCACCATGACAGAGGATTACAGGGGGAAGTATTTCGGGATCGGCTGCTTGATCCAGAAACACGGCGACTTTATCAAGGTCATCTCCCCGATCGAAGGCGGCCCCTCTTACAGGCTGGGTATCCTGCCCAACGATGTCATCTCCCACATCGATGGAGAAAGCACCCAGCCCATCACCAGCTACCAGGCCATGCAGAAGCTGCGGGGGGAGAAAGGCACTGAGGTCACCGTCACCATACTGCGTGAGGGCGTCGACGAGCCCATGGAATTCGTCATTGTAAGGGCGGAGATCCCCCTGGAGAGCATCCGCTATGCCTTTATCCTGAAGGACGACATCGGCTACATTTACATCCGGAACTTCGCCGAGACCACGGGCCGTGAGTTTCGGGATAAGATGGCGCTCCTGAAGAGCCAGGGCATGAAAAAGCTCATCCTGGATTTTCGTTACAATGGCGGCGGCACCTTCCTGCAGTCCCTGGAGATGAGTGAAGACCTGCTCCCCAAGGGGGCCGGGATCGTGTCCATCAGGGGGAGGAACCAGTACTACAACCGAGTCTTTGAGACTGATAATGACGGCCGCTACAGCGACATCCCCCTGGTCATCATCATCCATGAAGGCACGGCCAGCGCTCCCGAAATCGTGAGCGGGGCGGTCAAAGATAATGACCGGGGCTTGCTCGTGGGGAAGGATTCATGGGGGAAAGGGCTGGTCCAGACCGTGTTCCGTGTCGGCCGGGACGCGGCCCTGGCCCTGACCACGGCGAGATACTACACACCCAGTGGACGCTCCATACAGCGGGATTACTCCCATATCGAGGACTATGTGAGCAACCAGGAGGTTCCCGAAGAGTCGCGGGATGTGGCATATACCTCCGGCGGCCGCAAGGTCCTGGGGCAGGGAGGCATTTCCCCTGATTACGAGGTCGATTTCGCGTTCAAGCCCTTGACATTTTATCTGCTGACCCAGGGTTCTTTTTTCAACTATGCTCGGCATTTTTATGAAAAGGACACGCCGCTGTCGAAGCGGGTGGTCCAAGGCGATTCGCTCCCTGCCGGCTTTGAGATCGATGATGCGGTCGTACAGGATTTTCGCGAATTTGTGGAGGGCCTGAACCTCAAATACGAGTTCACCTCCGAGGAGTTCGAAGAATCCCTGTCAGGGATAAAGCGGGAACTGGAGAAAGAGCTCCATGCCTCCTTCTACGGACTCCAGGAGGGGGAGCGGATGTACAGATTGAGCGATCCACTGGTGCGGAAGGCCCTCGAAGTCCTTCCCGAGGCCGAGAAACTCATCCGCCGCAACTGATCCCCAAAACTCCCTGATTTGACCTTTGGAGTCTCGGTTTCCTGGGAAAGCCGCTCTGGTCGTGATATAATAATTCAACCGATAGACCGGTCCCCGGTCTTCATCGGAAACCTCAAGCCTGGAGGGAGCATGAGAATCGGAGTGGCATCTGATCATGCCGGATATAATCTCAAGCCGGGCATTCTGGCTTTCCTGGAAGAGCAGGGTGTGGAGGCGGTTGATTATGGCTGCGGCGAGGGAGAGCGGGTGGATTATGTGGACTATGCGCTCAAGGCCCTGGCGGGCCATGCGGCCGGTGAGTGCGACAGGCTGCTCTTGATCTGCGGCACCGGCATCGGCATGTCCATGGTCGGCAATAAACACCGAGGGATCCGGGCGGCCCTGTGTGTGGACGATTACATGGCGGAGATGAGCCGCGCCCACAATAATTCCAACTGCCTGGCCCTGGGCGGGCGGATCCTTCCTTTGGACGAGGCGCTGAACATTGTCAAGATCTGGCTCAACACCGAGTATGAAGGGGGGCGCCATCAGGAACGCCTGGACAAGATCGCCAGGATCGAGGAAAAAAACTTCAAATCTTTACAGGAGAGTTAATCAATGCCTTCATTCTATGACAAAGTCGAATCATTATCCGAACGCCTGGCTGCGAACAATATCTGGAGACAGCACGAGTCGTTCAACCTGATCCCTTCGGAATCGACACCGTCTCTCCTGGTCAAGATGTGTGAGATCTCAGACCCGGCAGGCCGTTATGCCGAACACAAGACCATGAAGGGTCAGGAGGTGTATTTTTACCAGGGCATTGATTTCATCAAGGACGTCGAGGAAGAAGCCCAGGCCGAGCTGGCCGATTTCTTCGGCTGCAGCGAAGTGGAGCTTCGCCCGGTCTCAGGCCAGATGGCCAATGAGGTGATCTTCAAGGGCATGGTCCGCTTCCTGAACCGCGGTCGCCCCGAGGGCCAGCCCATGCGCAAGATGCGGCTGGTCATGAACAACGACCTGAACAAGGGCGGGCATCTCAGCTCACAGCCCATGGGTTCGCTGTTCAACTATGTGCAAGAGGATCCGGAAACAGGCAAGGAACGGGTGGTAAACTTCCCGGTCCTGGAAGGAAATCCTTACAGGCCTGATCCGGAAAAACTGGCCGAGCTGCTGGAGGCTCACCGTCCTGATCTCATGGTGTTCGGTAAGAGCATGTTCCTGTATCCCGAACCCGTCGCCTTGGTGGCCGACCTGGTCAAGGATTGGGAGCGGCCGCCCGTCATCATGTTCGACATGGCGCATGTGCTGGGACTGTACGGGGCCTTCCAGACGCCTCTGGCGGATGGGGCCAACGTTGTCACGGGGAGCACGCACAAGACCTTCTTTGGACCCCAGAGGGGCCTGATCGTCGGGAACTTTCCCAAGGGCCACCCTCTGCGCAAGCTCTGGCTCGACATCAAGGGGCGCGCATTCCCCGGATCCACCAGCAACCACCACCTGGGGACCCTGGTGGGGCTGTTGATGTCGGCCTACGAGATGAACGAGTTCAAGGACGCGTATCAGCGGCAGGTCCGCGTCAATGCCAAGGCCTTTGCCCGGGTCCTGAAGGATAAGGGCATCCAGGTTGAAGGAGACGAGTCCGATGGCTTCACCGAGACCCATCAGGTCCTGATCCGTATCGACCGCTACGGCAACGGAATGGACATCGCCCGCAAGCTGGAAGACAACAACATCGTGACCAATTATCAGGCCCTGCCCGATGACGCGACCTTCCTGGAACCCAGCGGCATCCGGATGGGTGTGCAGGAGATGACGCGCTTCGGGATGACCGAGGGTGATTTTGACGCCCTGGCCGGATTTATCTCCGATCTGATCATCAACGGCCGGGATGTCAAGGCGGAGGTCAAGGAATATAGACAGAATTTCAAGGAGATGAAATACTGTTTGCCGTTCGACCGGGCCGTGCCGCTGGCAGCCAAGGTCATGAAGAGCATTTTCCCCTATCCGGGGTTTGCCGATACCTTTGCCGAGAATCTGCAGAAACTCTCGGGATAGCCGGGGAGCACTCAGTCAACGAGAAGGGAGTTTGCCATGAAAGTCTTGGTAGTCGGAGGCGGAGGACGCGAACATGCGCTGGTATGGAAGATATCCCAAAGCCCTAAGGTCAAGAAGGTGTACTGTGCTCCGGGCAATGCCGGCACGCAGTCCCTTGCCGAGAATGTGGACATAAGGGCGGATGACATCCAGGCCTTGAAAAAATTCGCCACCCAAGAAAAGATCGACTTCACTGTGGTCGGGCCGGAAGCCCCTTTGACCGAGGGCATCGTGGACGAGTTTGAACAGGTCGGCCTCAAGTGCTTTGGTCCCTACAAGATCGCGGCTGAGCTGGAGGGGAGCAAGGTCTTCGCCAAACAGTTTATGGACCGGCACAAGATCCCCACGGGGCAGTACCGCATCGTGGACACCCCCAAGGCGGCCCAGCAGATCCTGCAGTCCGGGGTTTTCTCCTTCCCCGTGGTGGTCAAGGCTGACGGGCTGGCCGCCGGAAAGGGCGTCATCATCTGCCGCAGCCTGCGCGCGGCAGAGGAAGCAGTGGACTCCATGATCGTGGAGAAAAAATTTGGTGATGCCGGCAAGGTCGTCGTGATCGAGGAGTTCTTGAGGGGGGATGAGGCCTCGTTCATCGTCGTCTCGGACGGCGTGAAGGTCATGCCCCTCGTGACCAACATGGATCACAAGGCGGTCTTCGACGGGGACAAGGGCCCCAATACCGGTGGCATGGGGGCCATCTCCCCCAACCCCTTTGTCAAACAGGACCTGTTCAATCATATCATGAAGACCATCGTGCTCCCCACCGTCACCCGTATGCTGGAGGAGGAGAAAAAATACAAGGGAGTCCTCTACGTGGGCATCATGTTGACGGAGCAGGGCCCCAAGGTCCTGGAGTATAATTGCCGGTTCGGAGACCCGGAAACACAGCCCCAGATGCTCCGCCTGGAGTCCGATCTCATGGACATCCTCGAGGCGGCCATGGAGGGGAATGTGCTCAGTGTCAAGCCCAAATGGAACCGTAAGGCCTCCGGCTGTGTCGTGCTGGCCTCAGGCGGCTATCCCACCAAATATGAAAAGGGCAAGATGATCGAGGGATTGGATCGAGTGGCGAAGATGAAGGATGTGGTCGTCTTCCATGCCGGGACCAGGGAAGAGAAGGGCAAGATCCTGACCGCGGGAGGTCGGGTGCTGAATGTGTGCGCCTCCCTGGATACCCTTGAGGACACCATGAAGATCATCTATGATGCAGTGGACGAGCTGAAGTTCGAAGCCATGCACTATCGAAAAGACATCGGTATAGCGAGAAAGGTTTAATCATGAGTAAAGTTGCCATATTTATTGGAAGTGAGTCGGATTTTGATGTGATCGAGGGTGCGGTCAAGGTCCTCAAGGAATTCGAGGTGCCCTTTCTACTGGAGGTGACCTCCGCCCACCGCACCCCGGAGCGGACTCAGAAGCTCGTGGCGGAATTCGAGGCGGGGGGAGGCGAGGTGTTTATCGCCGCAGCCGGCATGGCGGCTCATCTGGCGGGGGTCGTGGCCTCCCACACCATTCTGCCCGTGATCGGGGTCCCGGTGGGCGGGTCGGCGGTCAACGGCCTGGACGCACTCCTGGCGACCGTGCAGATGCCCAAGGGGATCCCAGTGGCGTGCATGGGGATCGGCAAACACGGCGCCATAAACGCTGCGTTGCTGGCCGTGCAGATCCTGAGCCTCCAGGACGAGGCCTTGAAAGCCCGGCTCAAGGCCTATCGCCAGGCCCAGGGCGCCAAGGTCGAACAAAGCTCGGAGAACATCAAAAGCCGGATATGAACTCGTTCTCCATCCAGAGTTTCGGCTGCCGCGTCAATCAGGCCGAGGCCTTTTCCTGGGCGGACGAGTTCCAGAAACGCGGGCTGCGTTTTGAGGAAGAGCACAGCCGGAGCGATCTGATCCTCGTCAACACCTGCACCGTCACCGCGCGTGCCGACCGCGATGTCCGCAACTTTATCCGGAGGATGAACCGGGAGAATCCCGAGGCCCGGCTGGTGGTCACCGGATGTTTTGCGGAGCGGGCCGCCGAGGAACTGAGGCGCTTCCCCGGAGTCTGGCAGGTGGTCTCCAACCTGGAAAAGGAAGGGCTGCCGGACCGCATCCTGCCGCAGCCCCTCCTGCATGAAAAAACACGATCCAGGCCATTCCGCTCGCGGGCCCTGGTCAAGATCCAGGATGGATGCGATTTTGGTTGCACGTTCTGTATCGTCCCCTCGGTCCGGGGGAGGAGCATGAGCTGTGCGAAGGACAAGATTCTGAATGATGTTCGCACCAGGGTCGAGCAGGGATTCAAGGAGGTCGTGCTGGCCGGGGTTCATCTGACACTCTACGGTAGGGACCTGGACCCGCCGCTCTCGTTTCGGGAGCTAATCGAGGAAATATGCGCCGTCGACGGCCTGCACCGGCTGCGGCTCAGTTCCCTGGACCCGCGCTTTTTGGACGACGGGCTGCTCGAGCTCCTGGTGTCCGACCCCAGGATCTGCCCGCACTTCCACGTCTCCCTGCAGCATGGAGCGGACCGGATCATCGCCCGTATGGGACGCAAGATAAAGGTGGCGGACTATGAGAGGATCCTGGCTCACCTGCATCAGGGGCTGCCGCGTGCGGCCCTGGGAACCGACATCATCGCCGGTTTTCCCGGGGAGACCGATGAGGACTTCGCGTCAATGACCGCCTTCCTGGAGCAATCACCACTGACTTACTTCCACGTGTTCTCGTTCTCTCCGCGTCCCAACACACCCGCTGCCGCATGGACGCAGGTGCACCCGGAAGCCAAAAAGGAACGAGCCTCTCAACTGCGGACGCTGGCCCGAAAGAAGAATCTGGTCTTTCGCAGAGGCTTTGTCGGCCAGATGTGTGAGACGGTGGTCATATCCCGCTTCCAACCGGACGGTTCCGGCCGGGCCCTTTCCGATAACTACATCGACATCTCCCTGGCGGACTGTCGAGTTCCGGAGATGCAGCTGGCATCGGTGGAAATCGTGTCCGTGACCGAAGGGAAAACGCAGGGCAGGGTGCGGCCAAAAGGATCCGTGCCCGAGGAATAGCCGACCATGGGGATCATTCAGAAACTGGACCAGGAAGTGGCCCGGAAGATCGCGGCCGGAGAGATAGTGGAGCGGCCGGTCTCGGTGATCAAGGAGCTGGTGGAAAATTCCCTGGACGCCGGAGCTACCGACATTCGGGTGGAGCTTCTGGACGGAGGCAAGGGACTGATCCGGATCACGGACAACGGGGAGGGCATGGCCCGCGACGATGCCCTGCTGTGTTTCGAGTCTCACGCCACCAGCAAGATCGCTGGAATAGACGACCTGGAGCGAATCAATACACTCGGGTTCCGGGGCGAGGCGCTCTCCAGCATCGCGGCCGTGGCCCGCGTGACTCTGATGACGTCGGATGGACGAGAAGAGAAGGGGACCCGGATCCTGATCGAAGGCAAGGAACAGGGAGAAGCCGCAGACATCGCCTTTCCCAGGGGAACCAGCATCGAGGTCAAGGACCTGTTTTTTAACCTGCCGGCCCGGAAGAAGTTCCTGCGTTCGGACCGGGCCGAGCTCAACCGCATCACCCGGCTCCTGACGGATATTGCATTGGCCTACCCCGCCGTGCGTTTTGCTCTCCAGCACGGCGAGCGCAGGGTCTTCGACTACCCGGCCGTGACCGGACTGAAGGAACGGCTATATCAAGTCTTTGGCAAGGCCTTTATTGAGGGCCTGCTCTCCTTTGATTACACGGAGGGAGGGCGTCGTCTCCATGGATTCGCTTCCCGCCCTCCCTCGGCTCGCATGGACCGGAAGCATCAGTTCATCTTCATAAACGGCCGCCTGGTCAAGGATCCCACAGTCCAAGCGGCCCTGAACCAGGCCTACAAAAACTTCCTGGAAAAGGGCCAGTCCGCTGAAGCTGTTGTGGTCCTGGAGATCCCCGTCTCCGAGGTGGATGTCAATGTCCATCCAGCCAAGTCCGAAGTGCGCTTCCAGGACTCCCGTTCGATCTTTTCCTTTGTGTACCGCTGTGTGGAGCAGGCGCTTTTGCGGGAGCTGGGGATCAAGGAGGTCTATCCGGAGAAGAGCGAGGGACCGGCCGCGTTCCATGTGCAGGAGATGTCCCAGGCGGATCTGATCGGCCGGCCGGGGAAGAAGCGGAAGCCTTTGCCGCCGGCTGCCTCCGCCTCCCAGGCTCTCCAGGATAAGGCGACCGCAGAAAACCCGGTTCCCCGGGTCCTGGGCCAGTATCTGGACTTCTACATTGTGGCCGAGGATGAGGACGGCATTCTCATCATCGACCAGCACAATGCCCACGAGCGCGTGCTCTTCGATCGATACCTGGAGATCGCTAAAAAGCAGGAATGGCCGCGAAAGATGACCCTGCATCCGAAAATCGTGGAGCTTTCTCCGGCGCAGGGCCTGAGCCTGGAGGAAAACCGGGCGCTGTTGGAGGACTCCGGCTTCCGCGTGGATGAAATGGGGGGGCGGAGTTTTGCGCTTAAGGAGTTTCCCGATATCTTTGACGAGCAGGAGGCGGTAGGTGTTTTCCTGGCCCTTCTGGAAGATGTGGGGCAGGAGCAGGTCGAGTCAAAGCGCCAACGGATGCTGGCAACCCTGGCCTGCAAGTCCGCGATCAAGGCCGGGGAACCCCTGGCATTCGAGAAGATGGAGTATTTGGTGGAAGAACTGTTCAAGACCTCCAACACAGCCCTCTGCCCCCACGGCCGGCCCATCACCCTGCGTCTCCGCAGGAGCGAGATCGAAAAGGCCCTCCGCCGCAAATAACCCCTCCTGTCATTCCCGGGGGGCTGATGTCCCCATAGGGTGGGTGGTCGTGGTCATTGCGGTAAGCACATCGACAAAGCAATCTCCCCCTGTCATTGCGAACGTCCAAGGGTCGCGAAGCAATCTCCAGGTTTGCATTTTTCCGCACATCGGGTATCATTATGACTGCCTTGGCAGTCCTGTGCTGCTGAGGAATCACTCGAGATCGGGGAGTAGCGCAGCCTGGTAGCGCGCCTGCTTTGGGAGCAGGAGATCGTCGGTTCAAATCCGGCCTCCCCGATTAATTCTTCGAGCGAAGTGACGAATAATTCAGTATAATATAGGTCTAGATATAAATTGGGTCATGTACGAAAGATGTCGATCCTCACTGAAATATTCACAGGTCATAAATATCGAAATCTTTTGCGAATGATTCAATTTGGTGCGCCTGTAGCTCAGTAGGACAGAGCAGCTGCCTTCTAAGCAGCGGGTCGGGAGTTCGAGTCTCTCCAGGCGCGCCACTCAATCCCTTATTTTTCAATAGTTTCCCTTTGGTTAGCATTTCTGTGAGATAATGTAATACAAACTGAATAGGGAAATTATTAACATACTCATTAGCATTCTATAATGAAGATTGAGAACTGGAAAACGAAAAAAGTTCGTCCGTTAGAAGAACGGTTTCCAAAATATATTTTAGACAAACTAAGAAAGGAATATGAAAAGACAAATTACAAAAGTGAGACATTCGAAATGTGGCTGATTCGAAATAAGCGAATATAATCGTACAACACTAGGTTGCAGGTTCGAGTCCGGCCCGAGTGCCTAGGGGTTCGAATCCCTCCGGGCGTGCCAGCTAAAGACCCTAGTTTTAACCACTTAACTCCTGATGCATTTTTAGTTGGATTTAGTTAAACTGAGTCATTTTTAGTCGATTTGTCTGACCTGCCCCCACATGCCAATCCCGCAGTTGAGTTATAATTTGGCTGGAGAAAGCGTCTAATCCCGGGGAAATTGGAGCAGGCCGCAGACCGCCTTTGCGGTTTTGTCTGAAGAGAAATAATCCATCAGGTTTTCCCAGTTTTTCTGAAGTATGCGAAGGTCTTGAAATGAATTCTTTTTTGCAGCAGCCATGGTTCTGGCAATAAATATATTATTCATGCACTCCAAAGCGCTCTTGTAATCATTCTGGCTGAGATATTCTATGGCAAGCATCTGATTGGAGCGGAATATGCGTTCTTCCAAATCCGTTTTCAAAAATTCCCCGGGATAAGGATCGAGCTCTTCAGCTGAAATTCTCTCCATACAGGGGATATCTTCCTGGGTATCTAGTTTGTTTTTCTCAAAAATGAAGCGAACGACATCCTCTCTGACCCTTACCCAGGTGGGAGAGGATTTAGGTGGAGCGAGATGTTTGATGGAAAGTTGATTATCCAAGTAGACCTGATATCCAAACATCCTGGCATTGATTAGGAAATCGATGTCTTCACCCCTAGTAACAGAAGGATCAAAAGGAATTCTCAAGAATAATTCCCTGTGAATCACAAGATTGCCGCCAAAAGCAAAAGGTGTTGGTTTAATCCTTGGCTCTTTCGAAATGATTTGGTTGAAAGCCCGATTCATGCAATCGATCTTGTTCCAGTGGGTCATCCAGGGGTCGATTTGTCGGTTCAAGAGGAAATCATTGTCAGGATTAATGTAGTATCCGGCCACTGCGAGGATTTTTTCATTATCTCTATGCTGGCCGATGAAATCAAAGGCCTTGTTCATGAACAGCTCATCTTCGAATACCTCGTCGTCATCGATAAGAACAGCAGCCTCAGAGCCAAGCAAGTGAGGGAGAAATGTGCAGAGGTTTCGGACATTCGAATATCCGCCGAGCTTCAACAAAGGGATAAACTCTTCGCGATTGTTTTGTTTTAAGAAATCATAGATCTTTGAGAGACCGGAATAAGAAAAGAGAAAAGTCTCGACCTCAGGGGATATTTGTTTGATGAGCGTGGTTAATTTCCCCTCCACCTCATCCCGGATATCCTCCGAAGTAGCGACTCCCAGAATGACAAGATTGAAGTCTATATTTTTGAGTAATTCCAGACTTTTCAGGAGCCTGAGCAGCGTTCCTTCTTGGTCCAAAGGTGTGGGATGGTCATAGACATCATCTGATTTTCTCCATCCGTCGCTGGTTTTTCTTCCCCAGTAGCTGGGGATCACCATTGTTGCTTTCATGTGCTTCCTCCTAGTTTTGCACCCTTGGCTCTTCCTTCATCATCGTTTCAAGCACACGTTCCAGGACTTCCACTCCTTTTTGCCACGCGTATTTTTCTTCGACCAGCCTGCGCGCATTACGGCTTATATCATGGTAGAGTGATTCATCATTCAGCAGGTCAAAGATACCCGTGGCAAATCTCTCGGGCTCATCGGCGATGATGATATTCTTTCTGTCGGCGGCCGGGATGCCCTCTGAACCCAAAGAGGTCGACACGACTGGTCGGCCCAC
>JAUWTO010000039.1 GCA_030614685.1 Candidatus Aminicenantota bacterium
AAAACAGAAGTGTTCACATTTTCTTACACACCAAAAGGTGTAAAAGAATTTTGGTCGATAACTCGGTACAGCGGGCTAACAAGGAATACTTTGCCCGGAAAAAACGATGTATACAATGCTTATAATACAAAACCAGATGCTGATGGCAACATCACAATTACTTTCAGCGTGGAAGATCCAAAAGATAGCACCTATTGGATGCCTGTAAATGCAGGGGAGCCTTATTATTTTGTGGTGAGATACTATAAAGCTGATTTAAATAATTTACCAAAAACTCATTGCGAATGAGTCTACTTAAGCTGGATTGAAAGGAAATCGATCGTGAAAAGATTACTGATACCATTCTGCATACTTTGTGCTGTTGTAACTGCAACTGCCCAAGAACCAGAGGTGAAATGGGAATTTGGGGGCGGATTGCGATTCAATTATCTTAAATTGAGCGGAGGTCTATCCGGATACTCGGCAGAAAGCGGCACCGTTGCAGCCTGGGGGTCACCGAGACTCGGATTGATCAATCCGCAGGTTGATCGGCAGGACTACGGTGAATTTGCTGCCCTTGCCCACAAGTGACTCAACTTGGATCTCTCCCTTGTGGCGGGATACGACCTGATAGCTGATCGCCAACCCAAGGCCCAGCTTGACCCGGGACTGACTCTTGGTGAATTTTAACTCGAAAAGATTCTCTAACTGCTCGGTTTTCATCCCGCATCCTGTGTCTTCGATCTCGATGAAGACGCGTGAGCCCGAGGCCCATGTCCGGATCGTGATGACTCCTTCATTCTCGATCGCCTGCACGGCATTGCGGATCAGGTTGAGGAAAGCCTGATTTATCTCGCCAGGATAGCAGGCGATTTCAGGAAGCTCACTTAACTCCTTCACGACGCGGATGCGGTCCCCCATTTCTTTATTCAGCACACTCAATGTGCTTTCGATGCCGCGGTTGACATCCGCCTCCTGCAGCGTCACCGAATCCATCATGGCAAACCGCTTCAATCCTGCAATGATCGTCTCGAGCCGCTCACGGGCAGTACTCGAGGTCAGCAAGTTGTCGCGCAGTACAGTGCTCGCTAGCTGCATCTCTTGGTTATCCTTGAACTCCTCACAAGTACCAAACCTCTCCAGCCCGTCCAGGATCTTATTCAACCCTCGCACGGACACATCCATGGAACTGCGCAAGGCGCCCATGGGCGAGTTGATCTCGTGCACGATGCCTGCAACAAGATCCCCCAGTGAGGCCATCTTGGCGGATTGGATCAGCTGCGCCTGGGTTTCCTGCAATTCGTGCAGCAGTTTTTCCAGCTGGTCTGTCTGTTCCGAAACTTGCAGCGTCTTCTGTGATAGCTCTTCGGTCCTTTCAGCCACCTGCCACTCGAGTTTCTGCTGCCGTATCTTCATCGTCTTGATGCGCATTCGGTATCCGAGAATGACCGAGCCTACGATAAAGATACCCAGAAAGAGTTGAAATCCCAGCGTTTTCCAGAAGGGGGGCACAACGGTTATCTGGAGGGCCGTCTCCTCCTCGTTCCAGATACCGTTGTCATTGGATCCTTTAAGACGCAGTACATATTCTCCTTGAGGAAGATTCGTATACGTTGCGAATCTTCGCTGCTGAGTATAATTCCACTCGCTCTCAAATCCTTCGAGAATATAGGCATACTGATTTTTTTCGGGTGCCGAAAAATCGAGCGCCGCAAACTCGAAACTGACGCTGTTTTCGCGATGACGAAGCTTGAGGGACTCGCTGAAGGTGATGGACTGCTCCAGCGGCCACCTATGATCTCCCCCGATGCCCACTGAAACATTGAATAACTGAAAGTCTGTTATGACTACGGGGGGAACGTGAGGATTATCGATGATCTTTTCCGGAGAGAAGGCATTGAATCCCTGGTTGCCGCCGAAAAACATCTCTCCATTAGGGCTTTTATAAGAGGCCCCAATGGTAAATTCTTCACCCTGAAGGCCGTCTCTTGTGTCGTATGATTTAAAGGTTTCAGCTCGGGGATCGAATTTGGCCACCCCTTTGTTTGTGCTTAGCCACAAAAAACCCTGCGCATCCTCCAGTATCCCGTAAACAACTCTGTTGGGAAGACCATCCTCCTCATGGAAGTGTTCAAAAACCTCATTCTCTCGGTCGAATTTGTTCAATCCGCCATGTGTGCCTACCCATAAGGCTCCTGAGCTGTCTTCGTGGATGGATAGAACTGAGTTGTCGCTCAGGCTGGATTCATCGCTCAGGCTGCTTCGATACAGCGTGAAGCTGCCCTGATCCGGATGAAAGCGATTCAGGCCGTTCCTGGTACCGACCCATAGAACCTCATGGCTGTCTTCGTACTGGGTTTGCACTGTATCGTTGCTCAGGCTGTGAGGATTTTCGGGATCGTGCGAGTAGGTAATAAATGTCTCGGTCTGTGGATCGAACCGATTCAACCCACTGTCGAAAGTCCCGATCCAAAGGATTCCGGCGTGGTCCTCGATGATGCAGCGGACCCTGTCCGAACTGATCGTAGAAGGATCCTCCGAATTGTGCTTATAGTGATTAAATCCCAGGATTTTCCTCTGTGGGGATGGCGAGAACAAAACCTTTTCCAGTCCGCCTCCGTTGGTCCCGATCCAGACCGACCCGGTTCGGTCCTGGCAAATCGCATAGATTCGGTCGCTGCTCAGACTTGTGGGATCGTTTGCTTCCGGTAGGTAATATGAATAATCTCGCTTGCTTCGATCAAACACATTAAGGCCCCCGCCGTTGGTGCCAATCCAGATTTTTCGGGAGTCATCCTCGTAGAAAGCCTTTACCTGGTTGTGATTGATCCGGGCCGGGTAGGCGTTGTCTTTGTGATAGTGTACGAACTTCGTCTTATTAGAATCGAGTTTATTGAGACCACCCATATAGGTCCCGACCCAGATAATCCCTCCACGATCCTGATAGATCGAACGAATCTCGTTGCTGCTGATACTGTAGGGATCCAGAGCATCAAATTGGTGGTTGAAAAAAGTCCCAATCTCATGGTCAAAATGGCGGAGACCGTTGATCGTGCCCACCCAAAGGTCTCCAGCTTTGTCTACATGCAGGGCACGGAGGGATTCACCGTGCAGTGAAAAATCATCCCCGAGGTTCGAAGCGGTGGAGATGAACTCATCAGCTGCGGGATCGAAGGCGTGAAGCCCCTCATTGGTCGCGATCCACAGACGGCCGTTTTGATCTTGTACCATGCAGCGCACCCGGTTGCGGCTGTTCTCAGGTGTGTCGCCGGGATTGGGATAGTATTGGACAAATGAATTGCTCTCGCGGTCGAACCTGTTGAGGCCGTGATAGGTCCCGATCCACAGAGTCCCATCCGAGTCCTCATAAAGAAAACGGATCCTGCTGTCGCTTAGGCTTGTTTTGTTACCGGGCGACGCGAAGAATCGTTCGAACCGCCCAGTCTCTCTATTCAGACGATTGAGTCCGCTGTTCGTTCCCACCCAGAGATCTCCGTGGCGATCCTCACGCAGGGCCCGAATCGAATTGTGACTCAGGCTGTTGTTTTGATCGGCTTTATGGAGGTAACGCCGGAATAGCATCTTTTTGGGGTTCAGGCTGTTCAATCCCATCTCGGTGCCGATCCACAGGACCTCATCCCGGTCTTCCCAGAGGCACCAGATCATATTGTGACTCAGGGAGTTGCTGTCATGTTGCTGTCTCTTGTATATTTTGAAGGAGTAGCCATCATATCGATTCAATCCATCGTCGGTGCCGAACCACAAGAATCCGGTGCAGTCCTGAAGGATGGCTCGAACCGTGCTCTGTGAAAGGCCGTCCTTGCCTGTGAGGCGCTCGAATTTAGTGCCGCCGATTTGGGCGATCAGAAGGGAAGGGCCGAGAGACAGGAACAACAACGACATTAGTAGGCGCGTGAAGGGCGGGGGCATCTTAGCCAAGAATATCAAGTTTCCACGAGTATTGTCAGCCGACATCTTGAAATAACCTTATCACAAGACAAACAATCGGTTCAATGATCGCAAAATCGCAGCCATTCTCAAAAAGCGGTGGACTTCGAATCCATAGGTCGGGGGTTCGAATCTGTCCGGGCGTGCCATCGCTCTTCTTGGGTAAAATTGGGATTGTCATCGGCCCTTTTTGCTGCACAATTTCAATAAAGGAAGAAAGAAGCCGGTATTGGAAAAAGCGCATGAAGAGAAATAGGAATGAGCCGATGCCGGCACTCCATTAACTAAACGTATAGTTGACAAACTAGGGGGTTAGTTTTATGTTGGCGGCAGAATGAGACGGAAAGCACACCTCCTCCTGATAAGCATTCTGTTGCTCTCTGCACAATTCCTATTCATTTCCTGTACGGATCAAAACGCTGAGGCATGGAGCACGATCGAGGTGGTGGATGGCGTGACGATTTTGAAAAATTCGATAGAGCCGATGAATCCCGAGCTTGAGATCCTGTTTGAGGAAGACCTCCGGATAGGTACTGAGCATGGAGACGAGAACTACATGTTCGGAAGTCGACTCTTAATAAATGCGGATCAGGAAGGCCATATTTACGTATCGGATAAGGATGTCAACACGGTTAAAACGTATAACGCGAACGGCGAGTTCCTCCAGACGATCGGTGGGCCGGGGCAGGGTCCGGGAGAGTTTCAAGATATCAGCGAGGCAAGATTCGATGCGGATGGCAATATCTATCTGAATGACCCCGGGATTCAGAGAATAACGTTTATGAGCAGAGAAGGAGATTATTTGCAGGGGATTAGAGCCCCATTTCTCTTTGAAAAAGTGCTCGTTAATGCGAAGGGATTTTATATCGCGAGGTCAGCGGATAATGTGGAGCTGAAAAAAGGGAAAAAGTGGGACTATTATTACGGCTTATTTGATGACGAATTTGCTCCCATTGCCGAGTTTTTGAGGCTGCCTCAGGAATCAGGATCCGGGGGCAAGGGGGCGTTTTCCATTGCTCAGGCTTTGGCAGATGATATGAGCAGCAGGGCGTTTGCACCGACAGTATCGTATGTATTAGATAAGAATGATCTGCTCTATTTCGGGTATCCAATTGGCTATGAGATCAAAGTGTATTCCTCCCTCGATGGGGAGCTAAAGAAGATCATCCGGCGTGAGTATGAGCCTGTCGAAGTGAGCGGGATGCATAAGGAGTTTTTCGAACAGAACCAGAGCGACTTGTTTAGGTCGAAAATGCCGGCAGGAATGGAAAAGGAAGTGTTCGAGCTGGTAGAATATCCCGAATATAAGCCTCCCTATGAGCGGTTCACCCTGCTGGAAAACGGCTGGATCTTTGTTGTGGTCGATTCTATGCGAGGCGGACTTCGGTTGATAGATATTTTCAACCAGGAGGGGGAATACCTGGCTCAGTTCGAGACGGATATTCCCACAGAACAGCTCATTTTTAGAGATGGTAAAGCCTACACAGTGGCAGTCATAGACGATTATCAGTACATCATGCGGTACCGTTATGAGATATCGGGGAACAACAGCCATTAGCCTGTTTACTTCTTGGTATTAATTCAGGCGGCGGGTTCTGAACACACAGGCTTTTTGGCGGATTTTGGCTTCGAGATGCTTGAGCCCACCCCTGTTGGAAAAATATTAATGGACTCATCTTTTCGCGTCAATGGGAATGGAATCGCCCTGGTTGACAGGGCAGTTCGAGTGGGAGGCTTTACACTTCTCAAAAACTTATAATATCCATAAATTTAATAGACATTCTCGCGACACAATTAGTGTTCCTCCCAAGCATGTGCTAAAATATTGCTCAATAAAATGTGCTTACTGCGCTTGAAGCAAAGGGCTATTCAGCTGGCATTTAGTTTGCTGGTGTGTGTATCCGTTCTTTGGGCCATCCCTCAGGAATACAGTGAGGACGATGCGCCGGGTCCGCTCAGCCTGGCGCATGCCAAATCGGTGGGGCTTATAAACTGCATGAAATGCCACAACGAGGACTTCGAAGTCCCGCACGAAAGATGCCTGGCCTGCCACCAGGAGATCGCGCAGCGTGTGGCCGAGGAGCGCGGGTACCATCAGGACAAGGGCGAGGAGTGTTCGATGTGCCACACCGAACATGAGGGTGAAGACACAGTTCTCATCATGCTCGACCCGGAAGACTTCGATCACGAGGAGACCGGGGCTGTCCTGGAAGGACCCCATGCTCTGATCACAGACTGCCGGGCCTGTCACAGGCAGGACAACACGATTCCACGCACGCGCTCCCAATCCTATCTCTTCACGCGAACCGGCTGCTTGGCCTGCCACACGGCCCCCCATCCTGGACATCAGGATCTGTGTCTTAAGTGCCACACACAGACCAGCTGGCGGGTGTATCTCTGGAGGCGGGGAGGCCGTCTGTGAGAACGGCTGCACGGCTGGCATGGGCGCTTCTCCTGGCCGTGCTGGCGCTGCCTGTCTTGGGAGCAGAGACCGGCCGCAGCCCCTATTTCCGTGCCGGGGTCTATCTGGACTGGTTCGGGTCTCAGTACGAGGGGAGTGACTTCTCCAACCGGTTCAGCCTACGGCTCAAAGGCGAGTTCCTTAACCGCCGCGGCCAGGGATGGAACCTGCTGCTGGACACTCGGGACAGGGTCAGGGTCGGGGAGGTGAGCTCTAACCACCTCATGCTCTACGATGCCCGCTTGAGCTTCGAGAAAGCCGGAAGCCCCCTCTTTGTGTCGATCGGCCAGATGAACCTCTATGACACAGCCGGGATCGGTCAGCTGCTGGGCGGTGCACTTGGATACAAACCACTGCCTGACCTTCTGATCGGTGGGTATGCCGGGCTGGAGTCCAGCGTCTACGTGGACCGGGTGTCCCAGGATTACAACAAGTTCGGTCTCTTCGCGCGTTATCTGGGATCGGGCGGGAAGCGCCTCGCCCTGAGTTACAATCAGCTGAGCTATTCGGGAGAGACCGAGCGCCGCTTCATTTACGCCGGGACCCTGTTCCCCGTAAACCGCTCGCTGGTTTTTTACGCCAACCTGGAATACGAGCTGGCTTCGCAGGTGCAGACCTCAGACCGTCTGACCCGGCTTTTTGCCAATGTGCGTTGGAGTCCGGTAGACCTCATCGACATCCTGGCACATTTCAGCTCAGGTAAGGGCCTGGATTTTCACAGGTATGTGATCGAGCGTTCCAAGGATCCAACGCTCAACGATCAGGAGCTGGAGCGGTTCTACTACTCCCAGCAGTACGGCCTGCGCCTGAGCCTCAAGCCGGCTCGCGGACTGCGTTTCTACGTGGAGCGCCGCGAGAGCGAGCAGAAGGACTCCGGCGTCCGCAACCACACCTGGAGGTTCGGCGCATCGGTCATCAACCTGCTCCGAAGCGGGATCTCCGCCTACGGCAATTATGCCCTCAACCGGGGTGAGATCTCTGAGTCTGATTCCTTTTATCTGTCTTTGACCAAGGACTTCGGCCGGGTCTCCTGGAACGTGAGCTTCTCCAATACCTTCAACGGTGTGCGCTTTAACAGCCGGACAGGAACACCCGAGGTCATGCATTTGGACGACTACAAAACCATTTCGACGTATGTGTTTGTGCCTGTGACACGGATCTTCGCGGTGTCGGCGGAGTATGAGTATTTCCTGCAGCGAGACGCGGATCAGCATCTTTTTTTCTTGCGGTTGATCCTGAGGAATTGATGGACCGATGACGAGCAAACCAACCTGGATAAACATAGCGCTGATCACGGCTGTGGTGGCTTTTATAGGCTGGGCCGGTGCTTCCCTGAGCGCCCAGCAGCAAAAGGCACAGGATGTGTCCCAATGGACAGCCTCGACGCATGACGGTACCAACTTTCCTCTGGTGGGCCGGCACCGCACTGTGGAGTGCCGGGAATGCCACTTGAACCTGGTCTTCGAAGGCACACCCACAACGTGTGAGGCCTGCCATTGGGAGCGCCGCCAGGACGACCGCTATCAACTCCGCCTGGGCGCGCACTGCGGGGACTGTCACACGCCCCATACCTGGAAAAATGTGGCTCCCAACAAGTGGAACCACGCGGCCGAGACCGGATTCCCCCTGGAAGGCATCCACCGGACCCTGGACTGCGTCGACTGTCACGGAGACTCGGGATTTGTCCCCGGATCCGTGGGATGCTTCAGCTGTCACGAAGAGGATTACCTTGAGGCCAGGGAGCCGGATCATGCGGCCGCGGGCTTCCCCACTCAGTGCCAGCTCTGCCACCACGGAAGCAGCCGCTGGGAGGGGGCGGTATTCTCGCACGATTTTTTCGTGCTCAATGGTCAGCATAGGCTGGCCCTGTGCTCGGACTGTCATGTGGATGGCAAGTTCTCAGGACTTCCCACGGACTGCGTGTCCTGCCACATCCAGGATTTCAACTCTGCCCAGGATCCAGATCATCAAAGCCTGGGTTTTCCCACCGACTGCGAGATCTGCCACGGCACTGGTGCCCTGACCTGGAACAATGCCTGGTTCTCGCACGGCTTCTTCGCCCTCCGGGGAGAGCACAAGGCGGCGCTCTGTTCAGACTGTCATGTCGACGGCCAGTTTGAGGGGCTATCCCAAGAGTGTGCGGCGTGTCATCTGGCCGATTACCAGGCCACGGAAGAGCCGGATCATGAGGCGGCCGGTTTCCCCCTGGACTGCGCGATCTGCCACGGAACGCAGTACCGGACATGGGAGGGAGGCGCCTTCGAGCATGACGATTTTGTCCTCAAGGGACAGCACAGGCTCGCCTTGTGCTTGGACTGCCATGCGGACGGCATTTATGAAGGCCGTCCTTCAGACTGTGTGAGCTGCCACCTGGCCGACTACAACTCGGCCACAGATCCGAACCACTCACAGCTGGGGTTCCCCACCGACTGCGAGTCCTGCCACGGGGATAAGGCTCAGACCTGGGAAGACGCTGAATTTTCACACGATGCCTTCGTGCTCAACGGCCAGCATAAGCTTGCGGCCTGTTCGGACTGCCATGTGGCTGGTGGCGCCGGCATCTCGTCTGCCTGTGTGTCCTGTCATCTGAGCGATTATCAGAATGCCATCGACCCTGATCACGAACTGCTGGGGTTTCCCACGGAATGTGAGGCGTGCCACGGCACGAGTGCCCAGACCTGGGAGGGTGCGTCCTTCGACCACAACTCCATCTGGCCGCTCCAGGGTGCCCACACCAGCCTTGACTGCTCTCAGTGCCATGTGTCCGGAACCAACCTGCCCCGCACATGCTACGGTTGCCATACTGATGACTACAACGCTACGACCAATCCCGACCATCAGATCGCCGAATTTCCCACCGACTGTGAACTGTGTCACTTCCCCAATCACATACTCTGGACCCAGGCGGTTTTCGATCACCAGTTCCCCATCACTTCGGGTAAACACGTCCAGTTCGACTGCACGGAATGCCACCTCACAGCCAATTATAGGGAGTTCGCCTGCATCGAATGCCACGCCCATAACCGAACCCGCATGGCCAACAAACACAAAAATGTCACAGGCTATGTCTACGCCAGCGTGAACTGCTACGCCTGCCACCCGAATGGGCGGGAATAGAGAGAGGCGGATCATTCGGTTTTTTTGGGAGGACTGTGGGACATGGCGCGCTCGGCCATGGCAGTGATCGTGAGTGAGGGATTCACACCCAGGTTGGCGGAGATGGCCGAAGCGTCCACCACATACATATTATCGTAACCGAATACCCGGTGGTGTTTATCGATGACGCCGGATCCGGCATCCTGACCCATGACACACCCGCCCAGGATGTGGGCGCTCATGGGGATGTTGAAGAGGGATTCGGTGATGGCGTTCTGGGGGATACCGTTCATGCGTTTAGCCATGCCCCGGACCGCTGCATTAGCCTCCGGGATATAGGTGGGGATCGCGTCCCCGTCGGTGCTCGATGCCAGCACCCTGCGGAAGAGGGCCCACCAGCAGCGTTTCAGCCGCAGTGTGATGTGGTTGTCCAGGGTTTGCATCACCAGCAGGATTACGGTCTTGCGTCCCCAGCCGAACAGCGAGAGGGTCCTTAAAAACCAGAGGGGATGGCGCAGGCACATGCCGATGTGTTTGAGGGGGCGGGGTACCCGGCCCCCGCCGTCTGTGATGACGCCGCCGAAGAGGCCCATGAGATCCGAGCCGGCCGGGTAACGCACCAGTTGAACATGTGTCCTGTCATTGACGAACAGGCTGGAGGTGATGGAGACCCCGTAGGAATGTGTGTCCGAGTTCTTCTTGGCTGTGGTTCCGGCCAGGACCTCGCTGTTGGTCCGGACGATTTCCCCCAGCTTGGGAGGCAGCCGGTCCAGGGAGCCGCTTTCGCGACAGCGCAGCAGGAGCTCGAGCGTGCCCAGTACGCCGCCGGCCAGGACCACTCCCCCGGCCTTCATGCTCTGCTTGGCCTTGGCCCCGGCCCCCGTGACTTTTTTAAAGGTGACGTAGTAACCGCTTTCTTTCGAGGGTTTGATATCGATCACCTTATGTTCGGGGATGATCGTGACGCCGAGCCCCTCGGCAAGATAGAGGTAGTTCCGGTCCAGCGAGTTTTTGCCGCCATCGCGGCAGCCCACCATGCAGTGGCCGGTGTGGGTGCAGCCGGTGCGTGGGGGGCCCTTCCCTCCGAAGAAGGGGTCGGGGACGGTCTCGCCGGATCTCCCGAAAAACACGCCCACTTCCGCGGGCTTAAAATGCTCCTCCCGGCCGATCTCCCGGGCATAGTCCTTGAGCATGTGATCCGTGGGCCAGAACCGGGGATTGGCGACCACACCCAGCATGCGCCTGGCCGTTGCATAATGAGGCGCGAGTTCGCTCTTCCAGTCCGGAACCAGGTCTTGCCACTGGGGATCGTGATAATAATCATCCGGCGGCTCGAGCAGCGTATTGGCGTAGACCAGGCTTCCCCCTCCCACACCGCTCCCTGCCACGATCAACACGTCGTTCAGGAACTGGAGTCGCTGGATGCCGTAGCAGCCCAAGACCGGGGCCCACAGGAACTTCCAGAAGGCCCAGTTACTGCGGGGAAAGTCCTGGGACCGCCAGCGTTTACCGCTCTCGATAACGCACACGGAGTAGCCCTTTTCGGCCAGGCGTAGGGCGGAGACGCTGCCTCCGAAGCCAGAGCCCACAACGATGAAGTCATAGCTGTCCATGGGAATATCGCCTATAGTGAATACTACATGTGTTATCCATGTCAATTGGATTTATCAGGAATTCCCTGAGAACATCTTCTGTTGTGATGCGGGACTCCTCTAATGGAAATTATGGAATTCCAGGTTTACCAAAACGCGTTGGATTTCTTAGGGGCTTGAATTAATGGCCCAGGATTGCTAAAACATAGGGTACCGAACGGATAGAACAAATGACGCAAGAGAAAAACACCAGCAGCCCTCCCGGTGACTGTGCCGTGCCTTCCTGCGGGCGGGTGCGGCTGAAAAAAAACATCAACACAGAGCAGATCACCTTCTATCTTAAGTCCTGCAAGTACTTCCGGTTCCCGTTCTTCGATCCCACCAACTGTTATCGTCGGGACGGTTTGTTCGGTCAGCTGGAAGACTGCCTGCAGCATGTGGGAGACGAACTGAGCCGCCGATATGGCACAAATTTCGTCTCCCTCAACCTCCGCGGCAGCTGGCTGAGGGGCATCCCCATCCAGGGCGATGACGTGGATGTCTTGTTCATCGTGGATTCGCTTCCGGAGGTGGAGGTAGAGTCCATGCGGGATTTCACCCAGGGAGAGCTCCAGGCCGCGAATCCGCTATTCCGGTTGTGTGATGGAAAAGTGGAGTTCGGCATGCATGTCAGCCCCATCATCCATCTTGATATCGCCCGCATCCGAACCATCATGAACACCTACATGTACGGCCTGGGGCAGTTCTTGAGACGGAATAAAGAGAAAACACGGGATACCTACCAGGATGCCTTTTTCGGCTCCACTCTGACTGAGAAGAAGACACAGTTCCTCAAGAGCGGGATCCTGATCCCCTACGTGGGCTGGGTCTACGGGAGAGAGCGGAAGCAGGAAGTATTCGATGAGATCTCCCGCTACCTGCCTATCCCCACCCAACCTACCATGCTCTATGCCGAGGAAGAGATCGATGAAACCAAGGAGACAGTCCGGCAGACCTTTGTCGCCCGCAACCTGATCTATCCGTCCCTGGAGCTGAAAAAATGGGTGGATTTCGGTGCCCTGGATATCGATGTACTGAAGCAGGAGGCCGAGGACCTCTATCCCGCGCTCAAGCCCCTGGAGGAGATCTACGCCCGCGCCATCATCAATTACATCTACACGATGGAGATCGAGAAGCAGTTCCTTGGGCAGGTGGTCACTCCTGAGCGGGTCAGCAAGATCGCCCCAAACTATGACAATCTGGTACTCGATATCCTGGAGATGGCCTACCTGCGCGTGGCCAAGTCTTCGGTCGGCTCAGATTGATCCGCGTCTTAATCCATAATTTTTCCCACTTTGACAAAAATTGACACTTTTTTAGCCTCCATCCGACTCAATATAAGAAACGATCATGTGTCCTCGGAGTTTGCTCGAAGCGGAAATGGCAAATGCTGCTGCATTGGTGGCTCTCACCCCCCTTCGAATTTTCTCACCCCTAAAGGTGAGGGAAAAGGAGGGAAAATCACCCTGGATATCCTCCTTGATGGTGATTGACGGAAACGCCGGCTTTTGCGACCATTAGGGACACTTTGGGAAAAAGAAACTGCACAGAGGACAAGACTATGCCGTCAAGAGAAAACCGGGAGGGATTCAGCGTCCTTGGTAATAGCGGTCTGGTGTTGACAAAAAATGTCAAATTACTTACTGTAAGGAAATTGCGATGGGATCGAACTTAGGAGAGCTGCTTTTAAGGGAGAAGCTGCTTGACACCGAGCAGTTGCAAACCGCCATCGACTATCAGAAAAAAAACGAGGTGGCCATGGGGACCGCCATCGTGACTCTCGGGCTCATCACCGAAGAAGATATGGCCCAGGCCCTGAGCCGTCAGTTGGGCTATCCCTACATCAACCTGGATCAGTTCGAAGTCTACCCGGATGTGATCAACCTCATCCCGATCGAGATCGCCCAGAAATACCTCATCATGCCCATCCACCGGATCCGGTCCTTCCTGACGTTGGCCATGGTCGATCCCACCGATCTGGACGTCATCGAGGATATCCGGTTCCGGACCGGGCTGAGCATCCAGCCGGTGATTGCTTCCGAATCCGGAATATTCAATGCCATCAAGAAATATTACGGCACATCCGATTCACTGCGTGTCAAGCAGATCGTCGACGAGATCGAACAGGCAGAAGACACCAGCGTCAATGTCATTGAAGAGGAAGAGGAAGATTACGATATCGAAGAGCTGGTCCAGTCTACGGAAGAAGCCCCGATCATCACCCTGGTCAACACCATCTTCATCGATTCCATAAAAAAGGGTGCCAGCGACATCCATTTCGAGCCGTATGAAAAGGCCTTCCGTGTGAGATACCGCCTGGACGGGACCATGTACGAGATGATGAACCTGGCCATGAAGTTCAAGAATCCGGTCATCTCACGCGTCAAGATCCTCTCCAACATGGACATCGCCGAAAAGCGTCTGCCCCAGGACGGTCGGATCAAGATGCGGGTGAAGATGGAGAGCGGCGCGCGTAAAGAAGTCGATATGCGCGTGTCCAGTGTGCCCACCATTTTCGGCGAGAAGATCGTCGTCCGTATCCTGGACAAGGAGATGCTCAAGCTCGACCTGACCAAGCTGGGATTTGAGAAGGAATCTCTGGCCGTGTTCAAGGAGGCGATCACGAGGCCGTGGGGCATCATCCTGGTCACCGGTCCTACCGGGAGCGGGAAGACCAACACGCTGTACTCCGCCATATCCACCCTCAACAACGTGGAAAAAAACATCATGACCGCCGAAGATCCCGTGGAGTTCTACATCCCGGGAATCAACCAGGTCAATATGAAGGAAGAGATCGGGCTCAGCTTTTCCACCACCCTCCGCAGCTTTCTGCGGCAGGACCCGGACATCATGCTGGTCGGTGAGATGCGGGACTTCGAGACGGTGGACATCGCCATCAAAGCTGCCCTGACCGGTCACCTGGTCTTCTCCACGGTCCACACCAACGATGCGGCCAGCACAGTCCTCCGGCTGGTCAATATGAACGTCGAGCCGTTCCTGGTGGCCGACTCCGTGGCCCTGATCGTGGCCCAGCGGCTGATCCGGAGGTTGTGCAAGAGCTGCAAGACGGAACACAATCTGACTCCGGAGGCACTCATGGATATCGGGTACACCGAGGCGGAGGCCAAGAAGGTCAAGGTCTACAAACCCTTTGGCTGCAATGAGTGTCATAACACGGGGTATAAGGGACGGACCGCACTCTATGAGGTCATGGAGGTGACCGACGACATCAAGGATCTCATCCTGAGTCGTGCCCACTCCCGGGAGATCAAAAAGGTCTCCATCGAGAAGGGCATGATATCTCTCAGGCGGAGCGGACTTATCAAGATCAAAGCGGGAATCACATCCGTGGAAGAAGTGTTACGAGAAACTGTAAAGGATTCGGAGGTTTAGAATGGCCATTACCATACAAGAATTGCTTCAGATCGCAGTGGAGAACGATGCCAGCGATCTGCACATCACGACTCACATCCCCCCACGCATCCGGGTGAACGGGATCCTGATCTCCATCGACCATCCTCCCCTGTCTCCGGCAGAGACCAAAAACCTGGTCTACAGCCTGCTGACAGACCGGCAGAAAAAGATGTTCGAGGAAAAGCTCGAGCTGGATTTCTCCTTCGGCATGAAGGAGCTGGGCCGGTTCCGGGGCAATGTCTTCATGCAGAAGGGCGCCGTGGCGGCCGCGTTCCGCCGGTTCCTCCCCACCATGTGGACCTTTGCTCAGCTGGGGCTTCCCCAAAGGCTGGCCCAGCTGTGCTACCTGCCGCGCGGGCTGGTCCTGGTGACGGGCCCTACCGGTTGTGGGAAGTCCACCACCCTGGCGTGCCTCCTCAACCATATCAACGCAGAACGCCCCGTCCACATCGTGACCATCGAGGACCCTATCGAGTATTTTTTCACACCGCAGAAGGCCATCATCAACCAGCGGGAACTGCAGGTTGACACCTTGAACTACAGCAATGCTCTGCGCTCTGTGCTCCGGCAGGACCCGGATGTGGTCCTGGTGGGTGAGATGCGGGACCTGGAGACGGTTGAGGCCTGCCTTCGCACGGCAGAAACCGGTCACCTGACGTTTTCCACACTGCACACCAACTCCGCCGCCGAGACCATCTCCCGGATCATCGATATTTTCCCGGCCCAATACCAGTCTCAGGTGCGAATCATGCTCTCCATGTCCCTGGAGGCCGTGATCACTCAGACGCTCCTGCCTCGCGCCGACGGGAAAGGACGCGTGCTGGCCTTGGAACTCCTGATTCCCAATGCGGCGATCCGGAACCTCATTCGGGAGAACAAACTTCACCAGATTTACTCCAGCATGCAGATGGGACAGGAAAAATTTGGCATGCAGACATTCAACCAGTCCCTGGCGAATCTGTATTTCCGGGGACAGATCACCTACGAGACCGCTATGAACATCACGTCCAAACCCGAAGAGTTAACGGATATCATTCAGCGCAAGGAAGGCATCAAGGTCGCAGACCGGTCTTTCAAGCCTACACATATGCGCAAATCATAAAGGGGTGAATAATGCCGATATTTAAATGGAAGGGGAAAAACAAATACGGGGACCCCGTCGAGGGCTCACGCAAGGCTCGTTCTTCCGAAGAACTGGCACGGTCGCTGGAACGGGAACAGATCACGGTCTCGGAGGTCGCACGGAAAGGACAGGACATCAACCTGCCCTTTCTCCAGCGAAAGAAAGTAAAACCCAAGGATCTGTCGATCTACTGCCGGCAGTTGTCCGTGTTGATCGATGCCGAGCTGCCGCTGATCCAGAGCCTGAACATCCTGGCAGAGCAGACCAGAAACAAGTACTTCAAGAGTGTCATCCTGAATATCCGCAGTGACGTCGAGGCCGGCTCCACCCTGAATCAGGCCAAACGCAAATATCCCAAGGTGTTCAACGACCTTTTCTGCAATCTGGTGGCATCGGGTGAGCAGAGCGGCTCCCTGGACATCATGCTGAGACGGCTGGCGGAATTCCTGGAAAAGATCGTCAAATTGAGGTCACAGGTCCGCCAGGCCATGATCTATCCCTCTGCGATCGTAACCTTCGCGGTCATTGTCGTGATCTTCATGCTGTGGAAGGTCATCCCTGTATTCGCCAACATTTACAGCGAACTGGGGGCGACCCTCCCT
>JAUWTO010000137.1 GCA_030614685.1 Candidatus Aminicenantota bacterium
TCGATGATGATCCCCTTGATCTCCTCCACGTCCTGGAACTGGTTGACCGTGCGCACCAGGTACTGGCTGTCCTTCTGCTTGAGGATGCCGGCGGAGAGGTTGACGTTCTCCTGGGACAGCCGGCTGGTCACCGAGGTGATGGGGATGTTGAGCAGGCTGAGCTTCTGTTCGTCGATGTCGACGTGGATCTCGTCTTCCAGGCCGCCGGAGATGGAGCATGCGGCCACGCCTTCGATGCTCTCCAGTGCCTGCTTGACCTCCCGCTCCGCCGTGTAGCGGATGCGGCCCAGGTCCCCCTCCCCGGTTAATCCCAGCTTCATAATGGGTTCCTGGTTGGGGTCATAGCGGAGGATAACCGGCTTGGTGGCACCGATCGGGAGCCGGATCAGGTCGAGCTTCTCCCTCAGCTTCAAAGTCGCGAAATCCATGTTGGTGTGCCAGGCGAACTCCACCGTCACTTCGGAGAGTTCCGCGCGTGACACCGAAGAGATACGGATGACATTGTCTACGACTCCGCAGGACTCTTCTATGGGTTTGGAGATGATGTTCTCGATCTCGGAGGGGGCGGTCCCGGGGTATTCCGTCTTGATGGTCAGCGTGGGATAGGAGATGGTGGGGAGCAGGTTCAGGTTCAAGCGCGAGTAGGAGATGAACCCAAAAATGACCGCTGCCACGGTGAACATAAAGACGGAGACCGGGCGGTTTATGGAGAATTTAACGAGTTTCATTGCACCACTTCGATCCTTTGTCCGTCTTTCAGGGATTCGACGCCTACGGTCACGATGACCTCACCTTCGGTTATGCCTTCGGTGACCTCGACATGGTCCTCTTCGGTGAGCCCGAGGCTCACTTCGCGTTGGGAGACCTGGCCTCGTTCCGCCACAAAGACATAGGTCTTGTTCTGCTTATAGAGGATGGCCCTGCGGGGGATGACCAGTACATCCTCCTTCATACCGATGACGATGCGGACCTCTACAAACATCCCGGGCTTCAGGCGCTGGGTCTCATCAACGATCTCGACCGTGACCTTGACCGTGCCTGTCTGAACATCGATCCGGGGATTGATCAGCTTGACTTTGCCCGGGAACAGGGCTCCCTGTATGACCTCGGTGGAGACATCGGCAGTCAAGCCTGGGGTCAGCTTGATGGCATCGGAAGTGGGGACAAAGACACGGATGAGCAGGGGATTGAAGTCCTCGATGGTGTAGACCTGCTGGTTGGCATTCACCTTGTCTCCCATCTCGATCAGGCGCTCGGTAATATATCCCTCCGAAAGGGAGCGAATCCGGGTCCAGTTGAGCTGGAGCTGCAGATTCTTGAAGCTTTCCTCCCGGTCTTCCAGTTCCAGCTGACGCTGTTTATAGAGGGCCTCGGAGGTCTGAAACTCCTGCTCGGAGATCAGCTCGCGAGTTTTGAGCTCTTTACTCCGCTCGTAGTTCTTTGCCTCCTCCTCCAGGTTGAGCGTGGCCTGGTTCAACTGGATCTGGGCTTGCTGAAAGGAGATCTTGATCTCGCTATCGTCGAGCGTGGCCAAAACCTCATTCTCCTTGACATAGTCGCCTTCTTCTTTGACGATGCTCTTCACATAGGCGGACAGCCGCGAGAAGATCTCGACCTTGCGCTCCGGCTCCACAATGCCGTTGAGGACGAGGTAGGAATTCAGGTTAGCGCGAGGCACAGGCTCCACGCTGACGGGAACGGCGTCCCCGCCTCCTTGATAGCGAGCCAGCATTTGCTGGACCTGATCGGGCGGTATTCGCCCGGATTTGATGGCCTCTTTCATCTGGTCGGGGATGTCGAGCTTGTCCACATCTATCTCACTGGGTTCGCCCGGCTTGCCGGAAGGTTTCTGGCCGGGATTGTTTCCTTGCCCCTGTCCTGACTTGGACTGGGGCTGCTCTCCCTGGCCGGAATTTCCACATCCAAAAGTCAGGGTCAGGGCCGCTGCCAGCATGAGAATCATTAGTTTTCGCATGGTCACTCCATATCGTTCTATCTAAGATTGCGGGGATAAACCGACAAATCCTATTTATTATGTATACGATAATTAGACGAGAAGTTTCCTGTTTTCTTCCCTAATTAGTATGAATATAAAATCCCCTCCATTATTTTACAGGAAACCAAGGGCTTGTCTATTGGACTTTGGTCCTATACCAGAGGAGCAGGAGCCCGGGAGGGCCGATTTAATCTTTCGACAATATGTACAGCACTCCCTCTAAACAAAAGAGAATGCTTCCATATGATTTCGATGGTAAATTGGCGTTGAAAGGAATACCAACCAAAAAAGCCCCTTTTCTCGGGGAATACTCTGGTGGGCGGTACTGGATTCGAACCAGTGACCCTCGGCTTGTAAGGCCGACACTCTTCCGCTGAGCTAACCGCCCGAGCCTTAATGGGAATGTGAATCTAACTTAGAGAATCCGCTTTTCTTTGTCAAGCCGGTTGACCACCCCCTCCTGATGTCCACCCTCCCAAGAACAAGAAAGGGATGAGATCAATGAGGGTGATGCTGGATGAAAGGGACGATGCATTATTGACATAGGGCGGTGCATATGCTACATTTAGCGCGGAAATTTTTACTTTTATGGAACAAGTCCGGCAAATAGCCGGTTTCCTACATCGTCCAAAACGAAATCGATAAGGTTAGAGAAAGATGTTTGCTGTAATTAAAACCGGTGGAAAACAGTACAGAGCCAAGGAAGGCGATGTGCTAGAGATCGAAAAACTCCAGGTGGAGCAGGGCAAGAAGGTTACCTTTGAAGAGGTTCTGCTCGTGGAAGACAACGGGAAGGTCCTGATCGGGCAGCCCTATGTGGAGAGCGCCGCTGTTACGGCGGTAGTACTGGAGAACTTCAAGGATGACAAGATCATCGTCTTCAAGAAAAAAAGGCGGAAACAGTACAAACGCAAGACAGGGCACCGCCAGGAGCTGACCCGTATTAAGATCGAGAAGATCGAGACCGACAAAAAGCCGGCAGCCAAGAAACCGTCAGAGAAGAAAGAGCCGGCAGCGATAGAGGAAGCAGTAGAGAAGAAGGCGGTAGAGAAAGCGCCCGCGGCCAAGCCAGCGCCTGTCAAGGAAGCCGCCCCCGCTCCCATGAAAGAAGCCCCAGCCAAAAAAGAAGCTCCGGCTGCGAAGAAGGCTCCGGCCAAAAAGGCCGTGCCCAAAGCCAAGACCGACGAGGCCAAGCCTGTAAAAAAGGCAGCCCCCAAGCCCAAACCTAAAGCCGACGCCAAGCCTGTAAAAAAGGCAGCCCCCAAGCCCAAACCTAAAGCCGACGCCAAACCCAAGACGGCGGCCAAACCCGCTGCCAAGACCACCAAGAAAGCCGGCGAAGTAAAGGAGTAAGACCATGGCGCATAAAAAATCCGGTGGAAGTGCGAAGAACGGTAGGGACAGTGCCTCCAAGCGTCTGGGCGTGAAGCGTCACGGCGGGCAGTATGTCAGCGCCGGGTCCATCCTGGTGCGCCAGCGGGGCACACCCTTCAAGCCCGGCCAGAATGTGGGCAGAGGCGGGGATGACACCCTGTTCGCAAAGGTCTCAGGTCAGGTGGTTTTCGAAACCAAGGCCAAACGGAAAGTTGTCTCTGTACTTCCGCAGTAAGATCCTCTATTCTCCCTAGGCATGTTTGTCGACCAGGTCAAAGTGTCCTTCTATGCCGGCGGCGGCGGGAACGGATGCCTGAGCTTCCGGCGGGAAAAGAACATCCCTCGCGGCGGTCCTGACGGCGGCCGGGGCGGAGAAGGGGGGAGCATCGTTTTCATCTCCGACACAAGCGTCAAATCCCTAGCCTACTTCCGCTTCCATCCCCACATCAAAGCCCCCAGGGGTGCCCACGGTGAAGGCGGCAACCGACAGGGGAAAAAGGGGCAGGACCGCGTTTTCAAGGTCCCGGTGGGCACCATTGTACGGGAGCTGGACAGCGACATTGTGCTGCATGACTTCACGGCCCCCAATCAGAGATTCTTAGCTGCCAAGGGAGGCATGGGAGGACGTGGCAATGCATCCTTTGCCACCTCCGTTGATCAGGCGCCCCGTCGTATCGAGGGCGGAAATCCGGGAGAGGAACGCGGGTATGTCCTGGAGCTGAAACTCATCGCCGACGTAGGGCTGGTCGGGTTCCCCAATGCAGGCAAGTCAACCCTGATCTCACGGATATCGGCTGCTAAGCCGGCCATTGCTGATTATCCTTTTACCACGCTCACACCCAACCTGGGTGTGGTGGATTATGATGAGTCCCAGAGCTTCGTGGTCGCTGATATCCCAGGCCTTATCAAGGGCGCTCACCTCGGCCAGGGTCTGGGCATCCGTTTCCTCAAACACGTGGAGCGGACCAAGGTTCTGATCCACCTGGTCGACGTCTCGCCCTATACGGAGAGGGACCCGGTGGAGGATTACAACACAGTGATCAAGGAACTGGAGGCCTTTAACCCCAGCCTCATCGAACGTCCTCAGATCCTGGTGGCCAACAAGATCGACCTCCTGGGAGATGAGACACAGCTCTTGGAAGCGCTCGAATCCCTGGCGGATCGAGAGGGGCTCATGTTCTATTCGATCTCTGCCATAAAACGGATAGGCCTCAAAGAGCTGGTGCATGCCATGGCCGTGGAGCTGGGACTGGCTGGATGACCATGGCTGCCATCGAAACCAAACAGCGGCTGGGCCTCCTGGGGGGGACGTTCAATCCCATCCACCTGGGGCATGTCCAGGCCGCGCGGATCGTCAAGAGCCGCTGCCGGCTGAACCGGATCCTGTTCATTCCTTCTTTTATCCCGCCTCACAAGGAAGGCCGGGATGTCACCTCCGCACTGCACCGTTTTCACATGGTCCAGCTGGGGGTAACGGATGAACCAGGTTTTGAGGCCTCAACCCTGGAGATAGACGCTCAAGGCACCTCTTACTCCATCCACACGCTGGACCGGATCAAGGAAAGCCAGCCGGAAGCAGAGGTGTTCTTCATCCTCGGGATCGATGCGTTCCTGGAGATCGCGACCTGGAAGGATTACAATAAGGTCCTGGACCGCTGTTCCTTCATTGTGATCAGCCGTCCCGGCTACTCGCTGGAGGAGGCCCGGACCGTATTGGGCGGACGGCTCCGGGACCGCATGGTGACCCTTCGCGAAGGAGAAGACCCCGGGGCTGCCCCCTCCCTCGGTGCAGGACCTGCCATATTCCTTCTGGAGATCGACGCCCTGGACATCGCATCCAGCGAAATCCGAAGTTGTCTGCAAACCGGCACATCCATAGCTGGCATGGTTGCGGAACCTGTGAGAGAATACATCAAGGAGCACGGACTTTATATGACAAAACAAGAAACCCTTCCCTCCGAGATCCAACTCTGTGTTGAGGCGGCCGAGAACAAGAAGGCCGAGGATATCCTCGTCATCGATCTGCAGGGCATATCCTCGTTCACCGACTATTTTGTCATCATGAACGGCAACTCGAACAAGCAGAACCAGGCCATTTTCGAAGGCGTGGACAAGGAGTTGAAGCAGAACAATACCCGTCCTCTGAGTGTGGAGGGCAAGCAGCATGCCGAATGGATCCTCATGGATTACGGCAATTTTGTCGTCCATATTTTTTCCCCCACGGCCAGAGCCTACTATGCCCTGGAAAAACTCTGGGGAGATGGGATCAAGCATTCGTTCCCTCAAGATTCGCGATAAAGCGTGGATTTCCCGAAAGCAGAAAATAGTTTCCCCAAATAAATATAATGAATAGGTGTTGACATTTTCCGGATTTGCCATTATTTTCTTACGGAAAAATCCGGTGTGATGGAACACCTGAAGAGATAGCAGGCGCATATGCAGTTGAAGGTATTGTGGCCGGGAAAAACACGCAATGGATCCCTGAGGGAACTCCAGACCCATTACCTGAAAAGGATCAATTCCTTGGAGCGCTGCCATCTTTTCGAAACCAGGGAAGCCAAAGGGATCCCGGAGAGTCAGGGAGCGAAGATCAAGGATATCGAGGCTTCAGGACTTGAAAAACACCTCAAAGATGATTACATCGTTTGTCTTTTTGATAAAGGACGTGAGATGGATTCAGGTCAGTTCGCCGTCTTCTTAGATAAGACGGCCATGAATCAACCTCATGCGATCAGCTTTGTGGTAGGCGGGTTTCTCGGACTGGCCGACAGATTTCTGCACAAAGCCGATACCCGGCTGGCGCTGTCACGCATGACCTTCTCACACGAACTGACCCGTATCGTTCTGCTGGAGCAGATCTACCGGGCCTTAACCATCATAAAGGGACGTAATTATGCCAAATAAAGGGGGGAGATATTGAACAAGAGAGAAAAAGA
>JAUWTO010000328.1 GCA_030614685.1 Candidatus Aminicenantota bacterium
AAGGTAGAGCTCACCAGCCCCGTTCATGTAATCGAAGATATCTGCCTCCGTGACGATCCGCGGGGAACTGGGTCTGGCCCAGGGCCCGATGATCTCTGGAAGGCTTGGCTTGGATTCGGTCATGTGTTCTCCCGGGCAGCCGGTCAGTATGCAGAAAAGGAAAGGAATCAACAGGAATTGGATTGCACTCCCCATACGCTTCATCTCCTTCACACATACTATCACTTTTATAGGATCGACTGAAGCGACATCGGAGTTCCTGCCTCACCGAGTGGGCCTGTAGCTCTCTATCCGGATGACCATCAGGGCCAGGTCCCTGCGGCTCAAAAATATCATCCCCCCAATCATCTCTAGAGGCTATTTACTGATGCCGGGGACTCTTCCATCATATGCTCAGGAAAACAGGCAGGTTCCATTGTTCGGCAAAGAGGTTATTCAATGACTCAGAGACGAAAAGACAGCCGTGAACGCGAAGAAAACAAGGTGGTTATCGAGTTCGTGACCAGCTTTGGGGATTCCGTCAGCACCACGGAGATCTACGCCCTGACCAAGGATATCTCCGTGGGCGGTGCGAGGATCGTCACAGACTGGTTCTTCCCCATTGGCACACATTTCAAGGTCAACCTGGCTTTGTCGAAGTCGAAGCAGGTCGTTCGTGTCGACGGCCGTGTCAGGTGGGCGAGGAACCTGGACGACAATGACGATCTCTTCGAGGTCGGTGTCGAATTCATGCATGACATCCCGGAAACGATCTTGGCCTTGCTAAACCATATCGTGGAGATCGAGAAGGGGATTCCTTCGGTCGTGCGTGCTGCAGAGCCGAACATCTGAGCCCAGGCGTCTTATCCCGTTCCATCCTACCAGGTACTCCTTTTGAGCCGTTCTCAGTGTATATCGCTGTAATAGCTTTTTCTTGCAGACTCGGACATAATTGATGGATGTATAGATCTCCTCAGAAAAGTCGACGACCGGCCGGGGCCGCATTCCTTAGCCTGATCTCGTTAGGCCTGGGGCAGATCTATAACGGTGAGCTCGCCAAAGGCATTCTTCTGAAAGCCCTGATGAGCCTTGCATTCTGCCTCTACGCCCTGCGGATTTTCCTGGATGGTTCCTGGGATCTTCTCTTCCTTGCGGCGCTGACCTCGATCTTTGTACTGATGAAAGCCTATTCTGTGGGCCAGGCTTTCCGCCGCGCGCGCAGCGAGGGCGCCTCTTACACCCTGAAAAAATTCAACCGGGTTTCGGTCTATGTCATGTTGACCCTGGTGTTTCTCTTCTTGACTTACAGCATCCCTTGGGGCATCAAACACCACGCGGTCAGGGACTTCTCGGCCTTTCATCCTTTCCGGTCGGCCGGGGCCAAGGCGCGGTTCCTGAATACCTATGAGAGGAAGGCGGAGAGATGGCCGGTCGCTTCAGAATCCAGGATGATCCAGACCTCATTCGGTCAGACATTCGTGCGGATCAGCGGACCTGAGGGCGCGCCGCCGCTCGTGCTGCTGCATGGGATCGGGGGGAGCTCGCTGAAGTGGTGGCCGAACATTGAAGCCCTGTCCGAAGACTTCAGGACCTATGCCATGGACAACATCTACGACAACGGCCGGAGCGTGTATACGTTCATATTCAAGACGCCGGATGATTTTGTGAACTGGCTGGACGAACTCTTCGATGAGCTGGGGCTGGGCGGCAGCATCAATCTTGTAGGGCTGTCGTATGGGGGGTGGTTGACGAGCCGGTACGCCCTCCGCCATCCCGAGAGGCTCGACAAGATTGTCTTGATCGCACCGGTCTCTACCGTGATGCCCCTGCGGTTTGACTGGATCTGGCGGGCCTCTCTCTGTGCGATCCCGCATCGGCATTTTCTAGAGAGTTTTATGGATTGGATGCTCGAGGACCTAGCCCGGGGGGATGCGTCCGGCCGTGCGATCCTGGATGAAGAGACCGAATCCGGATTTCTTGCAATGCAGTGCTTCAAGCCCAAACCTCTTGTCAATCCGACCGTGCTGACGGATGAGGAGTGGCGGAGCCTCAGGATTCCCGTTCTCTTTCTCGTGGGCGAGAATGAAAAACTCTATGCCGCCCAAAAAGCGGTCGAGCGCCTTGCGGAGGTCGCGCCCCAAATACAGACAGAGATCCTCCCGCATTGCGGTCACGACCTTACACTGATCCAGGCGGAGATGGTGAATAAAAAGATGATCGATTTCTTGAATGAAAAGAATTGAACACATCAAGGAACATGGATAATTCAGGTAAACTGGTCGATGAAACCAGCCCTTATCTCCTGCAGCATGCCCACAATCCTGTGGACTGCCCCCGAAGGCCTGATCGAGCTGCTGAAATTAACCTCCTGAATCCTCCCTAAAGGCGATTGACGGAATCCCCGCTCCGGAACACTATGGGCGGTATGAGGGAGAGAATGCGCGATGATTATCATCCCCATAGGACATGACCAGGACACGGTCCGGAGGCTGCCGTGGGTCACATTCGGCATCCTGGCGATCTGTTTTGTGGTGCAGATCTTTATCTGGGTGGCCGTAAAAGACGCCAACACCAAGCTGGAATCCGTGGCCCGGGAGTTTCTCGAGTATTATGTCAGCCATCCCTACCTCGAGTTTGACGAGGAATTG
>JAUWTO010000294.1 GCA_030614685.1 Candidatus Aminicenantota bacterium
CGACAGTTCCACCGCCATCCATTTCCTGCAGATCAACCGGCCGCGTGAGTACCGCAGGGGGATTTCCTTTTTCGAACGGGCCGAAGACACGTACAATGCCTTCCGCGAGATCGTGAAAGCCACCGGTGGCTACTCGGAGAGCTCGCAGAATCCGGAATATCTGTTCAAGAATGCCCTGGACGCCTCGCGCAACTACTACCTGATCTATTACACGCCCCAGGATTCCAAGGGCGACGGCAGGTTCAAGAACATCAATGTGCGGCTGCGGGGAAAAGACGGTAACTATCGAATCCTGCACCGCGCCGGGTACTTCGATTACTAAGCGATACGTGGTTTTCCTAAATCTCCAAATTCAGCTATAATAGAAATACGTCATTGATGAGGAGAAGAAAATGAAGAAAATGGCATTTCTAACTTTGATAATTCTGCTGGGCCTCAGCCCCTATGCCCAGGAACAGCATGAAGTCACGGTCGTCAATATCGAGATCCCTGTCAGGGTGATGGAGGGTGGCAAGTTCGTGGATTCGCTTAATGCGCAGGATTTCGAGATCTATGAGGACGGTGAGCTGCAGAAGGTCAGCTCCTTCTATCTGGTCAAGAACACTAACTTAGAAAAACAGGAAGGCACGTCCAGGTCCACACCTAACACCGCGCGCCGGTTCTACATGCTCTTCCAGATCCTGGAATACAATCCGCAGATGAACGAGGCGTTCGACAATTTCTTCCAGAACGTCATCAGGCCCAATGACACACTGACGATCATGACACCCATGAAGACTTATAACCTGTCACGGGAAGCGCTGCAGAATCAGACTCCGGAAAAACTGTCCAGAGACCTGCAGAACGTGGTTAGGAAGGACACCAAGACAGGCTCGGGGGAGTACAACAGCCTTATAAACGACCTGAAGCAGATCGTGCGCAGCATTTCCAGCCAGGCAGGCGCCTCCGGGATGGGGGGAGGGACCGAGTCCTCCGATGCCGGCAGCGGCTTCGGACTGGAATTCCAACTGCCGCGCTACAAGGATACGCTGCAGAGGTTGGACGAGATCCGTCTGGTGAACGAGAAGACGTTCCTAGCATTCGCCGGCAAGATGAAACGGCTGGACGCCCAGAAGGTGGTATTCTTATTCTACCAGCGAGAATTCAGGCCTGAGATAGAAGCGCGCATACTGAACCTCCTGGTTTCGCAGTACCAGGACCAGCCCAACATAATGGGTGCCGTACAGGACCTTTTCACCATGTACAACCGAGACACCCAGATGGACATCGAACGGCTGAGCCGGGCGTTTTCTGATTCCTCCACCATGTTTAACTTCATATTCATGCACAAGGAGCCGGACAACGTGCGCGGCATATCCATGCGGGAGCAGTCGGAAGATGTCTTCGAAACCTTTGTCGAGGTCGCGAATGCCACGGGCGGCATCGTGGACAACGCCCAGAATCCCGCGGCCGGTTTCCGCTCTGCGGCCCAGGCTGTTTCGGAGTACTATCTCCTGTATTACAGCCCGGCCAACTACCGGAAAGACGGCTCGTTCAAAATGATTACGGTGAAGATCAAGGACAAGGACTATCAGGTCATCCACCGGTCGGGGTATTATGCAAACTGAGAAAAACCCGGAATCCTGTGGATTGAATAGAATAGAGGAGGGAGAACACGATGTCAGATTTTAACGGCCTGTTCCAGACAGCGGATTGGGCACAGGAAAAGCACGTGCCGGTCATCGAGGCACCGGATACAGTCACAAAAGGAGAGGTGTTCCAGGTCAAGGTCACGGTGGGAAAAGAGATCTCCCACCCCAACACTACGCCCCATCACATCCGCTGGATCACCGTGTTTTTTCAGCCGGAGGGGGCCAAGTTCCCATATCAGGTCGGCAAAGCCGAATTTTCCGCACACGGCGAATCCACCGAGGGCCCGGATACGAGCACCGTGTATACCCACCACGAGGCGGTACTGAGCTTCAAGACCGACTTGGCGGGCACCATCTATGCGGCCAGTCTGTGCAACGTCCACGGCCTCTGGCAGAGCACCAAGGCCGTCGCGGTCGAGTAGCAGCGCCTCGCATCTCCCGCAATCTACACTCGTGAATAATTCAGGCTATTTGATCTCTTCTTCTTGTTCTTCCGGAAACAGGTCCTTCTTTTTCTTTATGATACGCTCTGCTTTGTAGGTGGAAAGCAGGAAGGGATAAGAGCTTTCCGAGGAGAGGGCAGGGTAGCTCCCGCTCTCCGTATCCTGTTTGGGGAAGATACGCAGGGTGAAGTCCTTGGTTCCTTTGACTGTCACACTGAAGACGGGCTCCTGGTCTTGGTCGGGGGACCCTTCTTCCAGGAATTCGTCGCAGCGCAGGTCCGAGAGCTCTGACAGGATGGTGTCGAGGTCGGCTTTGTCGCCGGTCCGCCCATCGGACGTCACCCAGGCTTCCTGATCGGCAGGGGGCTCCGGGGGCGGCTCTGTCACGGCTTCGCCTTCCGCCTCTGTTTCCCCTGCTTTCTGAGGCGCCGGGACCGCCTTCTTAACGAAGACCAGGGTCTCGTTCGCCTGGGTGATCCGGATCTCGCTGACCTCGTTCTTGTCGAAGCTCATCACTCTTTTATCCCTCAAGTCCTTGATCTCGAATTCGAAGCGGCTGCGGAACGACTCACGGGCGTAGTACACCCGGATGTCGTCGGCCATCCGGACGAACGTGTGGCGGTAGGTGGAGGGGGTCTTACCGATATCGAATCCCCGCAGCAGTTCTTCGTCTTTGTAGGCCTTGACAGTGATCCTGCTGTCCTCATCCAGGTCATAACGCTGGTAGTCCTGTTTCTCGGCGGCCAATTCGGTGAGCTGCAGCCCGGCGATGGTGTCCAGCATGTCCTGGACCTTGATCGGATCCGCCGCATAATCCTGGGGCTGGATATTCCAGTTTTCGCCGCCACCGGCAAGGATGAAAGATCTGTCGGCTAGGGAAATCTCGATCCTAGTGATGTCTTCCGGAACCAGATTCTTGAGCTTGGGAACGTCATAGCTCATCCTGCTGCGCCCGGTTCCGAATAGCAGGTAGATGAGGA
>JAUWTO010000145.1 GCA_030614685.1 Candidatus Aminicenantota bacterium
AGCGGTGTGTGATCTCCATGGCCAATGCCGGGCCCAACACCAACGGCAGCCAGTTCTTTATCACCCACTCGCCCCAATCGCACCTGGACGGCAACCACACCGTGTTCGGCAAGGTCGTTACCGGCCTCGATGTTGTGGACGCCATCGAGCAGGGCGACACCATGGTGAAGCTGACCGTCGACGAGACCGATTGAGGGTATTCGTCATCGGGGGCACAGGCTTCCTGAGCTCCCATCTGGTTCCCAGGCTCATTTAACAGAGGGCCGTACCTGAATAAATCCCGTTCGGGGGCGTATTTAAGTTGAAAGGCAAATATCATGAAGACCAATAAAGCGCCTTGGGGAGCCAGGTTGTGGGTATCGTTTCTGCCGGTGACATTCGCCGCGCTGCCCTTTCCCACGATAGTGAATGAACACGGCATCGATCCTGAAGAGCGATGCGGCCGGGTTGAAGAGGCTCCCATAGTCAGATAATATGTCGTAGATTCGGAGGTTAATAACATGTCGTGGAACAAACAGCTGTTTCTGCACGAAGAGGTTATGCTGTTGGCTTTGAAAGACGAAGAAGGGACGATCGCATCGGGCACGAGCTACCAGTATGCCCTGGCCGGAGCCGTGCTGGCCGAGCTGCTCCTGAGCGAGAAGATCGCAGTAGAGGAAGACAAAAAGAAGAAATACGGCGTCATTAAAGACTCCACCCCGGTAGGCGACCCTGTCATCGATGAGTGCCTGGAAAAGGTCATCAAGGCGAAGAAAAGGCAACAGCTCCAGACCTGGGTCTCGCGTTTTTCTGGCGTGAAGGAACTCAAAAACAAGGTGGCTCGAGGATTGGTGCAGCGCGGCATCCTTCGCGCCGATGAGGACAAGGTGATGCTGCTCTTCACACGAAAGGTGTACCCCGAGGTCGATCCGCGGCCGGAGAAAAAGATAACCGAGCGGCTGCGGGAGGCGATCTTCTCCGAAAAGGAGGACATCGACCCCCGGACCGTGGTCCTGGTGTCGCTGGCCGATGCCACCGGACTCCTCAAGGTCACATTCGATAAGAAGGAGCTCAAGGCGCGCAAGGAAAGGATCGAACAGGTTGTGAACGGAGACCTCTCAGGCAAGGCCACCAAGGAGGCCATCGCGGCCATGCAGGCGGCGGTGTTCGTGGCCTGCATCATGCCCGCGATCATTGTTACCACTACCACTGCAGCCCACTAAGAAACGGGGACAGGTGCATTTAGGGCCTTAAATGTACCTGTCCCTTTTTTATTGTTGAGGGAATCCCCTGATTTTTCCCCTTCTAATCCTTAGAGTACTGTTTTTGGCCCCAAAACCATTAAAATAAGGGTGAAAAAATGGCTGTTTTAGCATCTAACTTTAATCATATCAATTATTTTCCATGGTCCGTCCCCAAAAAACCGTGGGATCGACATTGACTTGATATCCGCCAGAAAGTATAGTCATTTTATCCATATTTTCATGGGAGAATTCATGATGAAAAAACACCTCAGGAGCTGGAGTGCCTCAATCGCAGCAGGGCTTTTTCTGATCGGCCTCATGACCGGCGCAGCTTACACAGCGGAGCTGGAGAGTGAAATTCCCGGGCCGGCCTTTAAGGATGTGCTGAGCCTCAAGTCCATTGGGAGCCCGGTCATATCACCGGACGGAAAATCCATTCTCTACACCGTGCGTCAGCCTGACTGGGAGAAGAACCGCTACGACACCGAGATCTGGCTCTACCGGGACGGCCAGAAGCCCTTTCAGCTGACCCGCACCATGGACGGAAGCTCCTCGGGCGCAGCCTGGTCTCCGGACAGCCAGTGGATATCCTTCACGTCCAGCAGGGACAAGGGCAGCCAGATCTATCTGATCAGTCCCAAGGGAGGTGAAGCCTTCAAGTTCACATCCCATAAGGAAGGCATAAACTCCTACCGCTGGTCTCCGGACGGGGAGCACATCGCCTTTACGTCCACAGAGCCAAGGGGCAAGGAGTCGGAGGCACGCGAAAAACAGTACGGCCGCTTCGAGGTTGAAGATGCGGAGTACAGACTCAGGCATCTCTGGACGATCGAGGTGGACTTGGACAACGATCAGGAGGCGAAGCAGCTCACCTCGGGAGATGTCTTCACAGTGGGCAGCTTCCGCTGGTCTCCGGATGGAAAATGGATCGCATTTGATCACCGCCCCGATCCCTTGACCAATTCCTACAACAAGACCGACATCTCTATCCTGGAGGTCGCGTCTGGAGAGATCACGTCTCTCGTTACGCAGCCGGGATCGGATGGCGGCCCTCTGTGGTCGCCAGATGGCAACTGGATCCTGTTCAGCACCAAGATGGGGGACGACCGCTATTACACCAACTCCGAGCTGGCCAAAATACCCGCTGCAGGCGGAGAGATCACAGTCCTCACTGAGTCATTCGACGAGAACCTGGGAGCGGTGGCATGGACCGCACAAGGAATCTACTGTCTGGCCTCACAGACCGTTTATCGGCAGCTCTTCCTCCTGGACCCGGAGAAAGGGAGTGTTAAGAAGATCGCCTCAACACCAGAGAACATCTACAGCCTGAGCTTTGCCGACGACGAGAAGACCGTGGCCCTCTACGGCATGGACCGCACGACCCTGACAGAGGTCTACCGGACCAATCTCGACACCTATAGGCCGGAACGGATCACCGACATGACCGGGCAAGTCAAGGCTTGGAGGACGGGGAAACGCGAGGTCATCCGCTGGAAGAGCAAAGACAGCGCCGAGATCGAAGGCATCCTGTGGAAGCCCGAGGGTTATGCTGTGGGCAAGAGGTATCCGCTGCTGGTGATAATCCACGGTGGGCCCTCGGCAACCTCCCGACCGGCGCTGGTCTCCGGCGGTGTCTACCCCTACCTGCAGTGGCTTGAGAAAGGGGCCCTCATCCTGCAGCCCAACTACCGCGGCTCAGCCGGATACGGCGAGAAATTCCGCGCGCTCAACGTCCGCAACCTGGGCGTGGGTGACATGTGGGACGTGGAATCCGGCGTGGACTATCTGATCCAAAAAGGCATGGTGGACGCGGACCGAGTCGGGGCCATGGGATGGAGCCAGGGGGGTTACATCTCGGCCTTCCTGACCACCAATTCCACGAAATTCAAGGCCATTTCCGTGGGCGCCGGTATTTCCAACTGGGTGACGTACTACGTCAATACGGACATTCACCCGTTTACCAGGCACTACCTCAAGGGCACGCCCTGGGAAGACATGGATGTTTATCTCAAAACTTCACCCATGACCAACATCAATAAGGCACAAACACCTACGCTTATCCAGCACGGCGAGTTCGACCGCCGGGTGCCCATTCCCAATGCCTACGAACTCTTCCAGGGGCTCCAGGATGTGGGCGTGGAGGCCAGGCTCATCGTGTACAAGGATTTCGGGCACGGCATCAGCCGGCCCAAGGAGCAGCTGGCCGCCCAGTGGCACAACTGGCAGTGGTTCGCCAAATACATCTGGGAAGAAGCGGTCGAGATCCCACTCGAACTCGAGAAGAAATAAAAAGGGGAGTGGTCCATTTAAGGACCTTAAATGGACCACTCCCCTTTTCAGCTCAATTTTCCCGATGGGGAAATTTGTGCCTGTCCCTTAATTTTGAGCCCACCCCTTATTTAATGGGCAGAAGTTCGACCTTGCGGAACTCCATGGGATGGCTTTCTGCCTGGAGGGAGATGGTGCCGCCGCTGAGCATTATCTCTGCACCGGCTTCGATAAGTTTTTGCGCGTCCGCATCGCTTCCATCGAGCTGGGGATTTGCATACTCGAGCACGGCCTTGCCATTGACAAAGTGCCGGATGATCTCCCCGCCCCGCACCTCGACTTCGACGGTCACCCACTGGTCTCCGTGAAAAGTCGCGGAGCTGGAGTTTGTGCAGTGCTGGGTCACGAGCTCTCCTCCCATCTCCACATGGGTCCCAGGCGTGCACAGGTTGGCGGTGGGCCGCTCCTCTTCCCCGTTCCCGCCCAGGAGCTGCACCTCGATCGAGACGGGGAAGCGCTGATCCAGTGTCATGCTCTCCGGTGCCTGCCCGTGGACCATGATCCCGCTGTTCCGGAAGCCCCAGGCAGGGCCGCCAGGGGTTTGTTCCCCCAGGAAACGGTATTCCACCCGGATCCGGTAGTGTGAAAAGCTGTCCTTATAGAACAGGTGCCCGAACTCCCCGTCGAATGCCTCATAATCGTCGTAGCTCACTTTGAGGATGCCGTCCTCGACCCGGAAGGTGTTTTTGTAGTTCTCGCCCAGCTCGTAACCGGCAAACTTGGGCGCCCAGCCCGTCAGGTCCTTGCCATTGAACAGGCTGATCCATTCCTCGGCCTTATGTTCGGGTGGTGACTCCGTGCAGGCGCCGGCGCCCAGCACCAGTCCCACGACCATCAGGGCCATTAGGGCTGCGGTCATATGCGTTTTCATCATGTCCCTCTCTCCTATCATTCCTGGTTACACGAGTCTATATTCTTATTCCCCCATCCGTCAACATGAAGAGAGAAGCTTGGCTTTTCCCGGGAGTCAGGTACAATACCAGGGAAGATGATGCCTGCGCATCTCCGGGCCGCTACACCGGCCCTGGCGGGATCACCTGGCTCCACCGCTGGGCGCTGACCCAGGGCAAACGGGGTGATTTTTTTCAGGGCGAACCTGAAGTTGACGAGTTCGTCAACGCGCTCTACCAGGTAAAACATTAAAGGGGAGTGGTCCATTTATTGACCTTAAATGGACCACTCCCCTTTAATAACGCGGGATTTCTCCTGTTCCCAGGTACATTTAGAGCTTTAAACGTACCTGGCACCTTTTTTTCATCTTTTTTTTTGTGGCAACGTTTTACCCACTCGCTGCGTATTTATATTTGAATCCAATAAATATGAGGACACATGGACCTTTTAACACGACTGGAAGAAGCCATCCTGATCGCCGTGCTCAAACTGGGAGACGAAGCCTACGGAGTTCCCGTCAACTGTGAGGTCTCCCAGCTTATTAAGAAATCCTACACCATGGGGGGGCTGTATTTTGCCCTGGACCAGCTCGTCCGCAAGGAATACCTGATGAAGCGGACAGCGGATCCCACGCCCCAGAGGGGCGGCCGCAGCCGGTCCTACTACCGGCTGACGCCCGAAGGCCGGGAGGCCCTGGAAGCGGTCCGCACACACCAGATCAAGCTGTGGCAGGCTGTCCCCCAGATTGAGAGCAGCGGCACCGGGAGCTGAAAGACATTCCGATGAAAAGTACACGCCCCCCGCGAACGGCCGCCTGGCTGCTGGCCCGTATCTCCGGGCCGCAGAGCGGCTCGTCCATTGTCGGGGACTACGAAGAGATCTACCAAGAGATGGCGGCCGAACACGGTCCCCATTCGGCCCGGTCCTGGTACTGGGGTCAAGTGGTCAGATCTCTGCCTATGTTTATCACCAATCTGATCTTTGGGAGCGCCTCCATGTTTAAAAACTACCTGAAGCTTGCTTACCGAAACATCCTCAGGCACAAGAGATATGCCGTGCTCAACATCCTCGGCCTGGCCGTGGGATTGGCTGCCTGCCTGCTCATGGCCGGCTATGTGATCCATGAGATGAGCTTCGAGACCATGTACCCGGACCAGGACCGGATCTTCAGGATAAACGGGCGTGTCCCCATGGGGGGCAGAGTTTATCTCAACGCCGTGGTTGCGGCACCCTTTGGCCCGGCTGCCCGGGAATCCCTCCCCGAGATCGAGGAGACTGTCCGCATTCTGCGGCGGCGCCACATCCCGGTCAGGGTGGGAGACCAGAATTTCAGGGAACCAAAAGCCTACTTCGCCAGCCAGGAGATGCTGGCGGTCTTTTCCAT
>JAUWTO010000245.1 GCA_030614685.1 Candidatus Aminicenantota bacterium
AGGGCATGCGTTGCAAAACCAGGGCGTATTCATCATAATAGGGCTCCATCCATGAGAGTATCATCTAAGGAGGGATCATGAAACGGTTCAGAAGTCTGTCTCTGCTCGGTCTGTTGGGATTTGCCTTGCTTTCTTTGACTCTTCACAGCCAGGACGAGGATCTGTTCCCAGGCGGGAGCTATGACACCTCGATCCCTACGCCCTTGGAAATGACAGGTCACCGCTTTGGAGAGCTTCACACTTTTTACTGGGAGATGGAAGCATTCCTCAGGGCGGTCGAGAACGCCTCGGACCGGGTGATCATCGAGCCCTACGGCAGGACTTACCAGGGCCGCTCCCTTTACACGCTGATCATCAGCCACCCGGACAACCTGGCCCGGCTGGAGCAGATCCGGGAGACCAACCTCAGGCTCACAGATCCGCGATCCCTGCCTCAGGCGGAGCTGGATGAGATCGCCGGCTGGATGCCGTCCCTGGTGTGGCTGGGGTACAACATCCACGGCAACGAGGCGTCGGGTATGGAGGCCGCCATCCGCACCATCTACCAGCTGGCGGCCGGTACAGACCCGGTCACCACCAATATTCTCCGCAATGTGGTGTGCATCGTGGACCCCTGCCAGAATCCGGACGGCCACGAGCGATTCGTACACAATGTGCGCTCCGTGGTCACGCTCGACTCCCACCCCCAGCCCCAGGACGTGGAGCACGGACGTCGCTGGCCCGGAGGGCGCAGCAACCACTACCTGTTCGACCTCAACCGGGATTTCTTTCTCAAGACGCAGGTCGAATCCCGGCAGAAAGCCGAGGTGTACCACCGCTGGATGCCGCATGTGTTCGCCGATCTGCACGAGATGGGCTCTAACTCAACCTATTTCTTCTCGCCGCCCATGACTCCCTACAACGAGTATGTCAAGCCGGTACTCATGAAATGGTGGAATCTGATCGCGGCGGCCAATGCCACGGCCTTCGACCACTTTGGATGGGGATACTTCACGCGCGAGAGCTTCGACGCGTTCTATCCCGGATATGGCACCTCCTATCCCTCCATAAACGGAGCTGTGGGCATGACCTATGAGCAGGCTTCGGCCCGTGGTGTGAGCATAACGCGGGACGACGAATCCGTCCTGACGCTCAGAGAAGCATCCTGGCACCACTTCACTACTTCCATGGCCACCCTGCGCGTGGTGTCCGAGCGCCGTGAGGAAAAGGTCCGGGATTTTCACGCGTTTTTCCGGATCGGCCTTGAGGAGGCCAGGTCCGATCCCATGAAGGAGATCCTGCTGATGCCCGGGAACGATCCGCACATCGCGGCCAAGCTGATCGAGAACCTGCTGCAGGAGGAGGTCGAGATCCGCAGAGCTACCCGGGAATTCTCTCATGCCCGGGCCACGTCTTACATGACCAAAAATACCGGATCGGCCACATTTCCGGCCGGCACCTATATCATCTCCCTGGAGCAGCCCCAGAAGATCCTGATCAAGGCCCTGCTGGCCCCGGAATCGCCGCTCAGCGAAGAATTCATCGCCGAAGAAAAGCGCCGGCAGGCGGAAGGGGACAGGAGTCATTTTTATGATGTGACGGCTTGGTCCCTGCCCCTCACCATGGGTGTCGATGCCTACTGGACGGGAGCCCTGTCCAGCGTGGACACTGAGCCGGTGGACGAGGCCCCGAGTTTTACCGGTACCGTACACGGCGGCCCGGCCCGCCAGGTGTATCTCATCCCTTACAAGACACTGGCCGCCTCCAAGCTCCTCATCCGCCTCATGGATGAGGGATTCCGTGTGCGCATGGCACGCCAGGTATTCACCGTGGAGGGACGCACCTGGCCTCGGGGAACCCTTGTGATCCGCGTGAACCGCAATCCCGAGAGCCTGCATGCGCGTCTTGAGGAGCTCAGCGCGGAATTCGGTGTGGACGCCTACGCGTTGCACCACGGGCTGGTGGAGAGCGGTGTCGATCTCGGGTCCAACAACATCGTTGCCCTGAAAAATCCGCGGGTAGCCCTCCTCACCGAAGAACCGGTGTCCTCCGGCTCCTACGGCGTTCTCCACTATCTGTTCGAACGGGAATTCGGGCTGCCCTTCACCCGTGTCAGCGCCCGGAATCTGGGGGGCCTGCATCTGTACGACACGATCGTGATGCCCAGCGGCAATTATGGCAGTGCGCTTTCTCAGGCTCAACAGGATGCCTTCAAGCAGTGGATCCGTTCGGGAGGGACCGTGGTAGCGGTCTCGGGCGCCAGCTCCTGGCTGCGGTCGGCCAAGATCTCCCAGACTAAGCTGCTGAACGGACAGCCCGATCCGGCGGATAAATCCCAGCGGATCCGGCCTCAGCGTACGCCGGGGGCTATCGTGAAGGTGAACCTCAATCCTCTCAGTTTCCTGAGCTACGGAGTGCCCGGGTCTGTCGCGGCCCTGGTCCGCTCCAGCACCATCTGCCAGCCCTTCGAGGACAGCCCGGCAAAAAATGTCGGCGTCTATGCGGATCAGAACGAGCAGCGCCTCTGCGGCTACATCTGGCCGGACTCGGAGAGGTATTTGGCCGGCATGGGCTGGCTGTTCCTGGAGTCCTACGGTCGGGGCAAGGTCGTATCGTTCGTGGAAGATCCCAATTTCCGGGCCTCCTACGACGGCCTGAATAAGCTCTTCCTCAACGCCATCCTGCTGAGCCCCAGCATGATGGATTTTCGCCTCTATGAGTGATGTTCGCTGTCGGGCGAATCTCTTTATTCGAAATGGTGGTCGAGGAGCCCGGCCACATACCTCTTTAAGACCTGCGGATCCTTGAATTTTGCCTGGATGAAGGGTTCGAACATCTCAGGGAGGATTCCAGGGAGGATGAGAGCGGAGAACATCTGGACGATGGCCATCCTGAGGTCCATGTCTTTGACCTTGCCCTTGACGCCCTTTTCCTCCAGTTTGGTGTGGACGTCTTCCAGGAACTCCTGAAAGAGGCGCATGAAGGGCGTGGAGAAGTCATTTTCCACGAGCGGGGCATAGAGGTGGGCCTTCGGGATCCCGGGATATTTCACCATGCTCCCCATCATCCCCTGGAAAAAGGCCTGCAGCCGGGCCGGTACCTCGAGAGTCTCCACATCCAGGAGGTCTGAAGGAAAATCGGCCATTTCCTTAAGAGTCCCGTTCAGAGCCTCTTCCACCAGCTTGTCCTTGCTGCCGAAATAGTAGTTGATGGCGGCGATGTTGACCTCGGCTTCCTGGGCGATCTTCCGGGTCGTGAGGGCCTGGATGCCCTCTTTCCCGATGATCTTGATCGTGGCGAGATAGATCCGTTCCCTGCCTGATAATTTTTCTCGGCTCATTCGGCTGAATCCTGCACTTTGTTTAAAACGCTTGTTTAACTTTAATAAATATTTTTTGGTTTTGCAATATTTATTGACATGTTCCTAAGGATACTCTATATTAAACATGCGATTTAAACAAGTGATTTAAATGTATGTTTAAAAACAGGATAATAAAAAGGACAGAGTCATGACGAATCTGAAAATGATGTCGATCCTAGCGTGCTTCGCGATTTCAGTCCTCCACATGCCTGCTCCGCTGAATGCGGAAGAGGCTGTCGCTCCTCAGGTCAAAACAGGAACCCTGAAAGGAACGGTAGTGGACGAGGAAGTCCGCTCGGCCATCGCCCATGCCTTAATAAAGGTCAAGGGGATAGAACTCCAGGCCCTCACCGACTACGAAGGTAACTTCGAGATCCCCGGCGTACCGGTCGGTTCGTATGTCCTGGAGGTAAGCTGCCAGTTTTATCTGCCCAAACTCTTTC
>JAUWTO010000333.1 GCA_030614685.1 Candidatus Aminicenantota bacterium
ACGGCCGCGGCATGGCGCGTGGTGGTTACGGCATGGATTACGGTGTGGGCTATGGCCGCGGCGCGGCCTGGAGCGGCCGCCGGGGCATGGGCATGAGTCCGGCCTATGGCATGGGTTACGGCAGGGCACCGGCCAGGGGCATAAACCGCGGCATGGCGCGTGCAGGAGCATGGAACGCCAGAGGTTACGGCCGTGGTATGGGATACTACTTCCCCAGATGCTGGAGATGGCGCTGAGCTGTCATTCGTAGCGTAGGGATTCCACGGGATCGGCGGCGGCGGCCCTGAGGGCCTGCAGGCTGACCACGGACAGTGCGATGATCAAGGCCAGTCCTCCGGACAGGAAGAAGAGTTGCAGCCCGATGCCGGTGCGGTAGGCGAAGTTCTCCAGCCACTTTCTTAGAAAAAAATAGGCAGCCGGCCAGGCGAAAACATTCGCCAGCAGGACCAGAACCACGGATTCCTTGACGAGAAGCCTCAGGATATTCGGCACGGACGCACCCAACACCTTCCGGATCCCCACCTCCTTGGTGCGCTGTTGGGACACGAAGGCGATGAGGCCCAGTAGGCCGATGCAGGAGATGAAGATGGCCAGGAACGTGAAATATCGGAGGAGTGCTCCCGTTGTCTGCTCGGTACGGTATCTTTGACCCAGGCTCTCATCCATGAACCAGTAATCGAAGCTGAAGCCGGACGTGAGCTCTTTCCATTTGTCTTCCAGGAATCCGAGGGTGCTGGGTATGTTGTTGGCCCCGATCCGGATGTTGATGACATCGAACGCTCCCGGATTATAGGCCAGAATAACCGGCTGGATCCTGGAGTGCAGCGACTGGGTGTGAAAGTCCTTGATCACGCCGATGATGCTGCCGCGATAGGTATCCCAGAACGACAGGCTTTTCCCCAACGGAGATTCGTCTCCAAACTCCATCGCACTGACGGCCGCCTCGTTGAGAATAAAGCTCTCGCTCTGGTCGCTCTGTATGTCATCCGAGAAGAAGCGTCCCTGCACCAGCTCCATCCTGTGGGTCTCTAGAAAATCGGGATCGCAGAATATGACCTCGAAGGTCAGCGTCGGATCCCCGCTTTTCCCATCCCAGATCACGTCCTCACGGGCACCGCTTTCCCAATCCCCCAGTCCCGGGCTCGTGAAGGATACGCTGTGGATGTTCGGGTGCTTGAGCAGCTCACTTTTTATGACCTGATATCCCGGCTCTCCCCATCTGGAATCCGAGCACACGATTAGGTTTTTATCGAAGCCCAGGTCCCTGTTCCGGATGAAATCCAGCTGACGGTAGGTGATAAACGTCCCGATCATGAGGAAGATGGCGATGGAGTACTGGACGATGACCAGGATCCTCCGCAGGATGGGCGAGCGGCCGCTTCCCATGAAATTCTTCGATGCCCTCAGCACCTTGACCGGTTGATAGGACGAGAGCAGCAGCGCCGGGTAGCTGCCGGACAGGAGGCCTGTCAAAACGACGATCCCCAGTATCCCCAGGAGCAGACCCTGATTGCCGAACAGATCACGGCCCAAGGCAAAATCTTTTCCTGCAAGATTGTTGAAGGCAGGAAGGAAAAGGCCCACCAGAAGAACAGCCGCCAGGACTGCGACCAAGGTAAGCAGGAGGGACTCCCCGAAAAACTGACGGATGAGGTTCGCCCTCCGGGCTCCCACCACCTTCCTCAGCCCGACTTCTCTGGCCCTGAGCGTGGACCTGGCCGTGGTCAGGTTGATGAAATTGATGCAGGCGATGACCAGGACAAACACCGCCATGGCGGAGAATATGAAGATATATAGGATCGGTCCGCCCTGATCCTGGGGATTCAGGTGGATCCGGGCGAGGGGCTGGAGCCTCAGCTGGGCCTTATTCTGTGGATCCCGGTCGCACACGATCCCGGATATCCTGCTCTCCACATCCTGGCCCGAAACACCCTCCCGCAGCCGGACATAGGTCCAGGTCGAATTGCTGGTCCAATTGTTGTCGGTCTGGCCCTGCGTGAGGAGCTGGAAGGGCAGCACACAGTTGAACTCCAGGCTGGAGTTCCTGGGCACATTTGCGAGGACGGCGGTCACCTCCAGAGAAGAGCGGTTGTTCACGAGCAAGGTCAAGCCGATCGGGTCCTCCTGGCCGAACAGTTTGAGCGCCAACTCTTGAGAGAGCGCTATGGAGCGCGGATCGCTCAGGGCGGTCAACGGATCTCCCTGGATGAAGGGAAAGGAGAAGACCTCGAAATAAGACGGATCCGCCACGAGCGGCCTTTCCGCAAAGCTGTTGTCCCCATACTGCAGCTGAATCTTGTTGAGATACTTATAGCGCGCCGCGTTCACGACCTCGGGATATTCGGCCTTGAGATGCAGGGCCAGGGCTTCGGGTGTCACCGGTGTCACGTGGCCGTCGTGCTGCTCCTGCACGATCCTGAAGATACTCTCGGAATTCTCGTGAAACCGGTCCCAGCTGAGCTCATCCTGGACCCACATCAGGATCAGGATGCAGCAGGCGATACCCAGGGCCAGACCCGAGATGTTGAT
>JAUWTO010000043.1 GCA_030614685.1 Candidatus Aminicenantota bacterium
ACGTGCGTTTCACCAACATCTATTCGTTTCTCTACTCCCCTCGGCCCCGTACCGCTGCTGCCCGCAACCTGCCCGACTCGGTGCCCTTGGAGGAGAAGAAGGACCGGCTCTCACGTGTACAGAGTCTGCAGAAGCAGATCCAGTTGGAGGAACACCAGGCCCTGAAGGGCCGGACCATCGAAGTCCTGTGCACGGGACCGAGTAAGAAAGACGTCTCCGTGTACTCCGGCCGCAACGCAGCCAACCAGGTTGTCAATTTCAGCGCACCACGGGATCCGACCGGTACTTTTGTCCGTGTTGAAATCACGGGCTTCGGCCCCTATTCCCTCAAAGGCAGACTGGAGCCCGAGACCCCCACCGAGTGATCCCCATCGGTTGCAAATCCCACACATTTGTGATAGAAATTACAAAATCCAAAACACGATTCAGTAGATAATGGCGGAGCCCCATTCAGGTGGGATCCAAGGATCGATCGCTCGAATATGAAGGGAAGGTAGAATGGTTTTACTGGATATGACACCCTATGTTTTTACCCTGGGTTTCCTGGGTCTGATGTTCGCGCTCCTGCTCTATTTTGTGATCAAGCGTTTCCCCAGCGGCTCCACCGCTATGCAGGAGATCGCCGAAGCCATCCACTCCGGGGCCATGGTTTTCCTGCGGAGGGAATATTCCTACATCTCGCTGTTCGTAGTCGTGATCTTCTTCCTGCTCTGGAAGCTGTTTACTCTGCATACGGCCCTGGCCTTCCTGACCGGTGCATTCTGCTCCATGCTCGCCGGGTACATCGGGATGAAAGCCTCGACCCGCGCAGCGGTACGGACCACCGAGGCGGCGAAGCGGGGCGGGTTGGGCCCTGCCCTCTCTCTGGCTTTCCAGGGCGGCGCGGTCATGGGGATATCCGTGGCCGCCATGGGCGTGGCCGGGATCGGCATCATCTACTTCTTTACCAAGGACCCCAGCATCATCAACGGCTTCGCCATGGGTGCCAGCTCTGTGGCCCTCTTCGCCCGTGTAGGGGGCGGCATCTTCACCAAGAGCGCCGACGTGGGAACCGACCTGGTGGGCAAAGTGGAGGCGGGCATCCCAGAGGACGACCCCCGCAATCCAGGGGTCATTGCCGACAACGTCGGGGATAACGTGGGTGACACGGCGGGTATGGGCGCGGACCTGTTCGAATCCTATGTAGGCTCTGTCATCGCTTCCATGGCGCTGGGAGCCACTCTGACTCCGGCACTCAACTACATGTCCCTGCCGCTATTGCTGATCACTCTGGGACTGATATGCTCGGTGATGGGGGTGTTCTCCATGAAACTCATGAAGCGCATGGATCCCCAGTCCGCCCTGCGCAATACCTATTATTTTGCCGGGATTCTGTTCCTGATTGGGGCATATTTTATCATCCAGGCCGTGGTCGCCGACCTGAATGTGTTTTTTGTCGTTGTCTGCGGCATGTTGGCAGGGGCCTTCATCGGACTGGAGAGCGAGTTTTTCACTGCTGGTCCTCCCATCCGGAAACTGGCCCGCACTGCGCAGACCGGGAGCGCTCCAACCATCATCATGGGGATGGCCATCGGATTCGAGAGCACGGTCCTGCCCCTGCTGACCCTGGCTGTTAGTATATTCATCTCCTTCAATCTGGCCGGTCTGTACGGCATAGCCCTGTCCGCTGTGGGCATGCTGGCCACGATCGGGATCGTCATGACCACCGACTCCTACGGCCCCATCGCGGACAATGCGGGCGGGATCGCACAGATGTCCGGCGCAGGAGAGGATATCCGCAAGATCACGGACCGCCTGGACACCTGCGGGAACACCACTGCCGCCATTGGCAAGGGATTCGCGATCGGATCGGCCGCCCTGACCTCCCTGGCTCTGTTCTCAGCTTACCAGAAGACTGTGGGATTGGAGCACATCGACCTCATATCCGTTAACACGGTCGTAGGTCTTTTGCTCGGTGCAATGATGCCGTTCGCCATGTCCGCCATGACCCTGAAGGCGGTGGGCCGGGCGGCCGACAAAATGGTGGTCGAGATCCGACGCCAGTTCCGTGAGATCGAGGGGCTGCTGCAGGGCGAGGCCAAGCCCGACTCAGACCGCTGCATCGACATCGTGACCCGCAGCGCCCTCTGGGAAATGATCCTGCCGGGGATCACGGCCATGCTCGCACCCCTGCTGGTCGGCTTCTTCATCGGCGCCGAGGCCCTGGGGGGCTTCCTGGCGGGAGCCACCGCCACCGGTGTCCTCCTCGCCATCTACATGTCCAATGCGGGTGCCGCCTGGGACAATGCCAAGAAGTGGATCGAGGAAGGCAACCTTGGAGGCAAGGGAACAGAAGTGCACGCAGCCGCCGTCATCGGCGATACGGTGGGTGATCCCCTGAAAGATACCTCGGGACCCAGCATGAACATCCTGATCAAACTCATGGCTGTGGTAAGTCTGGTCTTCGCACCTCTGTTCATGTAGGATCCAGCAACGACTCCAGCCACTCTTACATAACAGGTGAATTCGATTCACCGGCATCCACAGGATGGGAAGGCCATTGCACTTGACGAGGAATTTGGTTATAATTCTCCCCTGTTCACTTTAGGGTCAGGCCGAGTGCAACAAAAAAGAAACCGTAATCATGAAAGTCAAAGTGTGGAATACCATCCAGCAGCTCAGCCGGGAGCGCGGTGTCGAGCCACAGGTGATTGTCAACGCCATCGAGGAATCTCTGCGGGTTGCATCCCATAACTACTTCTCACACAACGAAGACATCACCATCGATTTCAGTCCGGAGAAAGGAAACCTCAGGGTTTTCTCCAAGAAAACGGTCTCTGAAGAGCCTCAGGATCTCGGCAGAGAGATCTCGCTGGACGAAGCGCTCAGGATCAACGAGGAAGCGGTTCTCGGGGAAACGCTGGAGATTGACCTGCCCACTGATACCCTCAACCGGATCTCAGCCCAGGCCGCCAAGCATGTCATCTATCAGAAGGTCCGGGATGCCGAACAGGAACACGTTTACCAGCAGTTCGCACCCCGGATAGGTGAGATCGTCACGGGAGTGCTGCGGCGCACCGAGACCAACCAAAACATGATCCTGGAGGTCAGCAAGACCGAGGTCCTGTTCCCCGAGAGGGAAAAGCTCGAGTCCGACGATTTCCGGCGGGGTGACCGAGTCAAGGCTGTGATTACCCATGTCCTGAGGGACTCCAAGGGCCCCCAGATCATGGTTTCCCGCGCCGACTCCCGATTCCTGGCCAAGCTCCTGGAACTTGAGATCCCGGAGATCGCAAACGGCAACATCGAGATCCGGCAGCTGGTCCGTCAGACCGGAGATCGGGCCAAGGTAGCGGTGGCCTCGAAAGAAAAAGACATCGATCCGGTAGGTGCCTGCATCGGTGTCAAAGGGAACCGGATCCTCGCGATCAGCAAGGAACTGGGCGGGGAAAAGATCGATATCATCGAATGGTCGGACGATCTCCGCACCTATGCCAAGGCCGCACTCAGCCCCGCCAAGGTCTTGGAGGTGTCCTATGTTGACAAAAACAGGAATACTTTGTACGTCCGCGTCAGGAAAGATCAGTTCTCCTTGGCGATAGGCAAAAAAGGTTCCAACGTCCGGTTGGCCTCCAGCTTGGTGGGATGGAAGATCGAAATCAAAAGCGATTAGGAAATAATAAGCCATGAGCACTAACGACCAAAACAACGAAACCCCCAAGGCCCAGATCAGGGAAGGGACAAACCTGAAGGACTTCTGTGACAACCTCGGAGTGAGAGCCAGAGACTTGATCGAGGCCCTGAACAAGCAGGGCATTAAGGTGGGAGTCAACCACGATATCACCAAGGATATCGCTAGCCTCATCACTAAGATCTCCGGTGTCGCCATCGAGATCACTTCCATAGAGGACGAGGTCAGCCAACTGGCAACCGCCGATCCGGAGGAACTTGTGCCCCGCTCTCCGGTCGTGACCATCATGGGGCACGTCGATCACGGCAAGACCACGCTGTTGGATGCCATCCGTGAATCCAATATCGTCAACAAGGAGTTTGGAGGGATCACGCAGCACATCGGCGCCTACCGAGTCGACTACAAGGGAAACTCGATTACATTCATCGACACTCCCGGTCACGAGGCCTTTACACGGCTGCGGGCCCGCGGAGCCAATGCCACAGACATCGTGATCCTGGTCGTAGCGGCCGACGACGGTGTCATGCCCCAGACCAAAGAAGCCATCAACCACGCCAAGGCTGCGGGCGTGCCCATTCTGGTGGCCGTCAACAAGATCGATACGACCGGGGCCGATCCGGACAAAGCCAAGCAGCAGCTCTCCAAAGAGGGCCTGCTGGTGGAGGACTGGGGAGGCGATGTCGTCAGCGTGGATGTCTCCGCCAAGGAAAAGACGAACCTCGACGCACTTCTCGAGATGATCGGGCTCATCAGCGAGATGCTGGAGCTCAAGGGAAACCCCAACGTCCCGGCCCAGGGAGTCGTACTGGAAGCCCGGCTGGATGCCCAAAAAGGCCCCATGGCCACGGTCATTATACAGCAGGGCACCCTCTATCAGGGGGATGCCTTTATCTCCGGAACCCGTTTCGGCAAGGCGCGGGCGCTGTTCGATGAGCATGGGAAGCCCCTGAAACAAGCGGGGTTGTCCATGCCGGTCGAGGTCATGGGATTCTCGGATGTCCCCCAGGCCGGGGATCTGTTCCAGGCAGTTTTAGATCTGGAGACGGCGAAACACATCGTCAGCTACAGGCTCTTGAAGATCAAGGAGGATGCCCCGCAGCAGAGGAATGAACATCTCACCCTGGACCAGCTCTTCAAAGCCATCGAAGGCGGAGATACCAAAGAGCTGTCGCTCATCATCAAAGGGGATGTGCACGGTTCCGTCGACACCCTCAACGACATCCTGCCCAACCTGAGCACTGAGCAGGTCACGGTCAAGATCCTGCATTCCGCAACCGGAAACGTCACAGAACAGGATATCGTACTGGCCTCAGCATCCAACGCCATAATTTTGGGTTACAATATAAAACCGCTGCAGAACATCCTGGATCTGGCAAAATCGGAACACGTCGAGATCCGGACCTATACCGTGATCTACCAACTCATGGATGATATAAAAAAGGCCATGCACGGACTCCTGGATCCCGTGCTCAAGGAGACTTATCTCGGCCGCGCACAGATCAAGCGGGTGTTCCTCATCCCCCGTGCGGGAGAAGTCGCTGGCTGCTTGGTCATGGACGGGAAGATCACCCGAAAATCGAATGTCCGCCTCCTCCGGGGAGAGGAAGTCATCCATGAGGGCCGTATTTCCTCCCTGAAACACCTGAAGAACAACGTCACAGAGGTCAAAAAGGATCATGAGTGCGGCATCGGCCTGGACCGTTTCAAAGGGATTCAGGAAGGAGACATCATAGAAGCCTACATCATCGAAAAGGTCGCGCCCGCAGAACTCTGAGAGAAACGCCCCCAATACCAATGATCATCGGCTGCCTGGTGCTCGAGATCTACCTCCCCTATTCCCATTCCTTGAAGGAAAAAAGAAAACGTCTGAAACGTCTGCATGATCGGCTCAAGAGCCGGCACAATGTTGCGGTCTCGGAACTCGATTTTCAGGACAAATGGCAGAGATCACGCATTGGGATGGTGACCTTGAACAGCCAGAAGGGCGTGATCGAAAAGACCCTGAACCAGATCGTCAGAGACATCGAGGAGACCATCGACGGCGAGATCTTGAATGTCGACATCTCCTATCTCTGAAGAATCGCATGAATGAGAGCCTCCGACAGAAAAAAGTTGCTCGCATTGTCAAGGAGATCCTGAGCGCGCAGCTCATCACCCTTTTCCAGGATTCGGAATCAGGCCTCGTTACCATTACGCGCCTGGAAATATCCAGGGACCTGAAGACCGCTCATGTCCACATCAGCGTCTTCGGCGATGCGGATGAGGAGGCTGTGCTGCAGCGCCTTCAGCACCTGCAGGGATCATTAAGAAAATCGGTTGCCTCCCGTTCTAAATTGAAGTATAATCCCATGCTAATTTTTTCACTGGACACCCTGGTGGGCCATGAAAGCCGAATCGACCAGCTCCTGAATGACATCAGCAACAATGAACACTGAAGCGATCAGACAGATCAAGAACAAGATCTTGGAAAGCCGCCGGATTGCCGTCCTTTCTCACCTTAGACCCGATGGTGATTCCATATGCTCCAGCCTGTCCCTGCACTTCATGGGGGAGATTCTGGGCAAGGAATTGGATGTCTACATCAAGGACCGGCTCCCGTTCCCTTTCAACAACTTCCCGGACGTGGAACGGATCCGTATAGGAGAGATGCCACAGGGGGATGACTCCTATGACTGCGTCATCCTGCTTGAGTGCGCCAATGTCTCGCGCTCGGGCCAGTCCAACCTCGAGGATTATTTCAAGATCAACATCGACCACCACCACTCCAACGACCTCTATGCGGATATCAATTGGGTCGATCCGGAAGCACCGGCCGTGGCCTGCATGATCTACCACCTGGGAGAAGAACTTGGGATCACGCTGACACCCCGGATCGCCACCCAGCTCTACAGCGCCATCGTCTCCGACACCGGTTCCTTCCAGTTTTCCAACACCAATGCGGAAGCCTTCAAGATCTGCTACCAGCTCGTCAACCACGGCGCCGTACCCATTCAGGTGACGGAGATGCTCTTCAACAACAATCCCTGGGAGAAGATCAAGCTGATGGGTCAGGTCCTCTCCACCTTGTCCATGAGTCACGATGGCAACATCGCCATCATCACCATGTTCAAGCGCTTCCTGGACGACCTGAACCTGAAAGAGATCGATAGCGAAGAGATAACGACACTCGCCCGATCCATCAAGGGAGCCGGCATGGTCCTCTTTTTCAAAGAGATGGAGCCGGGCACATTCCGAGTGAGCATCCGGTCCAAAGCCTCAGCCGATGCAGCCGCGGTCGCGGAGCATTTCGGCGGTGGCGGCCACCGACACGCCGCCGGCCTCACCGTATCAGGGAAGATCGAGGCCTTGACCCGGGATATCCCGGCCGAGGTCAATCGTCTACTCAAAGAGAACGGACAGATTTAGCGGGGACAGCGCCCCCCTGATTCATGCGCTGCGCATTTTCAATATGGACGGCATTATTCAGGCCCGGAAACCGCCTCTGGTCACGTCCCATGACATGGTCCAGCAGATCCGTTCCCTGCTCCCCGGAAATAAGATCGGTCATTTCGGGACCCTGGACCCTCTGGCTACGGGGCTGCTCCTGCTGGCAGTCGGCTCTGCCACGCGGCTGTTCCCTTTTTTTTCCAAGCTGGGCAAGGCTTATGAGGGCACGATCCGCCTGGGACTTTCCACGGATACCTATGATTCCCTGGGCAAGCCCATCTCAGGCCCATCCACCGAGTGGCCGGATAAGGCCCGGCTGGAACGGGAGATGAGGGATTTCGAGGGAGAGATCTCCCAGCTCCCTCCGCCCTATTCAGCCAAGAAGCACAAGGGACAGCCCCTCTACAAGCTGGCAAGGGCCAACCTCCCCACTCCTCTGACGCCAACTTTGGTGACCGTACATGAATTCCTCTGCCACAGTTACCAGGCACCGGACATTGAGTTCAGCACCCGCTGCTCCTCCGGGACCTACATCCGCTCTCTGGCGCACGACCTGGGCCAGAAACTGGGCTGCGGTGCACATCTGACGCGCCTTGTCCGCACCGAGGTCGGTCGGTTTCTTTTGAAGGATGCTCACAGCCTGGAGATTATCTCCACGCTAAGCGCCGCCGGACACATCCAGGGCTTCCTCCTCCCCATCGAAGAGCTCCTGCCTGAGTTTCCGAGGCTCATCCTGACCGAAGAGGGGGCCGCCCTGGCATGCCATGGCAACATCATCGCCCCCCAGCACATCGCCAAAATCTTTGAATTCAATACATCCGAAACGGCTACCCGGTCCCGGGAAGCCAAGGTGTTCCGGCTTTTCAGTGAAGGAGGACGGCTCCTGGCATTCGCGCGCTCGGCCCCCGATCAGATCGGTCTCCATCCTTTTCTGGTTGTTGACACGGGCACAGCCGATCAGTAAAGTGAGGGACAGTTAAATGAATTCTAAAGAATCCTTCTACCGTTGGGGACTCATATTCGCGGGCCTCGGCATGGCCGTGGGCACGGGCAACATGTGGCGTTTTCCCCGGATCGCGGCACAATACGGGGGCGGCGCCTTTATGCTGGTATGGATCCTCTTCCTGTTTATCTGGGCATTTCCTCTCCTCACTATCGAGCTTTCGATCGGAAAAAAGACACGGCAGGGAGTGATCGGGTCTTTTGCCAACATAATGGGCAAGAAATTCGCATGGATGGGAACCTGGGTAGCGTTCGTCACAGCGGCCATCACATTCTATTATGCCGTTGTCGCCGGGTGGTGCCTGAAGTACTTCCTGGCCACCTGCTTTCAGGGCCTGGTGAATAAAGATCCCGAAAAGTTCTGGCTGGGATTCACGTCTTCCTGGGAGCCGATCGTGTTCCACTTTGTCGCCCTCTTCATCGGCTGCAGCATCATCTACTTCGGAGTGATCAAGGGTATCGAAAGGGCGAACAGAATACTCATCCCCTCCTTGTTCATACTGTTATTGGTAGCCGCCGCTCGAGCCCTCACGCTGCCCGGGGCGTTTTTGGGGCTGAACTTTCTCTTTTCCCCCAATTTTTCGCAGTTGGGCAATCTGGACCTCTGGCTTAACGCCGCCAGCCAGGCTGCCTGGTCGACCGGTGCCGGATGGGGATTGATGCTCACCTATGCAGTCTACTCCCGGAAGAAAGAGAATCCGGTCGTGACCTCGGCCACTCTGGGCTTTGGAAACAACCTGGCTTCGCTCCTGGCTGCACTCGCCGTGATCCCGACTGTCTTCTCGTTTTTCTATGGACAGAACCTGGCGCAGGAGAAGGCACTGGATGTCATGCGACAGGGAAACGAAGGCCTGACCTTCAAGTGGATCCCCAACCTCTTCGCACAGATCCCTTCCGGTTCTTTTTTCCTGGCCCTTTTTTTCCTGGCTTTGTGTTTTGCCGCCTTTTCCTCGCTCATCGCCCAGCTCGAGCTGATCACCAGGATCTTCATGGACGGGAAGTTTTCCCGGAAGAAGGCCGTCCTGCTCGTGGGTGTAACCTGTTTCGTGCTGGGACTGCCCTCTGCGATCAGCCTGGGATTCTTCAACAACCAGGACCATGTATGGGGCCTGGGGCTCCTGGTCAGCGGCTCATTCTTCATATTCATGGTGCTTAAGATCGGTCCCAAGAAATTCCGGGAGGAGATCATCTCTCGCCCTGAACACAAGGTCAAGCTGGGCAAGGCGTTTGATTTCCTGATCAAATTTTTCCTCCCGCTCCAGATCATCGCAATGCTGGTCTGGTGGTTCTGGGACAGTTACAAAGGAGATCCGGAAAACTGGCTCAATATCCTTTCCCGGAGCTCGGTCGGCACCGTGCTGTTCCAATGGGGAGTAGCCGTGACCGTGTTCATTCTTCTCAACCGGTTCATTACCAAACGTTTTGTGGTGGAAGACAATGACGATTGAAGCACTCCTGATGATGATCCTGATCTTTGGGGTCTGTATTGGCGGTTTCCTCTTTTCTCTCTATTTAACCTCCAAGGAAAACTGAGATTTTCCAGCCGAAACCGTCCGGGCACAAGGCTGCCCACACATGCCTCTGAACCAGCCGTTTCCCCCGAATTAAGGCCGGAAAGCGCCCCCTTCCAGGGCTTGAATTTTGCCTGGATGTGGTGTATGGTATGGGGACCATGAGATTGAACAAGCTGCAGATCGAGCACCTGGCGTTCTCCATCGTCCGCAATCTGCTCAAGGAGGAGAAGATCATTGCGGACAACAAAAACAGGCTCATGGAGAGCACCAACCATCTCATCACCGAAGAATTTCTGAGTGAAGACAAGCTGGACCAGGATGTCAGGGAGATCTTGAATCAGCACATTGAAAAGATCCGACGAGAGAACATCGAGTATCAGACGATGTTCAAGATGATCAAGACCAAACTGGCCAAAGAGAAGAACATCGTCCTATGAGCATCAGGCTTTCCAGAGAAAAGATCAACTACCTGTCGAGGAAAGTCCTCGAGGCGCTGTTTGAAGACGATGAAGTGGAATTCCTGGACGAGTCCAACGAAATCCGTTTGACCATCGTCCGTTCCATCGAGGACGAGATGAATCTTTACGATCTCATCGACAAAAAAGCGTCGGAAAAGATCGAATCCCAGAAAAAACCCATCAAAGAAGGAAGCCGGGAATGGGAGATCCTCTATCGGAAGTATTACAACGATGAGATCAATAAGCTCGGTAAGTTTTTCTAGACTAGACTGTTCATAACGCTCGCCACGGCTTCACCTGCCAACACCTCACAACTAAGGGAACTTGATTCATGAATTATCCAGGGGGGACAGCTACCTTAACTGGAGGTGGCCCTTTTGGGCAAGGTACTCTGGGAGCGCTTGGGTCCAGGGCGAAAAGCTCTGCAGGCCGATCCGCTCGGCGTTGCGGTTCTCAAGCACGGAATAGGCAGGGCGCCGCGCTCTGGCCCCGAAGGCCTCGGTGTCCACTCCAGTGAGCGTCGGTTCCAAGTCCAGGATGCGGAAGATCTCACGGGCGAATTCAAACCAGGTGCACTGCCCGGAACTTGTCATGTGATAGAGCCCGAACCTCCCTTTCTCGATCAGTTCGGCCAGGCGGTGTGCGAGCTCGCTTGTGGATGTCGGTGTTATCCACTGGTCGTTCACAACACGGATGGGCTCCTCTTTTTTCGCCAGCCGCACCATGGTGTCCACGAAATTGGTGCCCTTGCCCCAGCATCCAGCCGTCCCGTAGAGACCGCAAGTGCGGACTAGATAAAACCGTGACAGGATGCTCCTGACGAAGTATTCCCCGGCCACCTTGGACACACCATACACGTTCAGAGGATTCGGCGCGTCGTCCTCCGTGTACGGCGTCCGTGCTGAGCCATCGAAGACATAGTCGCTGCTGAAATGCATGAGAGCTGTATCTGTGTCACGGCAGAGGAGCGCCAGCCCCCGCACCGCCAGCGCGTTGAGGGAAAAGGCCCCTCCCGGGTCCTCCTCGGCCGCGTCCACCTGATTGTAGGCAGCGGTGTTGATGAGCAGGTCCGGCTCCAGCTCCTTGATCCGCTGGTCCAGTTCCTGCGGGCGGGTAATATCCACTTCCGGATAGGTCCAGGGATGGACCTCGTGGGATCCTTTTAAACAGGTCAAGAGATCGGTCCCGAGCTGGCCGTCGGCTCCGATCAAGACGATCCGCATGCGCTCTCCCGATCTTATCTGTACCAAAAAAAAGGGCCGGGGACTTTCCCCGGCCCTGGATTTACATCTTCAGCAGCGCACCGCCCTAAAACAGCAGACGGAAGCCCAGTTCGAGCTTGTGATTATCGGAGAAGTTGACTTCTGAGCCCATCGGCCACCGCACCTGACCGTAGATCGAGCCAATGGTGGTCCAGTTGTTGAATATGTCGAAGCCCAGGTTGCCCAGCAGGTCGAAGTCCGCGTCCCGCGTTTCCTTAACCGCAGTCACGAAGCCGGCACCTCCACCGAGGAAAAACGGCCCGAAATGGTAGTTCAGCAGGACGTCACCCATGGCCAACGATTTCCACGGCTCGCTTTTAAGGGCGAACTCACCGCCCACATTGCCCTGGACATCGAGTTTTCCGGGAATCAGCCAGAAGGAGAGGCCGATCCTGGCGCCGATATACTCGCCGTGGCTTCCCCGGGCAAAGAAGGGCCCCAAATGCAGTGCCCCGAACAATTTTTTCTGGGTCACTTCCAGGCCCTCGATCTTGCAGGGCTCGGACATGGCGCCGAAGTCGTCGGTCACAACAGCTGTGATTGTATAGATCCCGGGTTTCTCGAACACCTTTTCCATGCTGAAAGGCTTCTCGCGGTCGGAAAATGTATCGACCAGGGTTCCGGCCTCGTCTTTGATCTCGAAGTCCACCTTGGCCACCTCGCCGTCCGCGTCCGTGGAGTTGGAGGCATCGAAGGTGATGGGCCGGCCCACGTAGTTCGGGCAGGGCATGCAGGAGGACCAGATCTTACAGAGGGGCGGGAAGTTGATATAGGACTTGGCCTCACAGGCATTGGTAGAAGCCTTGCCAGCAGCGTTTACGGCCTTGCCCTTGAACACGTATTCCCCCGGCTCTGCAAACTTGGTCTGCCAGCGCGGGGAATCCGGGGTCAGTGTCTTGGAGGTCACCTTCTGTCCATCCGGACCAAAGACCTCGACCTCCAGGGATGTGGCATTCCCAGAGCCGCTCATGTCCACGGTAATGGGATCGTTGATATTGGCCTTGACCGGACTCACCTGAATATCACAGGTCGCAACCGGCGGGGGCGCCTCACGGGTCCGCAGAAACGAGATATTACCGCAGGCCCTTGGCATCATGAAATCGTAGTATTTGTAATCCTTCTCGACCGTGAATACAAAGATCGGGAGGGGCGCTTTACCAGCCCACTCCAGGTCCTTGACGATCTTGACCTTGCTTTGCGAACGGAAAAGCATCCAGGGGATGTGCTGCCCGATGGAAAGCTCCCCCTCTTTGAATGTCTCCGATTTGATCTGATCCATGAACGGCAGATAGAGGTCTCCAAAGCCGGCCAGATCAAAGCCGTATTTGATGTCGCCTGCATACCTGTCGACCAGGGTCTTCATCACTTCAGAGGTCGGGACCTCCCCTTTTATGCGGACCAGCGTATAGCGTCCGATCTGTTTGAGTTTTTTGGTCTCAGCCAGCGAGCTCAAGGAAAACAGGACAAGAAGTCCCACAGTGAGAGCTAGAATCTTTTTTGCATTCATGCCGCCTCCTTTAAATCTGTAAGAATGATGTTTAAAAGACAAGTATATCTATCCCAATATCCAGTATACATATATAAAATATAATTATCCCTATTTGTCAAGTTTTGTCAAAGAATATCGACAGAAAAGTCTGTATGATGCTCTGGATCGCATCGCTGTCATTCTCGGGAGATTTGAGCGCGGCACGGAAGAGAGGTGCTGCCTCCCCTCCCTGCTCCAGGAATCTCTGAAAGAGCAGCCTCCCATCTGTGATGTTGATCTCGGGATGGGACTGCACTCCCCAAATGGGCCTGTCCTCCAGCTGAAAGGCATGGATAGGACACTGCGGCGTTGAGGCCAGAATGCGGAATTCTCTGCCCAGATTCACTACCTCGTCAAAATGGACCGTATACGCATAGAAACGCTCTCCCACTCCCAGGAACGGGCTGTCATTCAGAATCCGGATGGGAAGCCACCCCATCTCCGGATTGTCACACCGCCGGACATTCTCCGGTCCGGAGAGCGCCAGCGCCAGCAGCTGGTGTCCCCAGCAGCTCCCCAACATGGCCAGCCCCGAAGTCGCCGCCTTTTGAACGAGCGCAGCCTCCCTGTTGACCCAGGGTTCCCGCTTCATGATCGAGGCCTCGGAGCCTGTCAGGATCAGGTGTGTATACCCGTCCTCCAGGTCCGGGAGCTCGCCGGACGGGGCATGGAAAACATCGCCCGGCAGGGGAAGGTGCATCCGCCAGTGCGACACCGGCGTGTACACGGAGTGATCGATGGCGTTGTCAACGATCGCAAGCTTTATGTTTTTCATGAGCCTCCATTATACCCTAGAGGATATCTTTTTTTTATAATCCAGGATACGTGTTGTCTTAAAAAACGCAATACCGGATGAATTTCCCGCCGATTTCTGTTATAATTCAGCCTTTCAGTCAAGAGGAGAATCAAAAGTGCACGAAGTCAGGATAGAAACCGAACTGCATGTGATCACACCCAACGAGCCCGGGATCCTGGGCCGTGTGATGGGCACCCTCGCCAACGCCGGAGTCAATCTCAGGGCTGTCAATGCCTATTCGCAAGCAGATAAGGGCGTGTTCTATCTGGTCACCTCCAATAACCAAAAGGCGGAAAAAAGCCTCAAAGCCTTAGGATATACCGTCAACACCAACGAAGTCGTCAGTGTGATCATCGGAGACCGCATCGGTGCCGGAGCCGAGATCGGTGCCCTTTTGGGGAATGCCGTGATCGATGTGGAGCATTTCTACTGCTCTTCAGCCGGGACCGGCAGGGTTCTCATGATCATCCAGACCAACCACAACGCCAAAGCCCTGGATACCCTGGGCTAATCCCCGGCCGTCTCCTCGAACCGGTATTCCCGGAGGAGGCCGCCAAAATGCTCCCGGACGCGCTTCGTGAATACCTCCCGGCTGAATGCCTGCCCCCGTTCATGGGCAGCGCCGGCGAGTTCCTCAACCTTACCATTGTCCTTCATCAGACCCAGGGTTCTGTCCTGCAGCTCCTGGGGAGTGTCGAACAGAAATCCGGAGACACCATGTTCCACGATCTCCGTCTGTCCCCCACCCCGGAACACAACGGGGACACACCCGTTCTGCATGGCCTCGACGGTGGTCATACCAAAATGTTCGATCCGGGCCGGGTCGCGCTGCCCCATCCCGCTGAAATGCCAGAATATGCGGGCCGTCCGGTACAGATTTCTGAGCTCCTCCACCGGGATGTTGACCAGGAGCTCGATCTCCGAAATAGAGCCATC
>JAUWTO010000289.1 GCA_030614685.1 Candidatus Aminicenantota bacterium
CGTGACGCCTCAGGATGCCGAAGGTTTTCGCCTCCGTCTGGAGCCGGCTTTAGGCCTGGGCTGTGAGGTCACGGATGTGACGCTCCGGGGAGAGAGCATAGTGTATGAAGCGCGGGAGCAGGCGCAGGTCACGCAGGCGGTGTGTGAACTCCCGGTCCTCAACGAACCTGTCTCCCTCACCATCTCATTCAGGCCGTCGGTCGAGATCTACCCCATCGATGTGCGAAGCCGTGTGGGCGAGGCCAACATCGGGCTCAAGATCGTGTCGCTGGTGAAGGGGGATGCAGGCCTCACACTTACGGTTGAAGGCCTGTCGGGAAAGGCATACGAAGTGGGCGTGGTACACCCTGAGAAAATCACAGGCATAACCGGCGGGGACCTTCAGAAAGACCGGATCCACATCCCGATCCCTGAGGGAAAGCCGGGAGCGTTCGTGCGACACACGGTCGTGATCCATCAATAAATGGGGACAGGCCCCAAAACCTGTCCCCTTTTCCACCTGGGTCATTCACGAGCTGAGATTGCGGTAGTTACGAGGAGTCGGTGGGTGAAGCCGTGGTTGACCACTGCGAACCCAACGCGACGAGGTAAATGCCGTGAGATCGGCTCGCCCGAAGGGTAAAAAACGCCGAAGTTTTCAAATTCAAATCTAAGGATCATTGCATTAGCCTGGAAGAATGATAGGCAAAATGAGACAGGGCAATTTTGATGGTTATGTCTTCGGCGGTTTTTATGAATGACCCAGCTATCGGCGGAGGGAGGCCTTGGAAAAGACATAGTCAGGGATTTCAGCGTCGAAGTCCATGGACTCGATGATCATCTCCGTGCCTTTCCCGCCCTTGAGCGTGTCCTTGAACACGATGTGTGACGGGATCCAGCGCCCCTCCTGCTGCAGGACCTTGAGCACCTCCGTGGTCTTGAGCAGCTTACCGCTGCGAGCGAAACGGTCCTCGCGCAAAGAAACAAACCGCTCCTTGTCCACCCAGACCTGGCGCTTGTGATAGGCGATCTCCTTGCCTTCTTTGGCCACGAGTTCCAGCACCCAGCAGTCGCGCTCCAGCATGGACTCCTCCCCCACCACCTGCGCATCATAGATGTTGCTCAACTCCGGGTCCTCCAGCATGTCCTCATACGAGAGGTCCGATCCCATGACCGACTGGCGCAGCATGTGCCCTGAGATTCGAATGACCCTATCCGTGGAGGGCGAGTAGGTCCACAGCTCGTCTTCGAGCTTCAGCATCTTGGTCCCGGCCTCTCTGGGGGGGGAAAGGAACTCGGTAAAGGATTGATCCACACCCTGCAGCCAGGACTTGGACTTGATCGTGCGGCTCCCGCGGCGGCCATGAACGATCATGGTTCCCACGTAAATCTTGTTGTCGGAGCCGAAGTTCTCGTCCATCTTCTGGATGATCCAGTCTCCGTCCGGAGTCTGTGCCGGCAGATCGCAGATCAAGGCAAACGACAGCAAACAGAACACAGCGGCGATTTTTCTCATACTTCCAACTCCTTTATCAACTGCGAGGTCTGGCGGCGGTAAATACCCAAACCGGCGATCGCGGCCCCCAGGAAGGTGGCGACAATCCCGGGGAAAAACCCGATCACATAGCTGACCGGCGTGACCTTGGCCCGTATCACATCGGCGATCATCAGCGAGGCATTCTGCATCATGGCGCTGATGTTGAATCCCTTGTACTGCAGATAGTAGGAGAAGGCCAATCCCAGGGCCGTCCCAAATGCTGAGCCGATGATCCCGATGAACAGGGATTCGGTGATCATGGAGCGGTAAAGATGCCCCTTGCTCTCACCCATGGCCAGGCGCACCCCGATCTCTCCGAAGCGCCGGAGGCTGCCCAGGATGCCCGCGTTCCACAGCACGACAGACATGGCCGAGATGAAGACGATCAGCACGATCGCGGTGAACATCTCAAGCATGCCCATCATGTCGCCCAGCGCCGACAGCTCCATCAGACTCTTCATGACAGGAGCGAACTCGTCGGTGTCTTCCGCCATGGAGGCATTGAACTCAGCGGCCAACTGCTGCGAGGCATCTATCCGGAAGACATAATCATCATAGAAACCCAGGATCTCGCCGGCCGCATCCTGCATATCCAGCACTGCCTGGATGTCGGCCAGGTCTGCGATCATGGCTCCCCTGTCCAGCGCGGTCACACCGAATTTTACGGTCCCGGCGATCGTGAAGTTGGCCACGGCCATGCTGCCGTACATGGTGGAGCCGATCAGTGTGGCCGTTTCTCCTGCGCTCACTCCCAGGCGCTCGGCAAATCCATGACTCACCAGGATCTCGCCCGGGTTTTCAGGGAGCCGTCCCGATATCACAGAGCCTTCCAGGTTGAGGAGCGACCATTCAGGTGTGTCAGGAGAAAAAAGGTCCAGGGCCATGCCCATGACAGGTCCCTGGGCACGGGTTTCCCCGTTCTCATCCGGGATGTCCAACAATCCGCCGAACTGGATGCGGGGCGTCCAGACCATGTCGGGATACTTGGCCTTCAGCTCACCGAGCAGGTCTTCCAGGCCGACTAACGCCAGGTCATTGGGGATCTGATCCGCCTCCTCGGCGTAGGCTCTTGACATGACCTTGACATGCCCGGTCGAGAATTTGGCGCTGGTGTCGAAGAAATTGCCGGTCGCTCCCTGGATGTAGCTGTATAAAAACACTGTCAGCATGACCCCGGTCATGACCGTGAGGATGGGGAACAGGCTCCGCGAGCGGTCCCTGAGGACGCCCTTCAACAGAAATTTGATCATGTCATCTTACCTCTTAAGGCCTCGGTGGGTTCCAGCTTGGCGATTTTTCGTGTCGGGAGGAAACTCACGATGGTGGTGACTGCGAACACCAGAAGGACCGTGCCTACCACGAGCCCGGCGGTGATCGACGGGTACAGCGTGTCCCCGATGGCAAACCCATAGCTGTCCGTGGCAGCCGGCATGGCCCAACCCACCTTGTTCGAGTACATCAGTAGCGGGATTCCGTATACGGCAGCCACACAAGCGGCCAATACGCTGTGCATCACACCTTCCATTGTGAACATCGTTATGACTCGAGACCGGGTCAGGCCCAGCGCCATCAGGGTACCGATCTCCCTTTTGCGCTTAAAGATGGAGAAAATCTGTGTATCGAAGATGGCCAGCATGGCGAGGAGCAGAAGGATGATGTAGAAG
>JAUWTO010000317.1 GCA_030614685.1 Candidatus Aminicenantota bacterium
CAACAGAAGAGCACCTTTTGGGTTTGCAGTACTCTGGATTTTTTTTGCGCTCTTCCTATCGCTCACACAGGCTCAAGCCCAGACATCCTTTCCGAAGCTGCAGAGGCTTTACTCAGCAAAGCGGTATTTCGAGCTGAGGGACCAGCTCCAAAAAATTGGCAAAGACAACAGATCCCCGGAGCTGGAATTCTTCCAGGGCGCGGTCGACAACATGTTTAACCGCCTGCCCTCCTCTTTAGCGCATCTCCTGGGCTATCTGGAGAGAACAGGAGGAAGCCAGCCGGCCATATGGGCCAGGGAATGCTATGACCTGCTGGCCGATACCTACCGCAAATCCTTCCAGTACGCCCGCGCCGCCGAGACCAATGAAAAGATCCTGATCCTGTTCCGGAACGAACTGAGCGACACGGAGAGGGCCGATCACGAGAATGAGTTCAAGCTGTGGGAAGCCTTGAAAGACACACCAGCCCAGACAGTAGAATTCGCGGGCGACACGGCCGTGCAGATGCAGAGTTCTCATGTTCCCATGACCGTAAACGGTTTCGAGATCGCCCTCACATATGACACGGGGGCTGATCTCTCTGTCCTGATCGCCTCGATGGCAAAAAAGCTCGGGCTGAAGATCATCGATGTGCCCATCCGGGTCGGGACCATCACGGGCGAGAAGATCGACGCCAGAGTCGGGGTTGCGGCGGACCTCAGGATCGGCAACATGACCGTTCGCCATGCCCTGTTCCTGGTGATGAAAGACGAATATTTCTATATCCCAGAGATCAAGAGTCAGATCCAGGGAGTGTTGGGCTTCCCTGTGCTGGCGGCCATGCGGGAGGTGACCTTTACGCGCAAGGGTGAACTCCTCATCCCGGCTGAGCCGCAGACACAGGGAGAGCAGAACCTCGCCCTTGCGGGCTTCAAGCCCCTCATCGAAGGGCACTACAAGGAGAAAAGGCTCACGTTCGTGCTGGATACGGGTGCCAACCGGTCTGACCTGTGGCCGCCCTTTCTGGCTGCCTTTGCAGATGATATCAAGGGGAGTTCCGAGCTGAGAACGGAACGGTTCCGTGGGGCCGGCAGCCGCAGGGAGGTCCAGGCCTACAGCCTCAGGGACCTGGTCCTGCAGGTCTCCGGCCGGGACGTTACGTTTCGCAGGATCCCGGTCTTCACCGAATACACGACGGAAAACAGCCGCTTCTTCTACGGAAACCTGGGCCAGGACCTGGTTCGACAGTTCCAGAGTATGACCATCAATTTTGAAAACATGTGCGTGGTGTTCAATTAGAGACGACTTCTACGTGCAGCTCACACCCCTCATCCAATTCATTCAGATAGAAAAACCGTCCCTGATCTATGCAGAACAGGCGCACTCCAGTCCCCATCATCTGCTCCGTAAAACCGGCTTCGCGCACTTTCGGAAGATAGACACTTTTGTGCACCTTCCCGTCCAGATCCAGAACCAGAAACTCATCACGGGCATCTTTGCTCCTATAGGTCTGGACATAGATCCTGTCGTCAGCGATCACAAAATCCCGAATGGCAGGGAATGACTCCGGATAACTCAGTTGGGTTTTGGTTTTGAACTGTTCCCAGTTTTCCTCCTGGATGTTCATCATGGGATCTTCTTTCAAGAGCTTTTCATAGAGCAGACGATCGGCACGGGTCACCGGCCTCTTCTCGTATTCTCTGCGGATCTCCCGGATCTTCCGCCCGCCGGGGCCATACACATCGATCACGAATCCCTCCGGGGTCTTTTCCACGTACAGGCTGTTCTCATACACCTGAAAATGAATGGAATCCGGGATCATGTACAGCTGTTCCCGCTGCCCTGCAAATGGTTGGCGGTACAGCTCTCGGAGCTCTTCTGTTTCACCGCTAAGGAACAGGATCGAGGAATACTGTTTTTTGTCGTTCTCATTCCCCGCAATGCGCAGCCGAACCGCATAATTATCGCCCCAAGGCACTACCTGAGTGAACTGCGGTTGGCGGACTTTGTCCCGGATCAGCTCGCCGTTCCTGCTATAAACCACCAGCTTGTTGGCACTGTCGATGATCACTTGATCCGGGTAGACCTGGAGCGTATTGGACAGCCAGGGTGTGATCTCCACTTCTCCGGGGCCCTGTCCTTCCCGTCCGAACTGTCTTTCCAGGTTCAGGGTGGCGAGGTCGAACACAGAGACCGTCGCCCCTTCCAGTATGAACACCTCGGTGCCTGAGACCTGAAACCCATCAGGCTCCATGATATCCTGCAGCATCCCGATCCGTTCTGCTGTCAGATAGGCCGCGGTGGCGAGGAGCAGTGTGAGAGTTAAAAGGATGGATTTCCCTGTCATATGCCTCTCCAGCTTATAGGTTTTTTTGCACTCTAAGTCGCCTTCCTCCTTAGTATACATCACAAGCCGCCAGATATTCCCGGAAGAATCGATCGGGGGAGAGATTTCCTGAATAGGGTGTGGATTCCATTAGAAACCACCTGAGGATTTTGTATATGGTTAAGCCGGGTATGGTTTTCGCCTGCGATATCTTGGCAGTGTTCGCGGATGAAAACCTGGGCGTGCGGGTCGAGGACACGGTGCTCATCACCGAAGACGGCTGCGAAAACCTGACGGACGGGATCGCCCGCACCGTGGTGGACATAGAGAACCTCATGGGAAAGGAAGGGATCATCCAGGTCCTGAAGGACCGGAAGATCTACTGATCAGGAAAAATATAGGGGGGTGAAACAAAGGGGAGAAAAAGGAGAGGAAACAAAGGGAAGGGAGAAAATAAATAAAGGGGAGTGGTCCAATTAGCGGTGCTAATTGG
>JAUWTO010000081.1 GCA_030614685.1 Candidatus Aminicenantota bacterium
CGCTGGGTTGGTACTGGGCCCCGGGGACCGTGTGGGGCCCGGCCTGGGTCGCCTGGCGGTACGGCCCCGGGCACATCGGATGGGCGCCCCTGCCGCCGGATGTTCGCTTTGAGAGGGGAGTGGGGATATCTTCCCTCCCGCATCCCCTGAGCGAGTGGAGCTGGGTATTCGTGGAGGACCGGCATTTCTATACTGCCCGAGTATCCCCTCATATTCTTCCGCCGGAGCGTAACTTGACCTTTGTCCAGGCCAGCCAGCTCAAGGCCGATATCTCGGTCCATGGGGACCGGATTCTCAACCGGGGCCTGGATGTCAGCCGTGTGAGCGACCTCATCGGAGAGAGGATCAGAGAGCAACAGCTGCGCCCGTCCCGAAGCCCGGGACGGCCCGAGGCCCACACCGGATTCCTTTATGTCTACTCGCCCCGGGTGATTGCCGATGAGACCTCGGCACCCCCCAGGGTGACCGAACTCCCGGAGGTCAGTGATCGGGTCATTGAACGAAAAATGGAAAACTATCGGGAGCAGGGAGAGCGGTCGGTGGAGGATGAGATCCGGCAGCTTCAGACGCGGGAACTGAAGGAACTGGAGGACAGCCAGCAGAGAGAGGTCGAGCGGCTGGAGCGACAGACACGGGAGGAGATGCGGCAGGCCGAAACAGAGACGGAAAAGACCAAGATCGACCGGGAGAGCAGGGAACAGAAGAGCCTGACCAAGGCCCGGCAAGAAACAGAAAAGGCCAAGATCACGAAGCGGCACAGTGAGGAGCGCGAAAAGGTCACGGGATCGGCCGTATCCAAGAAGAAAAAGAAGTAGCCCCGTTTTATTTCAGGGGGAAGTATGCTAAAATATCCTTCCCGTAATCAGGATCGAAAACTCCGCAACGCGCCCGGATCCAACGGATCGAACACATGAGTTATCTCGTATATGCCCGAAAGTATAGGCCGAAGAGCTTTGAGGAGCTGATCGGGCAGAAGGGCGTCAAACAGACGCTTCAGAACGCCATCCGCAATCAGCGTGTGGCCCAGGCCTATATTTTTTCTGGAACCCGCGGAGTGGGAAAGACCACGGTCGCCCGGATCCTGGCCAAGGCCCTGAACTGCAAGGAGGGCCCCACACCCACGCCCTGCAACGTCTGCGAATTATGCACAGAGATCAACGAAGACAGGTCCGTGGATGTCATCGAGATCGACGGCGCCTCCAATACCAGCGTGGATGATGTGCGGTCTCTGCGCGAAGGAGTACAGTACAAGCCCATCCACTGCCGCACAAAGGTCATTATCATCGACGAGATCCACATGCTGTCCAAGTCCGCTTTCAATGCCCTGCTCAAAACCCTGGAGGAGCCGCCGCCCAACACGGTCTTCATCTTTGCCACCACCGAATTCCACAAAGTACCGGCCACCATCGTTTCCCGCTGTCAGCACTTTGAATTCAAGCGGATCTCCCACACCGAGATATTCGAACACCTGGGCAGGATCGCGGGTAAGGAGGGCATCACCATCTCGGATCCGGGGCTCAACCTCATCACAGATGCCGCCGAGGGAAGCCTGCGTGATGCCCAGAGCCTGCTGGACCAGGCCGTGGCCTTCTCCGGAGAGCAGGTGAAGGACGAGGATCTCAAGGAGATTCTGGGTACCATCAACCAGGATCTCATGTTCCAATGTTCCTCGGCCATCCTGGAGGAACAACCGGACCGGATATTCACTCAGGTGGAGAAAATCATAGACAGCGGCTATGACCTGCGCAGGTTCCATGAAGAGCTGATCCGTCACTTCCGCAATCTGCTGCTGGTCCGCTCTGTAAAGAAACCGGAGGAGCTGCTGCCGCACACAGCGGATGACATCCAGAGGCTACGGGAGGAGGCATCCAAGGCGGGTGCCGAAGACCTGCTGCGCTATCTCCTGTCTCTCCAACAGGGGGAGCAGGGGCTGAAGTTCTCTTCCCATCCCCGGATCTATCTGGAAGCCATGCTCATCAAGCTCTGTCATTACCGTAAGCTCACTCCCTTAAAGGACCTGCTGAAACAGGTGCAGGAGCTGGGTGGGCAGGCCTCGGGGATACAGGAACGGGAAACGCGGATGCAGCCGAAGCCGAGACCGGCTGAACCAGAGCCGAAGCCAGCGCCGCAGACCGTCCCCAAGGCCGCCACCGCCCCGGAGCCCTCTCCCCACTCTCCCCTTCCTCCCAGTAAGGCGGAGATACGCCCGGTGCCTGAGAAAGAAGCGCAATCGAATGAGTCGCGGCCGGCCGAGTCCGGGAATAGCACGGAGGCGGATGCGGTGCTCAGGGACCCGGCGGTTATGAACTTCATGCAGACCTTCAAGGCACAGATCCTGTCCGTGGAGCCCAAAAAGGGCGAAAAGATCGCCACCAGGAAGATCGAAGACCTGATGGATTAGAGGAGAGTCATATGAAAGGCATGGGTAACCTGCAAAAAATGCTCAAACAAGCCCAGGATATGCAGGAGAATATGCAGCACCAGCTGGGCGAGCTGCGAGTGGAGGGTTCCTCGGGAGGGGGCATGGTCGTCGTCACGCTGGATGGGACCAAAAACCTGATGGCCATCAAACTCGATCCCGAGGTGGTGGATAAGGACGACGTGGAGATGCTGCAGGACCTGATCACTGCCGCTTTCAACGATGCGGGGGCCAAGGTCGACGAGGAAGTATCCCAGAAGCTCGGAGCCATGGGAGCCGGGCTTAAAATCCCGGGATTGTTCTGATGATGGAAAAGGACCACCCGCTCCAGCGCCTCATAGAGGAGATTAAGAAGATCCCCGGGATCGGGGCGAAGTCTGCCCAGCGGATCGCGTATTACTTGATCGGGCAGCCTCAGGAGGAGTCAGACCGGCTGGCCGACGCCATAAAGGAGGCCAAGCGCAACATCTTCTACTGCTCCGTCTGCAACAGCCTGACCCACCGGGATCCCTGCTTTCACTGCACCAAAGATGTGGACGGATCCGATGCCGTGTGTGTGGTGGAGGAACCGTTCAACATCGCGTCCATCGAACGCACGGGTGCTTTCAAGGGACGCTACCATGTCCTGCTCGGGGCCCTGTCTCCGCTCAAGGGCGTGGGGCCCGATGAGCTGAAGGCCGAACAGCTGGTCGAGCGAGTACGGGAGGACGGCTTCAGAGAGGTCATCATCGCAACCAATCCCACGGTGGAGGGTGAGGCCACGGCCCTGTTCCTGGCCAGGATGCTGAAAGAGACTGGTGTCAAGGTCACCCGGTTGGCCATGGGGCTTCCCGTAGGCTCGGACCTGGATTTCGCTGATCAGGTGACCATCAAAAAATCCCTGGAAGGCCGCACTGAACTGACAGAAGACTGACCCATAATATAATAAATCTGACCCATAATATAATAAATTTCATCAAGGAGTTGGTAAAAGCCATCCTAACCTTTATAATAGTGCGTTTTGAAACTGACTTCTTGAACATCTGAGAGGAGACAAAGGATGACAAAGATTTTTGATCCCATCGAAGGAAACACGGCCGCGACCCATGTTGCATACGCCTTCAGCGAAGTGGCGGCCATCTATCCCATCACTCCATCCTCGCTCATGGGGGAGCTGGCCGATGCCTGGGCCGCAAAAGGACGCAAAAACCTGTTCGGGCAGAAGCTGGAGGTCGTTGAGATGCAGTCCGAAGGCGGGGCCGCCGGTGCCTTGCACGGCAGTCTCTCGGCCGGAGCTATGACCACGACCTTCACGGCCTCGCAGGGGCTGATGCTGATGCTGCCCAACATGCACAAGATCGCCGGCGAGATGCTTCCCACGGTCTTTCACGTCTCGGCCCGTTCCCTGGCCTGCCAGTCGCTGTCCATCTTCGGAGACCACTCCGATGTGATGTCCGCCCGGAACACGGGCTTTGGGCTACTCGCCTCGGGTTCTGTGCAGGAGGTAATGGACCTGGCCGTGGTGGCGCACCTGGCCGCCATGAAGTCCCAGGTCCCGTTCGTGCACTTCTTCGACGGCTTCCGCACCTCCAACGAGGTCCAGAAGATCGAGGTCATTCCCTATGAGACCATGGGAGAACTGCTGGAAATGAAATATGTGGAGGATTTCCGTGCCCGGGCCATGAATCCCGAGAGGCCGCAGGCCAAAGTGGGAGCCCAGAATCCCGATGTCTACTTCCAGGGCAGGGAAACCGTCAACAAATACTATGACGCCACTCCCGCCATCGTCCAGGAATACATGGACAAGCTGGCGGCCAAGATCGGGCGCCAGTACCACCTGTTCGATTACATCGGTGCCCCGGATGCGGAGAAGATCATCATCTCCATGGGATCTTCGACCGAGACCATAGAAGAGACCATCAACTATCTCCTCGAGCAGGGGGAGAAGGTGGGGGCCATCAAGGTGCGGCTCTACCGTCCCTTCTCCGTAGAAGCGCTGCGTAACGCCATCCCGACGAGCGTGAAAAAGATCGCGGTCCTGGACCGCACCAAGGAACCCGGTGCTATCGGAGAGCCTCTGTACCTTGACATCAAGGTGGCCCTGAGCGACCAGGACGTCACCATCGTAGGCGGCCGTTACGGCCTGAGTTCCAAGGAGTTCACCCCCAACATGATCAAGGCCGTTTACGATCATCTGGACGGGGCCTGCTCTCATGATTTCACGGTAGGGATCGAAGACGATGTCACAGGGAAGTCGCTTCCTTTGGGGGAAGAGCTCGAGACCGAACCCGTGGGGACCATCCGCTGCCGATTCTGGGGCTACGGATCCGACGGCACGGTCAGTGCCAATAAGAATTCCATCAAGATAATCGGTGATAACACCGATATGTATGCCCAGGGCTACTTCCAGTACGATTCCAAGAAGTCGGGCGGGATCACCATCTCGCACCTGAGGTTCGGGAAAAAGGCGATCCAGTCCCAGTACCTACTGAGCCACGTGGATTTTGTGGCCCTGCACAAGGCCTCCTATATCGGCCGCTACGATATCCTGGGGGGTATCAAGGAAGGTGGAACGTTCCTGCTCAATTCTGATTGGGAGGCCGGGGAGGTGTTCGATAACCTTACCGAGGACCTGCAGCGGACCATCATCGATAAGAAGATCAAAGTGTACAACATCGATGCCCTCAAGCTTGCGGAGAGCGTAGGCCTGGGAGCCCGTATCAGCACGGTCATGCAGGCTGTCTTTTTCAAGATCTCGGGCGTGCTTCCCGAAGAAGAGGCCCTCAAGCTGATCAAGGATGCCATCAAGAAGACCTTCAGCAGCAAGGGGGAGAACATCGTCCAGATGAATTGGGATGCCGTGGACAAGGCCGCCGCCGCCCTGGAGGAGGTTCCTGTACCGGAGACCATCACAAAATCGGCTCCCATACCTCAGCTCATACCTGACGATGCTGAAATCTTCGCCAAAGAGGTGATCGAGCCCATCATGCACTTCAAAGGCGATGACATCAGCGTCTCTCAGATGCCGTATGACGGATTCATCCCCACCGGCACCACACGTCTGGAAAAGCGCGGTGTGGCCCCCCATGTTCCGCACTGGATTCCCGAGAACTGCATCCAGTGCAACCAGTGCTCCCTGGTCTGCCCACACGCCACCATCCGGGCCAAACAGATCGCTCCCGCAGACCTGGAAGGCGCCCCGGACGGATTCGTGACGCTCAAGTCCAACACCAAGAACGACCGCGACCTGCAGTTCCGTATCCAGGTCTATATCGAAGACTGCGTGGGCTGCGGCAGCTGTGCCAACACCTGTCCCTCCAAGGTCAAGGCCCTGGAGATGGGTGGCCTGGACGAGGCTCGAGCCGCGGGAGAAGCGGAAAAAGCCGAGTTCTTCGAAAAACTTCCCGATAACGTCCTGGATGGCACCAGGCGGGAAACCCTCAAGGGCAGCCAGTTCCTGATGCCGTACTTCGAATTTAGCGGGGCTTGCGGAGGCTGCGGCGAGACCCCTTACGTCAAACTGACCACCCAGCTGTACGGAGACCGCATGATCATCGCCAACGCCACAGGCTGCTCGTCCATCTACGGCGGGACCTTTCCCACTGTCCCGTACTGCAAGGACAAGCTGGGCCGCGGCCCTACCTGGGCCAACAGCCTGTTCGAAGACAATGCCGAGTACGGATTCGGAATGAGGCTAGCCGTGGATGCAAACCGCGGGCAGCTGCGGTCAAACATCGAGGCGCTCCTGGAAAAGGGGACCACGCCGGGACTGACGGCTGCATTGAAGAGGAGCCTGGAGCTTTGGGACGCGGTGGATGACGAGGCCAAGACCGTGGCCGTGTCAGTCAAGGAGCTGCTCCCCGCTGCCAGGTCAGCAGCTTCCGGTGACGCTGTACCGCTTCTGGACAAGATCATCGAACTCCAGAATTACATCGTGGAAAAGAGCGTCTGGTGTTTCGGCGGCGATGGTTGGGCCTATGACATCGGATACGGCGGCCTGGACCATGTCCTGGCCATGAACCGCAACGTCAACATCCTGGTGCTCGACACCGAGGTTTACTCCAACACCGGGGGCCAGGCTTCCAAAGCCACGCCCACCGGGTCGGTAGCCAAGTTCGCCTCAGCCGGTAAGCGCACCAAGAAAAAAGACCTGGGCATGATGGCCATAACCTACGGCTACATCTATGTGGCCTCTGTGGCCATGGGAGCCAACATGAACCAGTGCCTCAAGGCTTTTGTTGAGGCGGAAGCGTTTAATGGGCCCTCGCTGATTATCGCATACTCTCCCTGCATCAGCCATGGGATCGACATGAGCAGGCCCCAGCAAGAGGAGAAGCTGGCCGTGGATTCCGGATACTGGCTCCTCTATCGCTTCAATCCGGATCTGGCCGCGGAAGGCAAGAATCCGCTGATGCTGGATTCGCGTAAGCCCAAGCTGGAGTACGGGGAGTTTCTCAAGAACGAGGTACGCTACCGCACCCTGGAGCAGCAGTATCCGGAGCAGGCTAAAATCCTGTTCAAGCGTGCAGCAGAAGAGGCCAGACAGCGCTACGAGACCTACAAAAGACTGGCTGAAGTCTGAACTTCCAAATATTCGGTCTGTTGAGAAGGGACCAAGTCTGCCCGGTCCGTATAGTCTAAAACTCCTCCGCGAGCGATATGGAGATCGTTTTACCGTTTGCAGTGATCCGATTTATTCTTGGAATTTGCTTTTTATCCACTTTGTTTCCTGGTGTTTGACTTTGTCGTTTTAATAATGGTAAGTTGATTTCAGCATAATTGCGGGAATAAATAGCCGGGGATGAGGGGGAGTTTGCTTCTCCAGTAAACGAAATGCTTGACTCTCTTCGGATTTCTGTCGAAAGGCACAAAAAACTCATCCTTATTTTTCTGACAGCCATCTTTCTTCCTTCAGTTGCACTAAGTATATTTGGCGTGAGATCCATCCGCAATGAAAGATTCAGATTGGTCAAGCAGCTGGAGGATGAGCATAGAAGAGGGGCAGCGTTTCTTAAACAACAGATCCGTTCCCGCTTTGTGGACATCGAAAACATCCTGCAGAACCTGGCTCAGAACCCGTCCTTTTCCCTGAGGGATTATGTTTCTATTGAGGAGTTATTGAATTTTCAGGTAAGGGAGAATCGTCTCATAGAGCATGTTTTTCTGGTTTATAAGGATGAGGAGCCTTTGTTCCCCCTGTTCCTCCCGATTTCGGGAAAAAGGCCGGATACGCCGATGTCTCCCATGACAGATGCTTATAGACTGGCGTTAGAGAAAGCTCAAAAACTTGAATTCAGTCAAAAAAGAATCGCCGATGCTGTTGAATCGTATAAGCTCATTTTGTCACGCTCCCAAGACAGAACCACCCAGGCACAGATGCTTTTCAATATTGCCCGATGCCACATGAAGCTGAAAAATTATGACCGAGCCATCCATAGCTTCTCGAGAATCCGTACAGAGTATTCCCAATGCACGACTTTCTCTTTGCTGCCCCTGGATCTTCTGGCTGGAGTTCAGATCATCAGGTGTTATGGAAAAATGGGATCTTGCGATGATTTTTTTCGAAATTCCATTGATCTATACAGAGATCTTCTCCAGAAGCACTGGCATCTGGACGCTGACCAATTCAAGACCTATGCCTCGATGGTGAAAAAGGACATATCGGATTTTTTATCCTTAGAGTTGGAAAATCATACTGGCAACGATTACGGCCAGGAGTTCGGACGGCTGAGAGAACTTCATCAGGAAGTCAATGAACAATGGCTGGTTGTCGAAGATACAAGACGCTTCATTCTCCCCGAGCTGCAGAGAAGGTTCAGGCTGCAGGGCGCCTCTGTTTTCCGTCCTTTTCGCCATTCCCAGGTAATAGACCATGAGGAAGATCTTGGCCTGGCTGTAGCACTCCAGGCTGAAGATGGAGGGGGAAGGCCCGGACTGCTGGGAATCATAGTAAACCGAGACTATCTGATCGATCATGGGATAAGCAGCATTGTGGCAGGGGCTCCATTTTCACGTACAGTGCCGATCGCCATCTCCACTCTTTCAGGCCAGACTCTGCTGGGGCCTGGAAGCATGCCTGCAGAGCGTTCCTCAGTCACAGAATATTTTGATAACAATTTTCCCCCTTGGAGGATTGATATATATCCTCCAGGAATGGATGGATTAGGGTATTTGAAAAACTTTTATTTCTGGACCATCCTGACCATCCTGGTCCTTCTTATATTCGGATCTGTGCTGGTGGTGAGGGCCATCGCTCACGAGATGGAGATACTGAGATTAAAATCTGATTTTGTCTCCTCTGTCTCTCATGAATTCAAGACCCCCATAATGGCCATACAGACATTGAGTGAGAGACTGCAGCTGGGAAGCGTCAAGTCTCTTGACAAGAGGAAGGAATATTATTCGATCATATCAAAGAATGCAGACAGGTTGAGCAGCCTGGTGAAGAACACATTGGACTTTTCAAAAATCGAAGAGGGAAAAAGCGAATATTTCTTTCAGGAAATGGATGTGGCTCAGCTATTGGTGTATGAAATAGAACAATTCAAAAAAGACAAGATCTATGCTGGAATAAGAATCGACTCCCGGATCTCTCGAAACCTCCCATGTCTCAATTTGGACAGGAGAGCGTTCTCCTTAGTCTTGAATAATCTCTTGGAAAATGCCGTCAAATTCTCAACGGGGAGCGCAGAGATTTATGTGAATGCCAGAAAGGAAGCTGAAAGCATCAGGGTGGATGTGGAAGACAAGGGTGTAGGCATTGGCCCCAACGAACTGGGCAAGATCTTCGATAAATTTTACCAGGGGAAAAATGCCCTCCGGCAAGACGCAAAAGGAACCGGCTTGGGGCTGGCTTTGGTCAAGCATACAGTTGAAGCCCACGGAGGGAAAGTCCTGGTGAAAAGCAAGGTCGATCAGGGAAGCATGTTTACCATAATATTACCCATCGGGAAACAGGGGGGTAAGGTTTGATGTCCCAAAAAATCCTTATTGTGGAAGATGACCCCGACATTGCATTGATCCTGACAGATGAATTCGAGTCGTTTGGGTACACGGTTTTTACAGCCGATGATGGGAGAAAGGGCTTGGACATCGCCGGAGAGAAAAGCCCTGACCTGATCATTCTGGATCTGATGCTTCCGGTTATGGACGGCTATGAAGTATGCCGGGAATTGAGAAACAAAGGAAACAAGACGCCCATCATCATGTTGACCGCCAAGGATCAGGAGATCGATAAGGTGCTGGGCTTGGAGTTGGGAGCGGATGATTACGTGACCAAACCCGTCAGTCTCAGGGAGCTCATGGCTCGGGTGAGGGCCGTCTTACGAAGGACCGCAGAGTGGACAGCAGGCGTTGACATTTTCCGTTTCGGTCAGATAGAACTGGATTTTAAGAAGTATGAGGCACGCAAAGGGGGAGTAACGCTGGAACTGACCCCGCTTCAGTTCCACATGTTGAAGCTTCTCATCGA
>JAUWTO010000173.1 GCA_030614685.1 Candidatus Aminicenantota bacterium
CAGAACACCACCAAGGAACAGATGAAGATGATCCTGACCCGTCCCGGCTTCGATTCCAAGCTCGTGGTCACGGCCGACATCACCCAGATCGACCTGCCCCAGCCTCGCAAATCCGGAGTGCTGCAGGCCATAGAGATCCTGGCGCCCATCCCTGAGATCTCCTTCATTCATTTCAACGAAAAGGACGTGGTCCGCCATCCCCTGGTCCAGAAGATCATCAAGGCCTACAAGAAGGCCGATGAGAAGGCACAGAAAAAATAATGGAACCTTTCTCGTTCAAGAAGCTGAGGTTCTTCCGCAGCGAGGAGAGCCGGACCAAGAAAACGAAAAATAATGCCCACATCCCGGATCCGGATGAGAAGACGAACCTCGTGCAGCGGCTGCTCGGACATCACCACATATTCCTTGTGATCTTTGCGCTGGCCATCGCCTACCTGGCCTCCTACGTGCCCTCCAAATCCCTTCCCGAATGGGAGATCGGGGCCATCGCCCCGGCGGATGTCGTGATCCCCGAGGACCTGACCGTCGAGGACGAGGAGACGATACAGACCCGCAGGCAGGAGGCGGAGGACAGGGAACCTCCGGTCTACAGTCTCAATTCGAATCCCTTCCTGAGCGTCCGCAACAAGATCCGGGAATTCTTTAAATCCGGGCGGGCGCTGATCGCCGATCCCCCTGACAGCAAACGACAGAGCGAGTTCATCGAGACCAGCAGCGAGACCTATTATATCGAGCTCACTCCCCAAATCCTGCGGAATTTGATCAAGCTCGAGTTCTCCCCCACCCTGGAGGAAAGCCTGATCACGCTGATCTCCGGTGTGATGGATCGAGGCATCATCATCGACAAGAGCCTTTACACGCACAGCGAACAGGAACTCGGCTTCATCTTGATCCGCGGCGCAGGAGCAGAGAGCAAGCAATTCCCGTCCACGGTCCTCGACAAAGAGGATGCGAAGACCATCCTGACCAACAAGATCAACCTCCTTGAGCCGCCTGACGAGGAAAAATCGGTCCTGACCGCGCTCTCGCACGTGTTCCTGACGGCCAACGTGGATTTCAATGCGGATGAAACGGCGATCCGCAGGGAAGGGGCCCGCCGCAGTGTGGAAACGACTTACTACACCATAAAAAAGGGAAAGGTCCTCATCCGCAAGGGAGATGAGATGACCGCTGATATACTCAGAGACATCCGGGACTACAACCAGAACCTCAGCGCCCAGCCCAGTTGGCTGATCAATTTTACCGGATCGTTGATACTGTTCTCTTTGCTGCTATACGGGCTGCTCTACTACCTCCAAACCGGGAGGGACCCTGAGGTGGCCCTCAACCGCTTCACCCTGATGTGCACCATCCTGATCATCAGCCTGCTGCTCTTCAAATTGTCCGATTCCCTCTCCAGCCTCTTCAGCCAGAATTCGAGCCTGACCTTCTTCAGCTACGCGGAAAGCTACCGCTATGCGTTCCCGGTGCAGATGGGGGCGCTGCTGATCACCTTCCTGGTCGGGGTCCACCTCGCGCTTTTCGCTGTGATCTTTATCAGCATCCTATTCGGCTTTCTGTTCAATTCCGAGCTTTTGATGATCTTCACGCTGGTGGGGGGATTTGCTGCCATCCTGGGCGTAAGGCTCCTCGGGAAGCCCACCCGCACACCCGTTCTCCGCGCCGGGATCCTGATCATCGCACCCGTGAACGTCGCCGCCATCACGGCTTTCCACCTGCTCCAGGGAGGCATCTCTTCCTGGCAGCCCTTTCTCAGCGAGATATTCATGGGCATCCTGGGCGGCGTCACGAGCAGCGCCCTGGCCTTCCTACTGCTCCCGGTTCTGGAAAATATGTTCGGTATCATGACCCCAGCCAAGCTGGTCGAACTGGCCAATTCCGACCTCCCCATCTTCCGGAAGATGGCCATGGAAGCGCCCGGGTCCTACCATCACTCACTGGTGGTATCCTCCCTGGCCGAGGCCGCGGCCGAGGCTGTTGACCTCGACCCCATGCTGGTCAAGGCCGGCGCCCTTTACCATGACATCGGGAAGATCAAGCGCCCGGAATATTTCATCGAAAACCGTACGCGCAACTTCGATATGCACCGGGATCTCAAGCCCAGCATGAGCAGCCTGGTGATCATCAATCACGTAAAGGAAGGAGTGGAGCAGGCCACCAAGCTCCATCTGCCGAAACGGGTCAAGGACATCATCGCCCAGCACCACGGCAACTCCCTGGTCCGCTACTTTTTCGAGAAGGCCAAGGAGGAATACGACCCGGAAATGCAGACGGTCGGCGAGGAGAGCTACCGCTACCCGGGCCCCCGGCCCCGGACCAAGGAGGCCGCATTGGTCATGCTGGCCGACTCGGTGGAGGCGGCCTCCCGGAGCCTCAGGAAGCCGACCAAAGCCAATCTGAAGCGGCTCAACTCCGAAATCTTCAACTCCAACCAGCAGGATGGCCAGTTGGACGAGAGCCGCTTTTCGCTCTCCGAGCTTAAGATCATGGCCAATGCCTTCCTGTCATCCCTGGATACCATCTATCATCCGCGCGTGGAGTATCCGGGATTCGAATTCGAGAAAAAGCGTGCCAAACAGGCTGCGCCCCATAAAAACAATGATCGAAATCCTTAACCAGCAGAGGCGGTATGACATCGACACCAACAGGCTGCAGCACCTGCTGGAGAAGCTGATCCACACCTACCGGATCCCTGATCCGGAGGTGACCCTGGCGCTTGTCAATGACAAGCCCATGACAGACCTCAACCGGAGGTTCATGGACAAGGACGCGCCTACCGATGTGCTGAGCTTCCCCATCCGGGACAAGGGCCCGGACGGGAAATACTACCTGGGTGATATCATCATATCCGTGCCCTATGCCGCCCGGCAGAGCCGGTCGCGGGGCCATGCGCTGCAGCAGGAGCTGGAGTTCCTCGTGATCCACGGGCTGCTCCATCTCCAGAGTTTCGAACACTCCAAAGGCCTGGAGGAGGAAGAGGACAAGATCCGGGCCCGCTGGTTGAAAGAAAGCCATGAACTCTGACATATTCATGTGGGTGGGACTCGGCCTGAGTTTTCTGGCGGTGTTCCTGTATTCCCTTTTCAAGGTGGCGCTCGACGCATCCTCCAAGATCTCTGTGAGCCGCGTCCTGGAAGACCGGGACAAGGATTTCCGCGCACGGATACTGGACATCTACGATGAGCTCAAGACGTCGGCCTCGATCGTGCGCAACTTCTTCCTGATCGCATTCATCGTTCTGCTCTACCTGCTCTTCCCGAGGGCGGGACAGTGGCCCCTGTGGGTCTTCCTGGGCCTGATCGCCTTCTATCTCATGTTCTTCGAGATGATCCCGCGGTGGCTCAACACGGCCTACAACCGGCAGCTCCTGAACTTTTTTCTCTCTTCCTTCAAGTTCCCCTACTACGCTACCATGCCGCTGCTGTGGGCGGTGCGCGAACGCGGGCCCGACAAGGAGCCTGAGGAACAGAGGGAAGCCTCCGAGGACGAGATCGATGCGCTTATCGAAGAGGCGGAGGAGGAAGGCATCATCGAAAAGGAAGAGGGCGATCTGCTGAAGAGCGTGGTCGAGTTCGGCGACACCATCGTCCGCGAGATCATGACGCCGCGCGTCTCCGTGATCTGTGTACCCGGGACCGCGAACATCGATGCTCTGCGGGAGCTTGTCATCAAGGAAAAGCATTCACGCATCCCCGTCTACAAGGACCGGATCGACAACATCGAGGGCATCATCATCGCCAAGGATCTTATGGAGTACTCAGCCGACCGCTTCAAAGACCAATCCCTGGAACCCCTGCTGCGGCCGGTATACTTCATCCCCGAGTCCATGAAGGTGGCGGAACTGCTCAAGGAGTTCCAGAAACGGAAGCAGAAGCTGGCCATCGTTGTGGACGAGCACGGCGGGGTCTCGGGGCTCGTGACCATGGAAGACCTCATGGAGGAGATCGTGGGCGAGATCCAGGATGAGTATGACAAGGACGAGATCCAGATCATCCCCGAGGAGGCAGACAGCTACATCGTGCTGGGCGATGTGGAGGTGGAGGAGTTGGAAGACCTCTTCGACCTGGAGCTTGAGGACGACGACTACATCACGGTAGGGGGCCTGATCACCCACAGCCTGGGGCGCCTCCCTGAGGCAGGAGAAAAGATCGAGATCAAGGGGCTGGCGCTCGAGATCCTGGAAGTGGACCAGAAGCGGATCACCAAGCTCCGCATCAAAAAAACGGACGTGCAGCAGAGCTGACCGCCGCTGCCTTGGAAGTCATTGCGAGTTAGCTGTAATTGCGAGGGGCGCAGCCACGAGGCAATCTTAGCTGCGAGCGAAGCGAAGCAATCTCATGGAATTCAATGAATAAAATAGACAAACCTGATACCCCAAAAACAAAAGTCGGATACGTCGCCCTGATCGGCCGGCCCAATTCCGGGAAGTCGACCCTCCTCAACCACATGATCGGCGAGAAGGTGGCCATCATCTCAGACAAGCCCCAGACCACGCGCACCAGCATCCTGGGCATCAAGACCACGGACGAGGGCCAGATCATCTTCATCGACAACCCGGGCATCCACCGGCCCCTGCACAAACTGAACCGCCGCATGATGAACTTCGTGTACGGCTCTCTGGAGTCGGCCGACCTGCTGTGCCTGCTGATCGATGGATCCATCAAGTTCGGGCATGGTGACCAGTTCGTGCTCGACACCCTGAAAAAGTTCACGACCCCTATGTTCCTGCTCATCAACAAGGTTGACATCACGCGGAAGGACAAGATCCTCCTGATCATCGACCACTACAAGGACCTGCTCCCCTTTGCCGAGATCATTCCCATCTCGGCATTGAAGGGAACCAACCTGGACGCCCTGGAGGAGAACATCCTTAAGCACCTTCCCGAGGCGGAGAAGCTTTATTCGGATGATGACATCACGGTCCAGTCCGACCGCTTCCTGATCTCGGAGATCATCCGAGAAAAGATGCTCCACCAGGTGCGGCAGGAGCTCCCCTTCACCACCGCCGTGTTCGTGGACCAGATCGAGGACCGGGA
>JAUWTO010000003.1 GCA_030614685.1 Candidatus Aminicenantota bacterium
ACCATGTCGCAGACCTACCCCTCGCGAAGCAGCTCTGCGGGCCGCTCCACCTCGTCACAGGGCCGGGTATCCGCGCGGTCGACGAGGACCTATTCCAGCCGTACAACCCGGGGTGTGACACAGCAGAACTATGACAGCAGTGCCCGGGGCACGCCTTCCCGCGGCTATTCTTCCCGCAACACAGGGAGCGCGAGCCGATCCACGACCGGATCTGTCTCGTCGCGATCCCAGAGTGTCCGTGCCGCGCCGCGGAGTGCCACGGCCAATTCCTCCCTCCGCCGGTCGGCTTCCAGCTACCAGAGCCGGGGATCGACCTCGAGCCGCTCTGTCCCGCGCAGCAGTTCCTCCTCAAGCCGGGGCGTTGTGTCTTCCTCCAGGCGCTCTTCGAGCCGTATGGGAAGCACCACGCGGTCCTCCTCTGCCTCCCGCACATCCCCCTCACGCAGCTCCTCCTCTGTGCGCTCCTCTCCCTCACGGTCTTCGAGCCGGTCCTCGCGCTCGTCGGGAAGGACTGCAAGTGCGTCCCGCTCGTCGTCCTCTTCACGCTCCGGCTCCAGGGTGAGAAAAAGGTAGGTCGCTCAATTTCTGCTTTACATTTATCCCTCACGGTGGTATAAAGAATCCTACTTTAAAATAAGTGTGCATTCCCTGATGACACGGATGAGAACAACTATCAATTGGAGGTATGAGCCATGGCTATCGTGAAAGGTTATGGAAGCAGGATGCATCTGACTCTGGGGCTGTTTGTAGCATTCGCACTCATCATTTCGGGCTCTATCGCATGCCAACAGGCTGAAGAAAACCTCCCTGAAGAGCAGGCTGCCCTGGAAGAAGGGACGCTCGTTTTCGAGGGGACGCCGAAGCTGGCCATCGGGAAATTCCTTTTCCTGCCCGAGGCTCAGGGTTTTGACCTCGTGGTGCAGGGAGCCGTGGATGGTGGGGACCTGACCAGCCTTGTGGGGCAGGAAGTGAAGGTCGAAGGAGAAATTGCACCCGAGCAACCTGCGGTGTTGATCGCCAACACCATCGAGGTGAAAGAGGCGAACGGTGAGTACCGCAGCGTCTTCACCCGGACCGATGAACCGGTACTGGATGAGTACCTCGACCTTCAGTCCCGGGCTGCCTTCGAAGCGCTGGATAAGCTCAAGTACGATGACAACGCGGGCTGGGAAGGCAAGGGGAGAGCGAAAGTTTACGGGAGCCTGGAACAGCTGGAGAACGGTTACCGCATCCTGGTTCTGGATGAGAAAGGCGAGCAGGTCGGCTTCGTTGTGGTCGACAGCCTTTCGGATTACGCAAACTTCTATCTCCAGAAGCTTCCGCTCTTCGATAAATTATGGTTCTATCTCGACATTAAGGAAACCATCGCGTGGAACACGCGCCGGCGCACAAGCGAATTGTTCCATGCCGACGTGCTCTTTGCCGGATTATTCTGATCCCCAGTCCTATTTCTTATAGGCATAATTCATACATGCTTTGAGGGCCTTTTACAGGCCCTCTTTCTATTTGTGCCCCCAAAATTCCCCTGATCAGTTCTGGTCCTGCGCCTGCTGCTTTTCCCTGTAGGATGCGATGTTGGCGTCCAGGTCCGGATGACGGAGGTGGAAATCGGTCGCCTCCTGATAGGCCTGGGCCACGCGTAGCACCGCGGCCTCGCCCATGAGTTTCCCCACGAACTGGATGCTGGTGGGGCTCCCCTTGGGGTCGAATCCCTGCGGCAGAACCACTGTGGGATGCCCGGTGAGGTTGGTGATCGACAGGTTGCTGGTGCGGGCGGAAGTGGGCACGAGGTAGACATCGATGTCCTGCATGAGCTCCTCCATGCGCTCCATGAGCAGCGTACGCATCCGGTTAGCCTGGATATACTCCACCGCCGGCACCATGCGAGACCGGCGGAAGCTGTCGGGCCAGGCCCCGCGTCCCTGACGGACGAGGAGATCATCCCGGTTTGACCGCGTGAGCTCGTCGAAGGCCGCCGCCGCTTCGGCCGACAGGATGAATCCCATCGCCCTGACCGGCAGGTCGGGCAGTTGGATCGGGATCAGCTCCACCTCGAGCTTTTTGAAAGTGGCCAGTACGGTCTGGTCGTTTTCCTTGTTGCGGTATTTTGATTCGAACGCCTCTTTAAGGTAGCCGATGCGGAGGGTCCGGATGTCGAGCTCTGGTTCCCAGAGGAAGGGATGTTCGAGGATCGTCCTGTCTCTGCCGTCCGGCCCATAGATGGCATTGAAGACCAGCGCGCAGTCCTCTGCGCTCCGGCAGAGGGGACCGATCTTGTCCATGCTCCAGCTCAGGGCCATGGCTCCGTGCCGGCTCACACGTCCGAAGGTGGGCCGCAGCCCCGTGACCCCGCATCGCGTTGCGGGCGACACAATGGAACCCAGGGTCTCGGTGCCGATGGCGAATCCGACCAGGCCCGCTGCTGTGGCTGCGGCCGAACCGGCGGATGAGCCGCTGGACCCCTGCTCCAGGTTCCAGGGATTGCGGGTCTTGCCGCCGTACCACACATCTCCCATGGCCAGGGCCCCCAGGGTGAGCTTGGCCACCAGTACGGCGCCCGCCTCTTCCAGGCGTGTGACCACCGTAGCGTCCTCATCGAAGACCTGGTCCTTGTAGGGCACGGCCCCCCAGGAGGTCTTGATCCCTTTGGTGGCGAGCAGGTCCTTGGCTCCCCAGGGGATGCCGTGGAGGGGGCCGCGGTAGCGGCCGGCAGCGATTTCCGCATCGGCCCGCCTCGCCTGCTCCAGAGCCAGGTCCTCTGTCAGGGTGACGATGCATTCGAGTTCCTTCCCGTATTTTTTCAGCCGGTCGAGATAGAGCTGTGTCAGCTGCAGAGAGGTGACCCTGCGCCCGCGAATGAGGCGGGCCAGGTCTGTGATCGAGTAAAAGGCCAGCTCGTTAGGGTCCTGGGGGACCGTGAGGCCCGGGTCTGCGGGGAGCTCGATCCGCTGCCTTGCCCAGGCTGCGGTTTCCTGAGGTGCGAGGGGGGCAAAGAGCAGGGCCGGTGACAGGCTGTTGGGCAGCTCGACCTGGCGCAGTTCCTGGTAGCTCGCCAGGTTGCGCTCCAGTCCGCCGAGCATCAGCTTGCGTTCGGTCCGGTCGAAATTGAGCCCGGCGACTTTTTCCGCGGCCATAATGTCCCATGTGGTGAGGCCCTTTTTCCATTTGAAATACATGTACCCCATCCCGGCACACATCAGGACGATGAGAACCAGCAGGGCGATGCAGAGTTTTTTCATGCTGCCATCCCTCCTTTATCTTTTATCGTTTGGTTGTATTTTCTGTTTAATTTTCTGGGATACTCGGTATACAAGGATTCCAACGACCAAGGACCCTCCCATCCAGAGGAGTTTGAACTGCTGGCTCTCGAAGTGGGCTAGGGCGTTCAGGACAAAACCGGAGAGTATCAGAAATGCGGTCACACATAGTGAGACCAGGAGGGGGAGCATGAGTAGGGACGCGCACCCCTCCTGCTCTTCCGCCTTTTCTGGTTCGTCCAAAGGAAGGGGAGCTGAGGCCTCTCCAGGTTCCCAGTACTCAGCCCCGCACTGAGGGCAACGGGATGCATCCCTGGGAATGGGAGCGTTGCAGTGCGGGCAGGTGTTCACGCTTTCTAGGGTTTTTCCAGGGCCCCGTCGCCTCTGGCATCGGTGCGCTTGAGGAGCAGTGCGAAGATCAGTCCCACGAAACCCAGGCCGGAGAACATCAGCAGGCTGGCGGTGTAGGACTTGGTGACGTCACGCAAAATGCCGTTGAGCAGCGGGAAGAGTGCCAGCCCGATGTTCTGGATGGCGGTCATCATGCCGAATGCCATCCCCACACGCTCTTTGGGGACGATAAGAGGGATCGTGGGCCACATGGCAGCCGGGACCAGCACAAAGGCGGCTCCCAGGGCGATCATGGGGAATATGGGATTGATATACGTCAGCCCCATCAAGGCATGGCTCGGGATCATGATCAGTGAACCCAGGATCATCAGGCTCGCCCGGCGCCCGATCTTGTCGACCATGCGGCCGGCAAAGGGGGCAAAGATCATGGAGGCGAAGATGATAATGCCGGTAATGCCGCCGGCAGTACTGAACATGTGCAGGAAGCTGTTGAACACCTGATACAGGAAGCCCCCACTGGTCTCGGCATACCGGGAGATTCCCCATTTGTCTACGAAGAAATCGGTGGACAGCGCGGTGAAAGGGAAGATCGCGGAATAGAAGGTCATGCACAGCATGGTGACGATCCAGAACGTGGGCTTGAACTTGCCGATGTCCTTGAAGACGATCTTTTCTTCCGTCGCGCTGTCCTTGAGCCCGAGCAGGCGTTCTCCGCGGCGGTCCATGATTATGTATACGATGTTGGCCAGGATGGAGAGCATGCAGAAGAGCACGGCGGCGAACAGGGCGTACCGGTAGCTCCCGAACTGGCTGGATATGAGCTCACCGGTATTGAAGGCAAAGAGGGTTCCGAGGCGGCTGACCGTGAGCGCGATGCCGAACGACAGAGCCAGTTCCTTGCCCTTGAACCAGCGGGCCAGGATGGCGCTCTGGGCAACGATGAGAGGCTCGGAGCCTGCTCCGAAGATGAATCTTCCCAGGAACACGACCGGGATCGAACGGGCCTGCCAGACCACTATCGCCCCGACGAGCACCAGCAGAGAGAACATAAGACTGGCCTTGCGGGTGCCCAGGCGATCTATGAGGAAGCCGCCGATCAGGACAAACAGGATGGCGGCCACGTGATACATGGTGTAGAAGGAGCCGAGGGTCCCTCGGGCTGCCCCCAGTTCCTCTACCAGAGTGGGTGCTAAGGCGCCTAAGATGTCGTAGGCGAAGTAGCTCCCGAAGCTCAAGGCAGAGACGAAAATGAGGATGGCGAAACGGAATATGGCGTTCCGGGGGTGGAAGAGGCCTCCTGCCTGACTGGGGGGCTCGGGGTGGATTTCGTTCATATCCTGGCTTATATCACAGGGTTCAGGGGCTGTCAAACCAGGCCTCCGTGAATGAGATACCCTCGCTTTCCGGCCTATTAAGCCCGAGCGGAAGACCCGCCGTCCAACCTCCCCCTCCTTGAAAGTGGAAGCCATTCATTCTCTCACCTCCCCATGCGCTCGGATTGAAAATGGCCGGCCCACACGCCCCGCTGAAACCCTCCCGCTTGTTATGGGTTCCGTGAGGGGCTATAATGCCAGCGAGCGATCGAAGGAGGGAGGCAAGCATGATCCGGTGTGTCATTTCCGACCTGGGCAAGGTCCTGATCTTTTTCGACAACTCCATCTTCTATCGCAAGCTGGCCGCCTTCACCCCTTTCGACGTGAAAGAGATCGCCGCCCGGGTCAATGTCCATTCGGAGATCGGGGAGGCATTCGACACGGGACGGCTGTCTCCCCAGGGTTTCTATGAAAAGGCGCTCGAGGCTCTGGAGGCGGAATTGAGCTGCGAGGATTTCTTTGCGATGTACAACGACGTCTTCTCCCTTAACCGCCCTGTCGTCGATATCCTTAGCCGGCTGAAAGCCCTCTCCTGCAGGATGGTCATGCTCTCCAACACCGATGTCGAGCGCTTCGGATTCATCCGAAACCGCTTCCCGGAGGTCATGTTGTTCGACCACTATGTGCTCTCTTATGAGGAGGGATACATGAAGCCGGATCCCCGGATCTTTGTGGTCGCCCTTGGAAAGGCCGAAGCAGCCCCTGCCGAGTGCGTCTTCATCGACGACCGCAGCGAGAACATCGAGGCGGCCCGGCGATTGGGGATGCATGCCATACACTTTCTGGAGGATACGAACCTCCGGTCCGCTCTCAACGAGCTGGGCCTCGAACCGTAACCATACTCGGCCAGGGCAGGGTCCGAGCTTCCGCGGCAGTACCTTTAAGCGCGGCAGGCCACATGCACGCGACGAGTGCGGGGCCCATCGAATTCACAGAAGTAGACTCCCTGCCAGGCCCCCAAGACCAGGCGGCCCCTTTCGATCAGGATCTGGACCGAGGGTCCCATGAGGCTGGCCTTGACGTGAGCGGGCGAATTGCCCTCTGCGTGTGTGTAGGGAAGGGAATCCGGTACCATGGTTTTCAGGGACATGAGTATGTCGTTTTTTACGGAAGGATCGGCGTTCTCATTGATGGTGATCCCGGCTGTCGTGTGGGGGACATAGACGACACATACACCGGTGCGGGCTCCGGAAAGATGGACGACGCGCTCTACTTCGGCTGTGATGTCCTTGAGCTCCTCCTGCGACCGCGTCTGGACCATGATCGTTTGATAAGTGTCCTCAGAGCGTTCCATAATGCTGATATTCTAGCACAAAAATGGACTGGAGCAGATGAAAAAACGGGTTGAAACCGTGCGTTTTTACCGCCCGGGAAGTTCTCAAAAAATATTTTCGATGAATCTCCAAAAAATACTTGACATCTCTTGGTGGCAATAATAAAGTTGGGAACGCGAGTACAACATTTTGTACCGTTCCGAGCGCACACATACAACATATTGGTGAGGTTCCAACGGAATCTCCCCCTATGGGAGGGCTACACAGGGGGGTGAAGGGGCCTGAGCTGGATCTGCTGAACTGTGGATAGCGTTGTATTTTGGAAGAAAGGAGCTATTGTATGTCGGAAACTCTCACAAGGATCAAGAAGAGGGATGGAGAAATCAGTGATTTTGTCCATGATAAGATCACAACCGCTATCTACAAGGCCATGGAGTCCAAGGGTATCGATGATCGGAGGGCGGCCCAGAGCGTATCGGACATCGTAAAGTTTGTCCTGGAGGAGAAATTCGGCGGTTACACCACGCCCTCAGTCGAGCAGATCCAGGATATCGTGGAAAAGGTCCTCATGAAGCAGGGGTACCATGATGTTGCCAAGGCCTATATCCTGTACCGGGAACGACACAAGGACATCCGTGAGGCCAAGAAGGTCGGGATCAACCTGGAGAGGTTGATCAAAGACTACATCAACGACGCGGACTGGCGCATCCGCGAGAACAGCAACGAGGGTGTCCAGAGCTTTTCCGGTCTCAATGCCCGGATCGCCGGGCAGGTCCTGACAAATTTCGCCCTGAACCACATCTACTCCGAGGATGTAAAGAGAGCTCATGTGGAAGGCGATATGCACATCCACGACCTGTCCTATCCCATTGTCGGCTACTGTGCGGGCTGGTCGCTGGAGAACCTGCTGCGCAAGGGATTCGGTCATGTCCCCAACCAGACTCACTCGTTCCCTGCCAAACATCTGGAGACGGCAACCCTGCACATGGTCAACTACATCGGGACCATGCAGGCCGAGTTTGCCGGCGCCCAGGCTTTTTCCTCCGTGGATACCCTGCTGGCTCCTTTTGTGCGGTCGGACGGGCTGGATTACAAATCCGTCAAGCAGGATGTGCAGAAACTGATCTTCGGATTGAACGTGCCTTCGCGCTGGGGATGGCAGACACCCTTTTCCAACCTGACCTTCGACTGGACCGTTCCCGATGACATGAAGGACAAAAAGGTCGTGGTCGGCGGCGAAGAGCAGGAATCCACCTACGGCGAATACCAGGCCGAGATGGACATGATCAACCGCGCTTTCCTGGAGTTGATGCGCGCCGGCGACCAGAAGGGCCGGGTTTTCACGTTCCCGATTCCCACCTACAATCTGACCAAGGATTTTGACTGGGATTCCCCCAATGCCACCCTCCTGTTCGAGGTCACGGCCAAATACGGGATCCCCTATTTCCAGAATTACATCGGGACCAACATGGATCCCGGCGACATCCGGGCCATGTGCTGCCGCCTGAACCTCGATCAGCGGGAGCTCATGCAGCGCCCAGGCAGCATCTGGGGCCCCGGTGACTCCACGGGGTCCATCGGTGTCGTGACCCTCAACCTCAACCGCATCGCTTATACGGCCCAGACCCGGGACGAGTTTTTCAACCAGCTGAAGCACGTGATGACACTGGCCAAGGAATCCCTCGAGACCAAGCGTGAGATCGTGAACAACATGCTGGAGAAGGGCCTCATGCCCTACACCTCCGTTTATCTGGGGCATTTCGATAACCACTTCTCCACCATCGGACTGGTCGGGATGCACGAGTGCTGCCTGAACTTCCTGAACGCGGGACTCAACACGCCGGAGGGCAAGGAATTCGCGCTCGATGTGCTCAACTTCATGCGCTCCACCATGCGGGAGTTCCAGGAGGAGACCGGTTGCCTTTACAACCTGGAGGCCTCTCCCGCGGAATCCACTTCCTACCGGCTCGCCCGGATGGACAAACAGAGATTTCCCGGCATCATCACAGCGGGGACGGAGAAGTTCCCGTACCTCACCAACTCCTCCCAGCTCAACGTGGATGCCACCCGGGACATCTTCGAGGCACTCCAGCATCAGAATGACCTTCAACCCCTGTACACCGGCGGGACCATCTTCCACTCCTTCCTGCCGGAATCCATCGATGGGACTGCATGCAAAAAACTGGTCCAGAAGGTCGCCGAGAGCCGCCTGCCCTATTTCAGCATCACGCCCACCTTCAGTGTGTGCCGCAACCACGGATACCTGGGAGGTGAGGTGGCGGAATGCCCGGACTGCCATGAAAAGACCGAGGTGTACTCCCGGATCGTAGGCTATCTCCGGCCTGTGGCCACTTGGAACGACGGCAAAAAACAGGAATTCAAGGAGCGGACACCCTACACGGTCACGACCAACGGAGCAGATCATGAATTACCTGCTGTTCACGTATCCGAACTGCCAAAAGTGTGATGGCCTGAAGTCCCTTCTCAGGACCACCGAACTGGGAGGCGACGAGTACAATCTCACACGCAGGGAGGGCAAGCTCAAGATCCAGGATTATCTGAGGGTGATCAAGCGTGATGATAAGGGAGGCATAATCCTCCCCACGCTGGTCATCGAAGAGGAGAGCGAGGTCCTTACGGTCGTCAACGATCAGGAGGAGTTGACAGATTGGTTGAAATCAAGGGGTTAGAGAAGCTCGCCCCCAGGGATTTTCCCGGCCACCTCTCGGCCACCGTCTTCACCGGGGGCTGCAACTTCCGCTGCCCATACTGCCACAACGCTGAGCTGGTCCTGAGGTCGGCGTCTCTCAGCACGATATCCCGGGAGGAGTTCCTAGAGTTTCTGGAGGTGCGCAGGGGATTTCTCGAGGCCGTCTGTGTCACGGGAGGGGAGCCTCTCATGCACGAGGATGTGGGAGACCTCCTGGGTGCCATCAAGGGAAAGGGACTCCTGGTCAAAATCGACACCAATGGGGCCTATCCAGAACGGCTGCGGGAGTTGATCACGGAGGGAATGGTGGATTATGTGGCCATGGATGTGAAGGCCCCTCTCGAAAAATATCCGAAAGCCGTGGGTGTCGCAGTCGATACGGAGGCCATCCGGGAGAGCATCGCCATTCTCAGGGAATCCGGATGCGGCCACCTCTTCCGGACCACGGTGGTGCCAGGCCTGCTGTCCGGGGATGACATCGGGGCCATCGCTGAAATGCTCGAGGGCGCGGCAGAATACAGGCTGCAGCCATTTATCGCTGGCCACACCCTGGATCCGGCCTATGCCGACCGTCCCTCCTGCAAAAGAGAGGAACTTTCCCGGCTGGCCGGAATCGCAGGGGAGTATATCCCCAACGTCACGATCGAAGGGACGTAAACAGCATGGAACTCAAAGTCAAACGGCTGAACACGGACGCCAAACTGCCCTGCTACGGCCATCCCGGTGACGCGGGGCTGGATCTATTCAGCGCCGTCGACATGGTCCTCGAACCGGGGGAAGCGCAGGCGGTGCCCACGGGGATCCAGACCGCCATCCCGGTCGGTCATGTCGGGCTGGTCTGGGACAAGAGCGGGATCTCCTTATCCGGAGTTCACAGGCTGGCAGGGGTTGTGGATGCGGGCTACAGAGGGGAGATCAAGGTCGTCATGATCAACCTAAGCCGCGGCGATTTCGTTATTTCCAAGGGCATGAAGATCGCTCAGATGCTCATCCAGCCGGTCATCGAGGTGTCGGTGAGCGAGGCCGACAGCCTGGATGACACGGAGAGAGGCGAGGGAGGATTCGGGAGCACCGGGCGCTTCTGATGCTCCAGGGGTGCCCATCAGGCCCCGAAAAAGACCCCTGGAGGAGAGAGCATGGGATTCCAGCCTGACCCAGGAAAGAAATTCCGTGTGATCCTGGTGCGCCCCCAGAGCCCGGAGAACATCGGACTTGTGGCCCGGGCCATGAAAAACGCGGGCTTTGCAGACCTGCATCTCGTACATGACCGCCTCCTGCCCTCACAGGCGCATATCACAGCCGTGCACGCCGAAGACATATTGGATAAGGCCCGGCTCTGCTCGAGCGTAGGCGAGGCTGTATCCGATCTGGATGCCGTCTTTGCAGCGGTGGCCCGGCACCGGAAGAACTTCCCCTCCCTGGCTTTGGAGCAGGCCCTGGACCGGCTGGATGAGCTGCCGTCAGGGAGCCGTGTCGGCTTCCTGTTCGGGAACGAACGGACCGGACTGGAGTCCCTGGAGTTGCGTCACTCCAACTTTCGCTTCACCCTTCCCCAGGCCTCGGTCCAGCCGTCCTACAACCTGGCTTCAGCCGTACTGTTGACCCTGTTTCATGTCTCACGCATGGCAGGAGGCAGGGGGGTCGTCGAGCCCTGGGAACGGCCCCTGCCGCGCAGCGAACAGGAAGACTGCATCCGTCTGATCCTGCAGAAGCTGGAGGAAAAGCGGTTTATCCGTTCCGGAAACCAGCGGCATATGGATGAAAGGATCCACGACCTCTTCGGCCGGCTCGCCATGACGGCCGCTGACCGCGACCTCCTCCTGGCGATATTCGGGAAGAGGTGAGATCCGCTCGCCCGGAGGGTTGAAGATGCCGACCCATAAATTGTATTGAGCCGAGGCTGTGAAGGGGTCAAGATTGGTGCAGCGACGAGGATTGGTTCATGAGGTGTAGTGTACTACAGCGATTGGACCATGACGATGTTGATGTGCTGAGATTAGCCCCTTCACAGCCTCGGCTGATCAGTGGGTGAGTTGGGGGATCCACAGATAATAAAACCCGCTTTTGAGCGTCTGCATCATCTGTCGGACCTTCGAACTGTCCATCGTCATGAAGTCATCCAGCCGTGTAGCATAGATGTTGGTTTTGGTCTTGGGATAATACGAGAAGGAGACAACCTTGGCCTCGGATATTCCCGCCAGCTCCAGGACTTTCCCCAGGGCGTCATCGAAGTAGCCTATGGAGTCGATCAGGCCCTCTTCCAGGGGCTGGGGGGCGGGGTAGATCCGACCATCGGCCAGGGTACGGAGCCTGTCCAGGGAGATCTGAGTCTTCCGCCCGGCAGCGACAGCCTTGATGAAATTTTGGTGAAAACCGTCGACGATATCCTGGAAAACGGCCTTTTCTTCGGTGCTCATTCCCCGGAAGGGGCTGCCGGAGTCCTTCATCTGGCCTGATTTGATCACGGTCATCTCGACTCCGATCTTCGAGAAGAGCTCCTCGATGTTGGGAAAGATGGAGATGACTCCGATGCTGCCGGTTATGGTGGAGGGGTGGGCGGTGATGTGGTCGCACGCCGATGCCACGTAATAGCCTCCTGATGTGGACAGTCCCATCATGAGGGCCACTACCGGGACACCGGTCCTGGCCCGGAACTCCTTGACCTCATTGTAGAGGATATCGCTCGCGGTCACCTCCCCTCCAGGCGTGTCCAGCCGCAGGATGATCCCCTTGACCCTGCTGTCCTCGGCCGCCTTCTCCAGCCTGTAGTAGACCTGAGACAGGATGTTTCCGTCCTTCCTCGGAAAAAATCCTGTGTCCCCCATGACACCGATGATCCCGCTTATATCCAGGAGCAGGATCTTGTCCTTCGCCCGGCTGTCGGCAAGTGTGACCTCCTCGATCTTGTCTTTGCCCAGCATGTCGAGATGCACGTGACACCCGGCTGCAAACACAAGAACGACGAGGGACAGTAAAAGGATTCGTTTCATGTTGGCCCTCCTCATAGGTTTCCTTGCTTCGATTATAGCACACTCTTCCGAGTCTCGTGAGAGGGGGGATATGGGGAGATGAGTTCTGTTGACTTCTCTCAGAGGGGGTGATATATATCGAGGCGAAAAGAGTCCATAAATGATTCGATGGATCAAAGGGTTCGTGCGGGACCATTTCGAAGGGGCAATCCTCGGCCTGATCCTGGCAGGGGTCTTCCTCATGGCGTTCCTGGTCCAGAATAAGTTCTCGTTCCTCAACTTTTTCTTCCTGCCCGTTATACTCTCCGGGTATTTTCTGGGTAAGAACCGAGCCGTGCTCATGGCGGTCTTCTCGGTGCTGCTCGTCATACTGTATCTGGTCTACGTGGAGCTGATCACCGGACCCAAGGATTTCTTCATGTTTCATGAGGCGATCAACCTGGTGACCTGGGGAAGCCTGCTGATCCTCACGGGAGCATTGATCGGTTCCTTTTCGGAGCAGCGGGAGGCAAAGCTCGATACGCTCCGCAAGGCCTATGTGGGAACCCTCGAGATCATGCTCAAATACCTGGAGAGCGTGGACGAGGCCACTCCGCCGGCCCAGAGGGTGGCGCGGATAGCGGGCCGGATCGCCGCCGCTGCCGGACTTGAGACCAATGAGATCGAGAACATCAAATCGGCTTCCCTGCTGTCGGTGGCGGGCGACCTGAGTTCCAGCCTGCCCCTTTTCGTCGAGATGACGGATTTCCTGAGTTCGGACGAGGACGTCCTGGCGAGATCGCTCGATGACCGGAAGAAAATCATGTTGCGCTCCACGTCCTCGCTTCTCAAAGAGATCCAGCCGCTCCTGCGGGCCTTTTATGCGCAATATGTGCAGCAGAGCGACACGCTGGACAAGGATCTGGCCGAGGTCCCGTTGGGAAGCAGCATCATGGCTCTGGCGCAGGTCTATGACAGGATCGCAACCAGGTCGGCTCCCTTTCAGGGAAGGGAAGAGTTCGGCTCCATGATGGAGGTCCAGCAGTTGTCCGGAAGAACCTTCCCCCCCGAGGCTGTCGAGGCCCTCATGCTGGTGATCACATCGACCTGAGCATGAAGTCTCCCCCCCTGGGCGTGTCCTCAGGGGAATAATCGCAGGAAATAAGGAGAACAATATGCAGAGATGGCATGGTGACCTTAGCATCGCCCTGATCGTTTTTCTGATCTTGACTTTTGGAGCCGCTCTCTACGGCCAGTCCCCGGGTATAGAGAGCGGTAAGCGATACGAGCGGCTGATCATCCGCAATGTGATGATGATCGATGGCAACGGTACTCCGGCCCAGGGGCCGATGGATATCGTGATCGAAGGCAATGCCATCCAGTCGGTCCGCGGGGCCCGTCAGGGAGAGAATCCCTACTCTGGCGAGGCCCACGTGATCGACGGCAGTGGGATGTATGCCCTGCCCGGCCTGATCAACCTGCATGCACACATCCACGACACGCGCGGCCGCCGCCCCATACCCTTCGAATATCTCTATAAGCTCTGGCTGTCCTGCGGGATAACCTCGGTGCGGGATGTGGGTTCCAACACCCAGAAGACGATCCAGGAGAGAGCGAATAGCCAGGCCGGTGAGATCGCGGCTCCGCGCATTTACCTGTACATGCGAGCAGGCGGACGTACCCCGGAGGAGGCCCGGCAGGCGGTCCAGAGGATAAAGAAGGCGGGCGGGACGGCGTGAAGATCTTCGGCATGGACCAGGACATCATGGAGGCGGTCGTGCAGGAGGCCCGTGACTTGGGCATGCGGGTGGCGCATCACGTGGGAGTTGAGGAAACCGATGCCCGGCACGATGCGGCCTACGGCGTCACCAGCATCGAGCACTGGTATGGAGTCCCTGATGCCGCTCTTCGGGGTTCGCAGAACTTTCCGTACGGCTACAACTACAACGACGAGAGTGATCGCTTCCGCTATGCGGGCCGCCTCTGGCGGGAGGCCGATCCCAAAAAGTTGCAGAAAGTCCTGTCGGACATGGTGGCCAACAAGGTGTCTTGGTGTCCGACCTTCGTGATCTACGAGGCCAACCGGGACCTCCAGAGAGCGAAGAACCAGCCCTGGTTCACGGACTATCTGCATCCGGTACTGGAAGAGTATTTTGTTCCCTCTCCGGCCAACCATGGTTCCTATCACTGGAACTGGACCACGACCGACGAGGTCTTCTGGCGGGAGAACTATCAGATCTGGATGAAGGCGGTGCGTGCCTTCGCAGACATGGGAGGCGTGGTCGGCTGCGGTGAAGACGCCGGCTACATCTACATGATGTACGGATTCAGCCTGATCCGGGAGCTGGAGCTCCATCATGAGGCGGGATTCCATCCCATCGATGTGATCATGCACGCCACCGGCAACAACGCGCGCATCCTGGGCCTGGAGGACAGGCTGGGCCGGATCCGGCGGGGCTGGCTGGCAGACGTGATCCTGGTGGAGGGCAACCCACTCAAGAACCTCAAGGTCCTGTACCCCACCGGCACCCTCGACCTGATCGACGGCGAGGTGGTTCAGACCGGCGGGGTCCGCTGGACCATCAAGGATGGGTTCGTCTATGATGCCAAGGCACTGCGGCAGGATGTGAAGGATTTGGTTTCAGCCGCCCGCGCTGCCGCAAAAAAATAAAACCTCAGCCGATTTGACCAGAGGAGTTAGAGCGACCATCGCAGATGCAGCCCTGACGAGGCATTCTTTGAGGGGATCCGACGCAGTCGGGCGGCGAGAATGTTTGAGCCCCGCGAGTTTCGCAGCCGCCGAAAAGAATGACACGGGAGGGCGGTGAGCATCTGCGGGGAGCTACTCCCTGATGAATTCGGCGGAAAGGTTTGTTTGTGGTCAGGGAGTGAAATTGCGAGGCGAGATGATCTTGAGGGCGCGCGGCAGGATCTTGAGCTCGACCACATCCCGCTTCCCCAGGGACTCCCCGTTGTACTGAACCGGGAGGCTCTTTCCCCTGAAGACGGCCTTCGTGGCCTTGAAATGCCTCTGGGTCTTCTGAAACTTTCCGAAATAGATGCTGGGGAAGGACAGGAGAAATTTGCTGCCGCTGACCTCGAAAAAAGTAAGGTCGATGTAGCCGTCGTCGATCTTGGCCTGAGGAGCGACCTTCCATCCGTAGCCGAAATGGCTGCTCTTCCCGATGATGACATCAAATACCTTCAAGTTCAGGACCTTATGCTTGAAATGGACACCGTCGTCGTCGAATCCGTCGAAAAGCTCGATCTCCAGTTCCTGCCTGGAAAGACGGGACATGATCCGTCCGGCCAAAAGGTGGCCGAAAATCCCCGGCATCCAATGGCGCTCCGCCTCCCAGGTTACCCTCGCCGTGGCCCCCAGGGATCCGAAGGTGCCCACGCGCCCTCCGAAATCGATGAGATCGATCTCCCGGGTGAATCCTTCCTGGATGATCCGGAGCGCCCGTGGCAGGTGCAGGGGGATGCCCAGGGAGATGCGGAAGGCATTACCGCTTCCCAGCGGCAGGATACCCAGGGCCAGCTCATGGCCGCGCCCCGAGAGGACGATGCCCTGAAGCACATCGGCGATGGTCCCGTCCCCGCCGGCAGCCACGATGATATCGTGATCGGCACACAGTTCGGCAGTCTTCTGTACTGTGAAATCTTTGTCCTTATGCGTGTCGACGAATTTGCCCGGCAGGTTCTTCTGGACGTAGTTTCGGACGAGGATGTTTCGTTCCCACTTCCGGTTAGCAGCTTTGGGATTGATTATGCAGACAATCCGGGGAGCGGAGCTCGCGTCACTCTGTGTCATGGTTTTCAAGGCATTTTGTTGGAATCGGTTCCTATTATACTCAAATTGTTATTGTAAACTCAATGGGAATGCATGCTTCCGGACAGAGTTTCCCGAAAGCCCCGCTCCAGCGAGTATTCCGGTGTGAAGCCCAGTTGGGAGCGGGCCTTGTCGCAGGAGAACAGCCAAGGGGTCTGTGTCATGCTCTTCCAGGCCCTCCTCCCGAAATAGGACCGGATCAGCCGGGCCCGCTTTAGCCCGTCGGTCAGGGACGCGGCCAGCACGATAACGGCTTCCGGCAGGGGCACATACACAGGTCTGCTCAGGACGATATCCCTGAACGTGAACAGGACCCGGCGCCAGGAATATATCTCCCCGTCCGTCAGGTAATATGTCTCGCGGAGGGCCTCCGGTGCCAGGGCGGCCTGCACGGTTCCGCGATTGAGGTCCTCGACGTAGATGAGGGTTGTGGCAGGCTCGCGGCTTTTCAGGACCGGGACGATCCGCTTTCGGATGAGGCGCATCAGGAGTTCGGTCTCCTTCTGCCGCGGGCCGTACACGTTGGGTGGGCGGATGATGGTGTAGGGAAGGCGCTCCCCGGCCTCCCTGACCGCCTCCTCACCCCTCAGTTTGGTGCGGCCGTATTCTGTGCGGGGTGAGGAGTTTTGTTCCTCGGTCTTGATGCTCCCCGTTTCAGAGGGGCCGGCGGCGGCGATGGAGGAAACATATACGAAGCGTCGCAGCGTGCCGCCGGCTTCGAGAGAGGCCTGTACCAGGTTGCGAGTGAATACATGGTTGACCTGTTCGTAGACTTCCCTGGGGGCGGAATGGATGCGCGCTGCCAGGTGGAAGATGTAATCCTGGCCGGATACGGCCTGTGTGAGGCGGTCAAGCTCGTCCAGCCGTCCCCGGACCAGCCTTACCCCCCGGTCCTTCAGCCTTGCCGTTCGGCTCTCCGGCCGGCACCAGCAGGTGATGTCCCAGCCCTTATCCGTCAGATAATCGACCAGGTGGCTCCCGATGAAGCCGGTGGCGCCTGTGATCAGTGCTCGGAGCGGCATGTCTTGTACTCCCTGGTTACTCCTCTTTTTCCGTTTTGGGAATCTCAGAGAGCAGCTCGATGTCCTTTGATCCCGGGACCAGGAGTCCTGGTAGAGTTTTCATGCCGCCCTCCATGAGATATTTTCCAGACATGCCAAGAGAATTCTAACATATATGAAACCGGCTGGATATTCAACGGGCTTATCCTATATGGGGGTGGGACGCTCAGCTTGCATTTTCGCTGCAGATTTAGCACAATCTTTATGGTTTTCAGACCGGAAAAGTGAAAACAATGCCATCACTCGAAGCCGTGCACGAAGTCAGGGGGAAGCGCTTCCTGTTTGCGGTAGAGACCTCTGACCGAGGAGTGGACTACCTGAAATACGAGCGCCTGCGAATGGATATCTGGAAGGATCCGGCCGACCACCTCGCTGGCGCCCGGAACCTGGTGAGCGAGAATTTCCTCTATGACGGGGCAAGCCTGTTCATCGCCGTGTACGAGGAGGACCGGCTCGGGCAGTTCGAGAGGGACGATGTGCATCTGGCCGCGTTCGCCTACGGGTATGTTGGGGTGGATGACAAGATCGTCGCCTTCCGCAAGCAGGAAAACCTGATCTTCTACTCTCAGTATGCGGCCGTGCGTCCGGACCTCCAGAGCAGAGGCCTGGGGATTCTGCTGAAGGAGTTCCAGCGCGAACAGGTGAGCGAGCGCCTGGGCGTGCGAGTCATCACCTGCACCTTCGACCCCCTGGCCGGCGTCAATGCTTACCGCAACATTCACATCTTCGGGATGGAGGTCCGGGCCTATAAAGACGCCTACTACGAGGATTTCTCCGGCCTCTTGAACAGGATGGATGTCCCCAGCGACCGGTTCCTGGTAGCCTGGGATCTGGACAAACCGCGCGGCCGAGAACGGTCGGAGGTCGACCTCCCGGGCCTTCTGTTGGCCGGTGCCGAGTGTTTGCTCACGGAGCCGGCCCGGGTCCCGGGGAAACACGCGGAGCTGGACCTGAGGGTGGCCAGAGCGATGAGGCCGGGGCCGATACCGGATCCGGCCCTGATCGAGGTCCCCTTTGATTTCTACACCATGCTCAGGGAGACGGACGTCGCAGACCATCAGGTCCGGCAGATCCCCATCGCCTGGAGGGAGGTCTCCCGCCGTGCTTTCCATACCTTGTTTGACGCCGGCTACAGGGTCATCGATTTTCGGTATCTGAAGAGTGATGGGGAAAAACGGGATTTTTATGTGTTGAGCAATAAACAAGTCTGAGAAGAGAGAGGGCGGCCATAACAAACAAAACGATCATACACTTCGCCTGACTGTCCGGACCGAGCCGCACCGGCATTTCTGTTGCCTAAAGTGTAAAAATGTTGTAGATATTGAGAACGAGGACACGCCCGCTCGCGAACTCGAAGGCCATCGAGCCAAGGGCTGCCAGGTTTACTTGCATGGCGTGAGTACTGACTGCTGCCGTTCATTGAACGGTTGATATTTTACATTATTATACTTGAAGAAGGAGAATTGAATGTCTGAGATCACCAAGCAGATCGAGAATGCCATCATCGGAGCCATTCGGCTGGAGGTCAACGGCCGCAAGTTTTTCAACCATGCCGCCGAAATGACCGAACATGAGAAAGGGAAAAACATGTTCAAGTTCCTTGCGGAGGAAGAGGTCAAGCATCTCGAGACCTTCAGCAAGCTGTTCAGTGAGATCCTGGACGGTGATGACTGGAAAAAATACATAAAGAGCAGCGACATGGAAGGCGAGGCGCCGCTGGTGGAGAGGCTGAAGGAGCGCCTGAAAAGCGGAGAAGGCAAAGGCGAGACCGAGGCCCTCAGCATCGGCATGCAGCTGGAGATGGAAGCGATCCAGTTCTTTCAGAAGGCGGCGGCGGAAACAGATGACCCGGTGGCCCGCAAGATATTCCGGGACATTGGCGAAGAAGAGAAATTCCACTACGATCTCCTGCAGGCCCAGCACGATTCAGTGACCAATTCGGGATTCTGGCTGGACGGCGCCGAATTCCAGATGGATGGGAAGTGGTAAACTGAAGCCGTTTTTGTAAAGATATTTTACATATTTTCCTTTTTGTGTTATCCTATCCATGACTCACCCCTGGAAATCCGAGGGTGGACCCTGGGTTCATGGTGGTATGAAACTTGCTCCTGAAAAACCCCTGAACCATGCACCGATAATTGGATAGACAATGCACATCAAGCTACCGCTCTTACTGCTTTTTTTCACCTTCATCGCAGGGGCGTCGCCCCAGCTTTCCGAGGAGGTCAGCGATCCGGTCGTAGTGTTCAACTCGGCTTCCCAGAACATCTTCCGTCTCAAGGCTTTTGGTGAGAGCTTCGAGGTCCAGCTGGATCCTATCCACCCCGACGCCACTGTTTTTGTCTCGGAGCAGCTCTTCGATGGTCTGGTGACCCTGGATTCCGAGCTGAATCCCGGGCCCGCCCTGGCAGACTACTGGTACAAGGACCCCCAGGGCCTCTTCCACCGCTTCATGCTGCGCAAGGGTGTTCGGTTTCATCACGGCGAGGAGCTTACTGCCGAGGACGTGAAATTTTCCCTGGAACGAATCCTGGATCCGGCAAACGCATCGCCCTATGCCGAGTACTTCCTGGACCGTGTGGTCGGGGCCCGGGAATTCAACTCCGGAAAGGCGAGGGAGGTCACTGGATTTAGGGTCGTGGACAGCCTTACGTTTCAGATCCGGTGGACGAGACCCTATGCCATGGCACTTTCTCTGCTGAGCATGCCTTTCTGCAAGATCCTGCCGCGGGACCGCGTCCTGGAGCAGGAGAGGGGCTTTTTTCAGAAACCGGCCGGCACGGGACCCTTCATGTTCGAGGAGTGGGTCAGGGACAACCGCCTGGAGATCGTGGGCGTGCGTCTTGCCAGGAATCCGGGATATTTCGGCGGGATCCCCCACATCGAATATGTGGAATTCTGTCCCTATTACCAGCTGGATGACTTCATGCAGGGGAAGATCCACGCCATTCCTGTGGAGTCGGAGAGACTGCTCCAGGGGGATTATCAGGTCTTCCGAGACGGATCCATCCATCCGTTTTTCCTGGGGATGAGCTGCCATATCGCGCCGCTGGACGACCCCCAGGTCAGGCGGGCCATCGCACTCGGCATCGACAAGCCGGAGATCGTGCGGGTCACACACGATGTGAGATATCACAGGCAGCTGCTGCACGGCTTCATCCCCTCCAAGCTGCCCGGCTTCTTCCTGACCGATGAATTGAACACCTACAACGTTCAACAGGCCCAGGAGATGCTGGAGGGAGCGGGGCTGACCCAGGAAAAATTCCCCGAACTCACGCTGCTCCTGGAGGAGCCCCGCACCGATTTCAAGCACCTCCTCTTTGTTGAGCTGCGCCGCCAGATGAGGGCTTTGGGGATTGATCTGAGGGAAGAATATTACCGCAGGATCGAGCAGGTGAGGAATTTCCGGAGACCCTACCTGATGCTGAGCTCTCTGCGGCTGGATTTTCCCGGCCCCGAGGCTATCATCCGCCCTCTCTTCTCTTCGAATGCTCCGGAAAACCTGTGCCGCTACAGCAATCCCGAGCTTGACGGCCTGCTGAGGACCGCAGATCTGGAAAAGAGCTGGAATGTCCGCAGGGATCTTTTTGTGCAGATTCAGAAGCTCCTCAACACAGATATGCCGGCCGTACCCCTGTTCACGCAGCAGAACCAGGTGGCCGTGCAGCCCTTTGTGCGGGGGATCAAAAATCAATCCCTGGGATTCTACTATATCAAGATGAAAAACGTCCGAGTGGAGAGATAGGGCAACGAAATGGCCGTGTATATCTCTTTACGCACTCGCCTGGCGCTCTGGGTGATCTTTCTGCTCCTCGCCCAGGTGGTTTTGGTCCTGTTCGTGATCCAGCGGCAGGAGGTCGTCGCCATTGAGCAGGAGCAGAGGGAGAAGGGCCTGGTCCTGGCCAACAGCATCATCCAGGAGAACACCCCCCTTCTGGTGCGGTTCGATTACGACGCCCTTAAGGAAAACCTCGATGCCCGGATCGATGATATGCTGGTCTATATCATCTTCTATAATCGTTTCAACATGCCGGCCGCGGGCAATGACTTCATCGTCGGATTCGATGACATCTATCAGTTCACCAATCTGGGGGAGGATCTTACTGACAGGGAGGCCGTCGTCCGGCGGCATCAGCTGCGGGATGCCGAGCACAACCCCCTGGTCGATGTGCTCGAGATCGAGATCCCTATTTTCCTGCGGGATGTGAGCGATCGTTGGGGTTCCGTGAAGCTGGGACTTTCTCTGGATGAGATGCATGCCGAGGTGCGGCGCACGAGCATGCTGCTGCTGGGGATCGGGGTCCTGGGTCTCCTGATCGGGATCATCGGTGCGACCTGGCTGGCTCGCAGGATCACGACGCCCCTCCAGAAACTCGTGGAGGGCACCAAACAACTCAGCCGGGGAGATTTTTCCCTCCAGATCGACATCGATTCCCAGGATGAAGTAGGAAACCTGGCCAGGAGTTTCAACGAGATGAGCAGCCAGCTCCAGCTGCTCCAGAAACGGATGGAGGAGGCGAACAAGCGCCTGATCCAGGTCGAGAAGCTGGCCTCCATCGGGCACATCTCCGCCGGTATCGCCCATGAGATCCGCAATCCTCTGACGGCTGTGAAGCTGAACATCCAGAAGATCAGCGCAAAAGAGAACCTGGACGAGGGGGACCTGGTCAACCTGGAGATTTCCCAGGAAGGCATCGCCCAGATCGAGAAGTTCATCAAGGAGCTCCTGAATTATGCCCGGGTCTCCGAGCTCAATCTGGACTGGTTTGCCATGGACCAGATCATCGACGGATCCATCAAGATGATCGCCGATTCACTCGAGCTAAAGAATGTGACGATTGAAAAGCACTATGCCCCAGATATGCCCCAGGTGCGTGTGGATGCGGACAAGGTCCGTCAGGTCATTCTGAACATGCTGCGCAACTCCTGTGAGGTGGTCGATGTCGGCGGGAAGATCAAGGTCCGCATCGAGAAGGCCGACACGCCTTCCGGGCCCCGGCTGCGGACTTTGATCTCAGACAACGGCAGGGGCGTCCCACAGAAGGACTGGGAGAACGTGTTCGAGCCGTTCTACACCACCAAGGCCAGCGGGATCGGCTTGGGCCTGGCCATCGCCCGCAAGATACTCGAACAGCACGACGGCACCATCCGGGTGAGAGCCCAGGAGGGCCGGGGCAGCTGCTTCGAGATCCTCCTCCCCTGTGAGAGTGAAACATGAAAACCATCCTGATCGTTGACGACGATCCCCTCATCCTGAAGACTCTGTCTTCGCATTTCACGAATAGCGGCTACGAGGTTTTGACTGCTGCGGACGGCAGAGAGGGCCTCCAAAAATATACCGATGCGATGCCTGACCTCGTCATCCTGGACATCCGCCTGCCCGATGTGGACGGCCTGGAAGCACTCAAGCGGATCCGGGGCATCGATCCGAAGGCCCTGGTCGTCATCATCACCGCCTTCGACGACATGAAGACCACAGTGGAGGCCATTAAATCCGGCGCCTTCGAGTATCTGGTCAAGCCCCTGGATTTCCTGGAGCTGGATCTCACCATCAACAAAGCCTTCCAGGTCAGCAAGTTGGAGGGCAAGCTGCATTACCTGGTCGAGGAGAAGCAGAAGGAATATACCATCGACAACATCATCGGCCGCTCCCCCCCAATGCGAGAGGTCTTCAAGCTGATCGGATCTGTGGTCAACAACCGGGCCAATATCCTGATCCAGGGAGAGAGCGGGACAGGCAAGGAGTTGTGCGCCAAGGCCATCCATTACAACAGCGCCAACAAGGACGAGCCGTTTATCGTCATCAACTGCTCAGCCATTCAGGACACTCTGCTCGAGAGCGAGCTGTTCGGCCATGTCAAGGGCGCCTTCACCGATGCGATCCAGGAGACCAAGGGCAAGTTCGAGATCGCCGGTAAGGGGACGCTGTTCCTGGATGAGATCGGAGACATCTCACCCAACCTGCAGTCCAAGCTGCTGCGGGTGATCGAGAGCCGGGACTTCATGAAGGTGGGAGGGGAGAAGGTCCTCACGACCGAGGCCCGCATCATCGCCGCCACCAACAAGGACCTGAAGACTCTGATCGAAGAGGGGACGTTCCGGGAGGATCTGTACTGGCGGCTGAAGGTCGTGGAGATCAAGCTGCCTCCGTTGCGCGAACGCAAGGAAGATGTTCCCGAACTGGTGGGCTACCTGATGGAGAAGATCAACCGGGAGCTGCGCAAGAATGTGCGCAAGGTGCCGGATCATGTCATGAAAAAGCTGATCGCCTGGCCCTGGAAAGGCAATGTCCGGGAGTTGGAGAACGCCCTGACCCATGCCGCTATCCTGGCTAAGGGGGACATCATCCTGGAGGAAAACCTGCCCCTTGAAGGAGGCGACAAGAATCCCTATCCCCAGAAGCTGGTGGCCCTTAAGGAAGTGGAGAAGAGCTACATCCAGCATGTCCTCCAGATCGCCAAAGGGTCCAAGATCCAGGCCAGCCAGATCCTGGGGATCAGCCGCCCTACTCTGGACAAGAAGATCAAGGATTACCAGCTGGACGTCTGAATCAGAATGTAAAACCCTTTTACTTGGTGTAAAATTTATTTCCGAGTATTCTTATCTAAATGTTAAACTATCCCCTTTTTTCCCCTGGGAAGCCTTTTCTAAACTTGGCACGAAACCTGCATGTATATAACTGTAAGTCAAATTGGAAGAGTGAAAACAATGTCTATTAAAAAAGTACTCATCGTTGAAGACGAACCCACCATACGCAAGACCTTTACCGTGCTCCTGGAGAACCGGTATCGAGTCGTTGCCGTGGAGTCTCCCCGCGAAGCTCTGCAGCGCTTCCGCAAGTCCAAGATCGATTTGATCATAACAGACCTGAGGCTGCCTGAAATGAGTGGACTGGACCTGATCGAGCGGTTCCGTGCCTCGGGTTATGAGGGCGATGTCATCCTGATCTCCGGCTATCCGGAGGATGTGGATACCGATATCCTGCTCGACCTTTCCATCGGGTATTTCTTTGCCAAACCCCTGGATCTGGACGAACTGAACAATGCCATAGAGTATGTGCTGGACACACGGCTGTGGCATGAGAAACGCATAGCCAGTATCTAACTCCCGGCGGCCTTTCCGCCGACTCGGGAGGAAAGGACGGATCTCGACAATGAATCCGGAGCGTTTTCCTACCTCGTGGGATGCCGAAGATCAGAACCCGATTCCGGAATTTTTGGTAACTCTGCAGAACGAGTGTCTGATCGATCTCCTGTTCGAACGCCTGGAGAAGCGGCTGCTGGTTCGGATCCTGTCCATGAACCGCGGGGATCGTCAGAGGACAGCCGAATACCTGGAGATGGAGTACGCAGTCCTTTGCCAGGAGTTGAAGAAGCACCACCTCATCGTCCTTAAAGATCACCAAGACACCTGATATCGATCCTCGGCATCCCCTCCTGCTGACAGATCAAATACTTGCTTCCCAGAGGACCTTCAGGGGTGTGAACCATCCCGTTATTTTGCTATGATATGCGGCGGTGTTTAACATGAGAGAGATGAGGTGTAAGCCGATTCCCGGCGGGCTCAGCGGCATTCTGATCGTGCTGGCGCTGTGTCTGAGCGGCGCCGGCGTTTTTCCCCTTTATGAGTTGAAACAGGCAGGCCCTGACCCTCCGGGTGAAGAAACCTGGATGGGGGTCTACATCAACGACGTCAAGGTCGGATACAGCCGCTTCTCGGAAAGCAGGGCAGTGAGGGAGGGGCAGGACGTCACGCTCCTCAGCAGCGAATCCCTGATAAAAGTATCCCGCTTGGGCGGGAATCCCATCGAGCTGCTGACGAGGCAGGAAACCTGGCTGGACGACGAGGATAGGCCTCTGGAAATCCGTGTATTGACCAAGATGTCCCAGACCGAGACTGTGATCCGGGCGGAGGTCCGGCCGGATACGGTGGTGTTTTATCTGGGAGACAGGATCGCCAAGGAGCTCCCTTATGTCGAAAGATTCCATGTCGATGTACCCGTTCAGGATATCATCGAGACAAAGGGGCTGCACCCCGGTGCTTCCTACGAATTCAAGATCCTGGACCCCATGGCCTATGCGTTCTCTGAGTGCCGCTTTTTTGTCCGGGGAGAGGAGGACGTCCTGATCCTGGGCGAGAATAAACGGCTGTGGCATGTCACGACCGAATTGGATTCCCTCATCCCCATGGTAGTCGAGGAGTGGATCGACGGGACGGGTAAGGTTTACAAATCGGTGTCCCAGGTGGGATTTATGACGACGGCGGCTCTGTTGATGTCCAAAGAGAAGGCGCTGGAACCCGGAACCGAGAGCTTCGATATCGCGTTCTCGTCTCTCATAACCTCGAATGTGAGGCTGAAGCGGCCCCAGAACGTCCGGCGCATGCGCCTTAAGCTGTCGGGTCTCAGGGTGGACAAGCTCAAGAGGCTGCCGTGGGGCGAAGCCCAGGAGCTCCTCGAGGTCGGAGAGGATTTCGTCATCGTCGAAACCAGAAGCCGGATCTTCCGTGAAGAGCAGTCCCTGGCCCTGCCGATCCAGGCTGCGGATTGGCAGGATTCCCTGGCATCGACGGTGTTCTGTCAGGTTGATGATGCCGATATCCAGTCCGTCGCCCGCGAGGTTGTGGGGGAGGAGCGCAACGCCTGGCGTGCTGCCAAGAAGATCGCTGAGTGGATCGACCGTGAGATGGAGGCGAACTATGACGTGGGATTCGCCTCCGCACGGGAGATCCTGGACAACCGCGAGGGGGACTGCAGCGAGCACACCGTGCTGTTCGTGGCGCTGTGCCGCGCGTCCGGAATCCCGGCCAGGGCTGTGGTGGGGATCATGTATGGGGGAGGGATCTTCGCCTATCACATGTGGCCCGAGGTCTTTGTGGGCGACTGGGTGGCTCTGGATCCCAAGTGGCTGGCCCTCGATCCCGAGACAGGGGAATATTTCACGGATGCCACCCACATCAAGTTCGGCCAGAGCAACCTGGATGAGAACATGTACCAGGAAATGGTCACTTCCATCTCCGAGATCATAGGCAAGCTCAAGCTTGAGGTGCTGAAGCATTCCGAGGACGGTGTATTGAGATGAGGGCGGCGCTGGAGTGTTTTCCCTGTTACTATTCCCAGATCTTGAAGACCGCCCGCATGATGTCCCTCACGGAGGAACAGACCCGGGAGGCTATCGCCCGGTTTAGCGGCTTGCTGCCAGGACTGCCGGATTCGGCCACGCCAGCCGGGATCGGGCGTGAGCTTTACCTCATCCTGTCCGAGCTTTCCGGGGATCCGGACCCCTACAGAGGGATCAAGGCCCACTGCACGCGGCTGGCCCTGGACATGTATCCGAAAATGAAAGAGAGGGTCCGGTCCTCCCGGGACCCCTTGAAGGAAGCCTTGCGCATCGCCGTGGCCGGCAACTTCATCGACTTTGGCACCTCCGAACAGGTGAATCTCAAGGCCGGACTGGAGGAGGTCCTGGACCAGGAGTTCTTCATTGATCACTATGAGGAACTGCGGGACCACCTGGACAAGGTGGATGAGGTCCTCATGCTGGGTGATAACGCGGGTGAGACCGTCTTTGACCGCGTCCTGATCGAGGAACTGGGGAAGCCGGTGCGTTATGTGGTGCGCGAGGCACCTATGATCAATGATGCGGTCCGGGAAGATGCGGTGATGGCCGGCATCGACCGGGTAGCGGAAGTGATTTCCTCCGGATGTGTGGCGCCGGGGACCATCCGGAGGTTTTGCTCGGCCGAGTTCTGGCAGACCATGCAGGACGCTCAGCTTATCATCAGCAAGGGCCAGGGCAACTTCGAAGGACTCAGCGACGAATCCCTCCCCATCTTTTTTCTGCTCAAGGCCAAGTGCGTTGCCGTGGCCCGCGAGATCGGCGTTCCCATGGGCAGCCTCCTGCTCCTTTCCCCCAGAAGAAAAAGTTGCACAGCAGACTCTGGTTGATGTAGTATCAAAACGAATATGAGAAAGGAGGGTCACTCATGAAAAAGATGGACCGTCGTGAATTCATTAAGCGGAGCGCCCAGGTCGGTGTGTCCGCGGTTGTGGGCAGTGCTCTGTACGGCAGCCAGAGGCCGGATGCCCTATCTTACACCCTGGAAGGTGACTTGATCGACCTCTCGGTGGTGGAGGGGCCCGATTTTTTCAGGACAACGGAGATGGCCGTGGCTCAGTTGGGTGGCATGGAGAAGTTTGTGCCCAAGGGAGCCAAGGTGGCCATCCTACCCAACGTGCAGCGTTGGCATCCCGGGACCTTTACCAAGCCCGACATCGTCCGCGCCATCGTGCAGATGTGCAAGCAGGCTGGGGCCGCCGAGGTCAACTGCCTGTCCTGGCTGGAGATGAAGAACTGGGAATCTACAGGACTGGATAAGGTGCTCAAAGAAGAGGGCGCGAGCCTCAAGCTTATCGCCTCCGAAGAGGCTGACTTCAAGACGGTCAAAGTAACGAACGGCGCCTCTCTGGACGAGGCCATGATCATGAAGGAGTTCTACAACAACGACGTGTTTATCGACATCCCCATCACCAAAGACCATGCCGGCAACAAGTTCACGGGCACCATGAAAAACTTGATGGGGCTGAACTACCGGGTCAACAATCGCAGCAAGTTCCACAAGGAAAACTGGACCACGGACGTAAACGCCATCCGCCACCTGGAGCAGTGCATTGTGGACCTTAACACGCTGATCAAACCGGATCTCTGCGTCGTGGACGCCACCGAGTTCATCATAACCAACGGGCCCATGGGGCCCGGCGACATCATCAAGCCGCACAAGGTCATCGCCGGTGTGAACCGGGTGTCGGTGGACGCCTACTGCACGACGCTGTGGGATATCGAGGCCAAGGACATCATCGCCATCACCCATGCCCACAAGCGGGGGCTGGGCAACATGAGCCTGGCCGAGCTGAGCATCAAGGAAACAAGACTGTGAGCGCCCCGGAACCCCAACAGACTTCGTTTCTATCCCGCAGGGATTTCGTAAAATACATGATGGCGGGATCGGCCCTCTCGGTGGCTGCGCTGGACAAACTCAACGCCGGCATCTACCAGAGCATCACAGAGCTTGACCGGAAATACCTCCGCGACTTGGCCCCGGACGGCCGCTACTGGGACTCCATCCGCGACAAATTCATGTTCCAGGACGGGCTCATCATGATGAATAACGGCACCGTAGGGCCCATGCCCAAGCCGGTGTTCAACACACTCATCAAGGCTTTTAAGGTGCAGGCCACTCATCCTGTGGATGTGTATACCTCCCTGCCCATGCAGGAGGAAGAAGTGCGAGGAAAGGTGGCCGCCTTTATAGGGGCCTCCGAAGACGAGGTGGCAATCGTCCGCAACACCACCGAAGGCATGAACTTCGTGGCCCATGGCTTGGACATGGAGGCGGGCGACGAGGTCCTGATGTCATCCATGGAGCATCCCGGCGGCACCCACCCATGGAAAATCAAGGAGAAGCGCTACGGCATCAAGGTCACAGAGGTGCCCATCGGGCTCCCACCCCAGAGTGTGGACGAGTTTGTGGGTGCCTTCGAGAGGGCCATCACGCCGAGGACACGCATCATCAGTGTAAGCCACACGGTCTTTATCTCCGGCCTTATGGCGCCCCTCAAAGAGCTGTGCACGATGGCGCACGAGAAGGGGCTGCTGGTGGTGGCCGACGGCGCGCACGGCATCGGCATGCTCGACCTCAACATGCACGACCTGGGAGTGGATTTCTATGCCACCAGCCCCTACAAATGGTTGGGGGCCCCCACGGGAGCGGGCGTGTTCTATGTGCGCAAGGAGGCTCAGGACAAGCTCTGGCCCACCATCTGCACGTCCGGATGGGACAATCCCGGCAGCGCCCGCAAGTTCGAGACCCTGAGCCAGCGGGCGGTGGCACTCATCATCGCCCTGGGAGAGGCTGTCGACTTCCAGAACTACATCGGCAAGACCCGGATCGAGAAACGGGTCAAATCCCTGGCCGGATATTTCAAGCAGGAGCTGAAGTCCATACAGGGAGCCAGACTCCATACCTCGGAGGATCCCTACCTCAGCGGCGGTTTGACCGCGTTCTCCATCGAAGGTGTGGAGCCGCTCGACATCGTTGAGTACGTGCGCCAGAAGTACAACATCGTGATCCGCACCGTAGGCAGCAAGCAGAAGGGCACTTACGGTGTACGCGTCTCCACCCACATGTACATCAACCACATGGAAGTGGATATGCTCCTGGAGGGTATCAGGCAGGTCGCCGACCGCCGCACCTAACGTAGGGGATTTGGCTTTTCAAAATGGTATAACGCGTAGTCTGCCTACCCTGACAGCTCTTTATGTCGATAACAATCCGTTGTGTGGTCATTGACCAGGCCCGCGGCCTGCATGAAGGCATAGCAGATGGTCGGCCCCACAAAGGAGAATCCTCGCTTCTTCAAGTCCTTGCTCATGGCTTCTGACTCGGGGGTCTTGGCAGGGAGGTCGTGGAGTGATCTCCATGTGTTGTGTATGGTTTTTTCCCCAACGAATCCCCATATATAGGTATCGAAACTCCCGTATTCCTCCTGCACTTTGAGGAAAGCTTGAGCGTTTTTTATGGCTGCCTCGATCTTCAGCCGGTTGCGGATGATGCCCGCGTCCTGCAGCAAGCTTTCGATTTTGTCGGATTTGTAGTTGGCGATCTTCTTGGCATCAAAGCCTTCGAAGGCCTTCCTGAAATTTTCCCGCTTGCGGAGGATGATCTCCCAGCTCAGGCCGGCCTGGAATGCATCCAGGATCAGATGTTCGAACAGCAGGCCGTCATCATGCACCGGCACTCCCCACTCCCTGTCGTGATAATCTGTGCAGTAGGAACCATCGGGAACCCATTCACAGCGTTTCTTCATCCTGATTTCTCCTCTGCAGTGAATGTACTCATAACGACCACGGAGCGCAATTGAAATTATTACTGGGGGAGGTCCCCCAGTGTTTTTATTGAGCAATGATTCAGTTATAATGGGTCATCCTGATAATCCATGCAATTAGAGAGAAGCGCTTCCTGGAGGGACCAATCCGAGAGCTCATAGTCGTCACCGCTTGTCTTGCGGCCCTGGTGTTGTTCTATGCCGTGGAATCCCAGCGCGTGCAACGAAGCCGTAAGCGCCTGGCCCTCCGGATCTGTGTCACCGGCGCCCGGGGCAAGTCCAGCGTCACACGCCTTCTGGCGGCAGCCATGAGGGAAGGCGGCTTCAAGGTGCTTGCCAAGACCACCGGCTCCCGGCCCATGCTGCTCCTTCCTGATGGTTCGGAGGTCGAGCTCAACCGCCGGGGAAGGCCATCCGTCCTGGAGCAGCTCAAGGTCATGCGGAGGGCCACGGATCTGTCCGCCGATGTGGTCGTGGCTGAGTTGATGAGCATCCGGCCAGAGACCCTGAACATCGAAAGCCATCGGATCTTTAAGCCGAACATCCTCCTGATAACCAACGCGCGCCGCGACCATATGGAACATTGGGGGCCAACCCAACAGTCCGCTGCCCTTTGCCTGGCCGCGGCCATCGGACCGGACTGCACGGTGTTTGTCCTGGATGAGGAGATGATGCCGGTCTGGGGGGAAGCGGCCTCCCGGCTGGGATCGGAGATCCGCACAGTCAAAGAGGGATCCGCGCAGAACATGCTGCGATTTGAGTCCAATGTGCGGCTGGTGCAGACGGTCACGGATTTCCTGAACATCGATCGGGAACTTGCCGACCAGGGCATCCAAAAATCTCTCCCGGATTTGGGCGGGCTGAGGATTTGGAGGTGGCAGCCGAATCCAGACGGCCCGGTCTGGGATTGTGTGAACGCCTTTGCGGCCAACGACCCGGATTCTACGCGTCTGGTGCTGGATAAACTCACGGCTCTGGGCCTGATCAACGGGAAGCCCGTCATCGGGCTGCTTCATCTGCGCCGTGACCGCGGCGACCGCACACTGCAGTGGATGGAGGCGCTCCGAGCCGGGAATTTTCCGGATCTACAGGAGCTCTACGTGACCGGCACTCATGCCCGGGCCTTCAAGAGGCGGCTGAGTGGAGATCGCAGCAGCCTGGTACCGGTTATTCTTAAGAGCGCCCGGCCCGAAGGTATCATGTCTGCCTTAACCGCAAATGTATTGGCCCCCGCCCTTGTCCTCGGCATGGGCAACATGGGTGGCGCCGGCAGAGAGCTGGTGGAGTATTGGGATAGGGAGGGAGAGCCCCGTGCTGTATGAGACCCTCTTCATCGGCATTGTGGTCGCCCTCCTCTATGTGGAGATCACGGATGTCTACCCGGGCGGGATCATTGTCCCGGCCTACTTTGCTTTGTTTCTGGACCAACCCCTCACCGTGGCCGCCACCGTGGCCGTGGCCTTTGCCGCCCTCGGGGCGTACCGCCTGCTCTCCCGGCACCTCATCCTCTTTGGCAAGCGGCGCTTTGTTCTCCTCCTCCTCCTGGGGGCGCTTTTCTCCCAGCTCGTGCTGCTTTTCGCACCGCGCCTAATCCCGGCCATGGTTGAGGTCCGCATCATCGGCTGGGTCATACCCGGACTCCTGGCCAACAACCTGGACAAACAGAAGGCCGTCCCCACTCTGGCGTCCCTTCTGACTGTGGCCTTGGCCGTCTATGTGATCGTGAGGATTTTGGCATGGGCCATAGGGGCGTAGGCCGCTCTTCGCCGGTCTTTGTGTGGCTTCTGATCGTGAGTGTGGTGTTCCTGGCCCTGGTCTACATCGCACCTTTTCCCGGACCTGCCGATCTGCATTCCACCATGGTTCGGGCATCAGAAAAGATGACTCAGGCCACCATTGCCCTTCGTGAATGCCGACTCGGTCTTGGTCTATCCATCGATCCCAAGATAGACCTAAATCAAACCGGACTGATCGGCAGCGAATACTCATCGACCACCACCTCGGTGGGGCAGCTTGCGGCCAAGCGCACGACCACCAATCCCAACTCTGCCGGGCTGATCGTTCTGCTGTTGCACGAGGCCGGAGTACACCGAGGCGATACCATTGCCGTAGGTGCGTCCGGCTCCTTCCCCGCCTTGATCGTCGCGACCTTGTGCGCTGCTTCAGCCATGGAGGTCGATGCCCTGCTCATCCCATCCCTGGGTGCTTCCCAGTGGGGGGCCAATGATCCAAGATTCCACCTGCTTATTATGCTGGAGTGCCTGAAGGACTTGGGATTGGTCCACCGCCAGCCTGTGGCCGTTTCCCTGGGTGGAGACAGCGACGTGGGGGCCAACATGGCACTGGAGGGGCGTTCGATCCTTGAGGAGGCCATGGCGGCGAGCGGCTTGATGATCATTCGGGAACCGGATCTGGGAAAAAATATCGTCCTCCGCACTCAGTTTCTCGAGGCTGGAGCCGAGGGAGCGACCATCCGGGCCTTCGTAAACATCGGCGGGACTTATGCCAATATGGGTACAGACTCTCTCATCCTGGAGGTCAAGCCGGGAGTTGCCCGCATCCACCGCTTCCCGCCACCGGAACAACAGGGCATGCTCTTTGCCATGGCTGCCCGGGGCATCCCCGTGATCCACCTGCTTTACATCCGAGGTTTGGCCGACGAGTACGGGCTTGCCTGGGATCCACAGCCCCTGCCTCTACCCGGCCAGGGCTTACTCTACCGTCGAGTTCGTGAACAGAGCCTGACCTTCATTATCCTGGGCCTGGTTTATCTGGCGATTGTGATCGCCCTGCTCCTTTTCCACAGCTTGCGCTTAAGGCATCCTCATGATGCAGGCAGCATCTGATACTTTTTGTGTTCCGCTCCAAGACTACCTTCACCACTTGTGTGTCATCTGTCCTGGCCTGAGGACACGTCCCCATTCCAATAATTTTTTTCAATCCCTGATAAATATCTGGAACACAATCTGCCTAACATTTAGGGAGCTATGGAATATATTTTCAGGGGAGCTAGGTGTGGAAGAGGAATTATTCTACGTGGATTGCGGAATTGATGCGGCTTTATGTAGTTCTATTCAGGGGCCTGTTGTTGCTCTTCGCGCTTGATGAAGAATGCTCCGACGATCCCGCCCAGTAGGGCTGGCAGGATCCAAGGGAATCCCGCATCAGCGAGGGGAATCCTGGCGAGGAGTTCGTTGATGGCCGTGATGGGGAGACCGGCCGCGGTGAGAGCATCGAACACGCTGGTCGCCAGGGCGCCGCTTATGGCCCCGGTGTAGATGGAGCGGGAGATCGCCTTCCTTCCGACCATGGTCAGCAGGATCAGGATGATGGCCACGGGATAGACCAGGACGAGGAGCGGCACGGCGACCTGCACGATCTTGGTGACCCCCACGGTAGAGAAGACGCCGCTGAAGACCACGGTGGCAATACAGATCGGCTTGTATTTGAGTTTCCCTTTGGTGATGCCGTTGAAATAATCGCCCACGGTCGCGGTGAGCCCGACGGAGGTTGTGAGGCAGGCCAGGGACACAGCCAGCCCCAGCGCGACCTTACCGGCGCTTCCCAGGATGCCCTGGGCGATGCCGATGAGCAGGGCGGTGCGCTCGATGTCGGCCGCAAAGAGGCCGCGGGAGGTGGCTCCCAGGTACATGAGCCCCCCGTAGACCAGGCCGAGGCCGGTAGCGGCGATCACCCCGGCCAGGGACGCCAGCTTGACTTGGTCCCGGACTTGCCTATAGCCCTTGTAGACCAGCGCCACGATGATGATCTCCGCGAACACGATGGAGGCCATGGCATCCATCGTCTGGTATCCTTCCCGGAATCCAGAGGAGAAGGGATTGTCGAGGACCCCTGGGGTCAGAGGGCCCAGGGGCGTGACGATGCCCTTGACGATGATGGTCACCAGGGTTACAAGCAGGAACGGGGTCAGGAATTTGCCGATCTTGTCCACTACCGTGGTCTGGTTGAGCGCGAAGAACAGTGTGATAACAAAAAAGACCACTGATGAAACGGCCGGAGGCACCCAGGGCAAGTTGGGCCGGACACCCATCTCGAATGTGGTGGCGGCCGTCCGGGGGATGGCCAGGAGCGGCCCTATGGCCATGATGACGACGATGCTCAGGACACGTGCGAACCTCGGGCCCACCCGGCCGGCCAGGTGCTCGATCGTGCCCCCCGCCCGGGCCGCGGCAATGATGCCCATGAGCGGCATGCCGATGCCGGTGATCAAAAAACCCAGGAGGGAGATGGACCACAGGGAACCGGACTGGAATCCCATGTAAGGCGGGAAGATGAGATTGCCGGCACCGAAAAACATAGCGAACAGCGCCATTCCGACCAAAACCACATCGGATGTCTTTTTGTTCACGCGGTTCTCTCTCTGAGTTAAGCCTTTGTATACCAGAGGGGAAAAACCATGTCAAACACATTCCCTGAAAACCAGCCAGCCTTCCGCCGCTCATCAGTTTGACAGGATGCCCTGTTGGATTTTCTGGATGATCTTTCTCAGGGCCTGGCTCATTTTCGACCGGCTTAAGGCCAATGCCAGGTTCATGTCGATTTTGGATGGATTGAAGTCCGAGTAAGGTGCCCGACCTTGGATCCCTTATGGCTTGCCATTCCCCTGGGCAGCAGTTACAATCAGTGGGCTTTATCAGACGCGGAGCGCAATCTGGAAGACTTGCGTGCGTTATTCAGGGCATAATGGATCATCTAGAGGAGGGATCGGAATGGCGAAGATCAAGGTGAGCGTGGATCGGATCGACGGGCACTGCAACCTCCCCATGCAGGTGGGCGATCACTTCTTTGTAGAGGGATCCAAGCTCACGGTTCCTGAGGGAGAGCACATCTGCATCTGGGCCCTACAGAGCATGATGCCGGTCTTTCCCATCCTGGCCGAGAAAGACAGGTTGGACGAGGGCCACTGGGTGCGCAATCTATCAACCTTCTCCTGCCCCGATCCCAAAGGCCTTGTGCAGTTCCGGCTCGAGATTGTAGAAAACTCCTGAGGAAAGACAGACATGATCCGTGTGGACCTGAGCCGCTGCACCGGCTGCCGCCGCTGTGAGGCGGCCTGTGCGTTCTTCCACACCGGCCGCATCAATCCCGAGCTGGCGCGCCTGAAGGTGGTCCACCTGTATGAGACAGGCATCGACGGCCCGGTCGTGTGCCAGCAGTGCGAGGAGCGGTTCTGCATGGTCTGCCCTGAGAACGCACTTTCGCTGGGCAGCAACGGCGAGGTGATTTGTTCCCCCACGGTCTGCACGCTGTGCGGGGCTTGTGAAAAAGCCTGCCCCATCGGGGCCGTCACTCAATTCCAGGGGTTTGTTTACATCTGCGACCTGTGCGGCGGCGATCCCAAATGTGTCAAGGCGTGCACGGAAAAGGCCATCTTGTTCGAGGAGGGAGAGCGGCCCTCTTTTGAGAATATCCACAAGGCAACCCGCGGCATGAACCCACAGGAACGGAGGCATTTTTACCTCAGCCGGTTGGGACAGAAACTCAGAGAAGAGTGGGCAGCGCGCAGCCCGGCAGAGGAGAGCCAGGATCTGGACAAGACGTGAGAGCATCGGATGTCGAGAGATTCCCTAAATGACGCGGCTTAGGTACGGCTACGGGGGCCGCCTCCTCCGCGTGAACCTCACCCGAAGGACATTCGAGATCGAGGAGATCGACCCCGGCTGGATGAAATCGGTGATCGGCGGCCGGGCCGCCAACACAAGGCGGTTGGATGAGGAGCTCGACCCCGGTTGCGATCCGCTGGGCCCTGACAACCCCCTCATCTTTGGCGTGGGGCCTTTGACCGGGTCTCTGCTCCCGGCCTCCGCCTACTACACGGTCACGGCCAAGTCCCCGCTAACCGGAATTCTGGGAGACTCAGCAGCCGGTGGCCAGTTCGGCGCTGAGATGAAGATGACGGGGTTCGACCAGATCATCATCAGCGGTCGGGCCGATGCTTGGCTCTATCTCTGGATCACGGATGAGGGAGTGGAGTTTATCGACTGCCCGGGATATGCCGGACTCGGTGTGGCCTCGACCACCTCCTCGATCCGGAAGGCGCACCGGGATTACAGCGTACAGGTGGCGGGCATCGGGGCGGCCGGAGAGAACGAGGTGCTCTATTCCGCCATCGTATCCAGCGGGAACCGGGTCAACGGCCGCACCGGTATGGGCGCAGTCATGGGAGCCAAACGCCTCAAGGCTGTGGCCGTGCGGGGAAAGAGATCTCTGGAGGTGGCGGACACCCTGGGTTTTCTGGAGCAGACGAGGAATCTGGAACGGGCGATCCTCGAGCACTGCGAGTACGACAAAAGGTACCGCCTGGGGACCACCATGCTGATGCAGGACCTGAACGGCATCGGGATCCTGCCCACCAATCACTTCCAGGAGGGGGTGTGCGATTATGTGGACGAGGTCTCGGGGCAGACTTTGGCGGAGCGCTACAAGGTTAAAAACAAAGCCTGCTACAACTGCAACCTCCACTGCTCGCGCTACTATGTGACGAATGAATATGAGGCGGAAGGACCAGAGTTCGAGACTCTGTGCAGCTTCACCTCCCGGCTCGGATGCCGCGACCTCGCCTTTGCGCTGGAGATGAACGCTGTCCTCAACCAGGCCGGGCTGGATTCCATATCCACAGCCGAGGTGATCGGCTGGATCATGGAGTGCCAGGAAAAAGGACTGGTGAAGCCTGAAGACCTGGACGGCCTGGAGCTGCGCTGGGGCGATACGGAAGCCGTCCGCTCGACCGTGGACATGATCATCCACCGCCGGGATTTGGGTGACCGCCTGGCCCAGGGTGCGACCCGGCTGTCTCGGGATTTCGGCGAGGAGGCCCAGAAGCTGGTCATGCAGGTCAAGGGACTGGACATCATCTGCGGAGATCCCCGGGGAATCAAGGCCTACGGCCTGACCTATGCCATAGCCTCTCGGGGAGCCGACCATTTGAGGGCCGAACCTTACTTCGAGCTCACCGACCTGCAGGACGAGGCCAGGGAGCGCTTCGGGACCGAGAAGGCGGCCATGCGCATGGAGGAGGAGGGCAAGGCCGTGCTCGTTACCTATTCGGAGAAGATCGCGCTGCTCACCGACTGCCTGACCATGTGCAAGAACATCGGACTGTGCATGGACATCCTGGACCTGGAGAACGCGGCCTCCCTGCTCACGGCCGGAACCGGTGTGGACTACACAGCTGCATCCCTCGAGGAGGTCCTGGGTGAGGCCGTCCAGAGGGACCGCCGCCTCAACCGGCGCTTCGGGATCAGGCGTGCGGACGACACACTGCCCGAGCGGTTCCGGAAGGAATCCCTGCCGACAGGGCCGACACAGGGCTCCATCGTCGATATCGAGCGCATGGTCGAAGAATACTACCGCCTGCATGGCTGGGAGGACGAGTAAGGCCTGCACTCGTGCAGGACCCGGTCAGCCCCCATGAAAAGCGATTCCCCGCAGCCCTCCAGCCGCGAAACCTTTACCTCCCGCTTTGGTCTGCTCATGACCATGATCGGGGCCGCGGTCGGCCTGGGCGCAATCTGGCGGTTTCCCTACATGGCGGGGAGGTTCGGGGGAGCGGCCTTCGTGCTCTTCTACCTGGCGGTCATGTTCTTTATCGGCATCCCGGCGCTCATGGCGGAGTGGTCCCTGGGCCGCTTCACAGGACGCGGCACCCTGGGGGCCTTTGAGCGGGGAGGATTTCCCGGGGGCAGGTATGTGGGCGGTTTCCTGTTCGGCATCGTCTTCTTTGCCACGGGTTACTACTCCAATGCCCTGGGCTGGGTAGCCTTCCACGCGCTGGGGCAGGTGGCCAAGCCCTTGGGCTTTGACTTCGATCCGAGCGCCATCCTGCCGCCCGCCTCCGGCTTTGATGCCACCTCGTTCGGTCTGCAGCTGCTCATGACTGCCCTGGTCATCGGCGTCTGCGGCCTGATCCTGGTCAAGGGGCTGAGGAAGGGGATCGAGCGAGCCAGTAAGGTCATTGTGCCGGCCTTGTTCCTCATACTGATCATCCTTATCGTGCGCTCCCTGACCCTTCCGGGTGCCGCCGAGGGCATCAAGTGGTATATCGGGAGCTTCCGCTTCCATGACCTCACTCCCGGCGTCATGGCCGCCGCCCTGGGCATGGCCTTCTTTTCTTTGTCGTTGGGCGGGACCTTCATGGTCATATACGGCTCGTATCTCGACCGCAGTGCTGACATCCCCCGCAACGCCGTCTTAACCGGGATCAGTGCCTCCCTGGCCGGAATACTGGCCGGCTTCGCCATCTTCCCGGCCGTGTTTGCGTTCGGGCTTGAGCCCGCGTCAGGGCCGGGCCTGATCTTCACCACCCTGCCGCTGACGTTTGAGCAAATGCCGGTTGGCTGGCTGTTCGGGCTGCTGTTTTTTACCGGCCTTTTTGGGGCCGCCTTCCTCTCCGATGTGGCTGCCTTCGAGGTGCTGGTCGGGGGACTCGTGGATAACACGCGCCTGGTCCGCAGGAAGGCCGTGATCCTGGCCTGCGGGGTGGTGTTTGTACTGGCCATACCGCCCATGATCAACTATAAAATTTTCATCCCCTGGGACCTCACCTTCGGCTCGGGCATGCAGGCCCTGGGATCTCTGCTGGCCGTGGTGACCGCGGCCTGGTGTTTTCGACGGGCCGAGGCGCTCAAGGAGCTGTCAGCGGGAAGCGGGAAACCGTTTCCCAAGTGGCTCTACTGGTGGCTGCGTGTGGCCGTGCCGGTCGCTATCCTGATCGTGGGGCTCAACTGGCTCGTAGAGTCGGTTTTCTGATCCATTCGGAGTTCAGACACCTCCGACCGCTGCGGCCGCGGATCTGGCTATTCGTAGCGCAGGGAGTTCACTGGTTCGGCCAGGGCCGCCCGGATGGATTGAAACTGGACGGCATTTCCCGAGGGCTTCAGGTTCAGGGTGGCGATGGATGCCAGGAAGTCGGGCCTCATATGTGCGGTCTGAGGTGGACAGGTCGGACTCGAGCCGATAGAGGCGGTCGCCCTTCTCGTGAAAGCGGTCGAAGCTGAGCTCGTCCTGGATGTAGAACAGGAGCAGAATGCTGCAGGCGAGGCCTATTGCTAGCCCGGTTATGTTGAGGAAGGAATAGAGTTTCTTGCGAAACAGGTTCCGGAATGCGATCTTGATGTAGTTCTTAAGCATGGACTCCTCCGTCCAGCTCTCTCTCTTCATTGAGAGATACGGAAAAATCCGGAAAATGGTTCTCGTTATTCGAAGCGGAGCCTGGCGGGGGAGACCTTACGGTGGTCATGGAGGTAGGCGCCGGTGCCGTTTTCAATCACTTCGGCATAGCGAGGGACGCTGGTGACGACCACTCCCCGCTCGGGGTGATCCTCTGTCCAGAGCTCCAGGATCTGCAGGATGGCAGAGCAGTGGCGGCCCACTCTCACATCTATGGGCCAGCCGTTCTCGTCGATCTTCTCGAAGAGCAGCCCATGCTCCCCGGCCTTGACCACGAACTCGTCCTTGCCCTCCAGCAGCAGCTTCCGGTCTGTGCGGCCCCGCGTAGCGTCCAGCATGGGTTCGGGTGCTTCCAGCAGGAGTGAGATGGCGTCCGTGTGATCTCCGATCTCCCGGTGGGACAGCCCGCGCAGCGCGTGGGGAGAGTTTTCCATGCCGAGGTCGAATCCCCCCATGCCCGAGATCATCATGGAGGTCATGGCTGCCAGATCCTGGCCCTTTTCGTGAGCCACGATGACGGAGATCACCGGGTACTGGAGCTCGGCCTCATGGAGGTCGATGGCAATGTCGATCTTTTCCTCTTTGATCATCTGGATAATTGCGAAGCAGGTCTTTTCTGTCAGCGTCCCGTTGGCCCGGCCCGGCCAGGTGCGGTTGAGGTTGCGGATGTCCATATAGGCCAGCTCCTGCCGGCTGGGATAGTGGATATAGACCTCGGGATCCGGCCACTGATCGAGCGGGTTGGACCAGCGGTCGCCCATGCGGAAGGTGCGCTCCCCCCAGGGTGTCTCGATGCTGTAATCCGGGGGGTAGGCCCCACCCAGGCGCGTGACCGTAGTCCCGCTGCGGTTGGCGGAGAGGATCAAGAACAGCCGTCCTTGTTCCAGCACCGCGTTTTCTGCCAGGATCCAGGTCGCCAACCGCCCAGCCGGCTCTTCCGGGTGCGTGCCGCCCAGGATCAGAACACTGCCGCCTGGTTCCTGACCCTCCAGGACATACACATTGGCATCGTTGATGGTGCCCTCGAGGCCCTCGAAGTAATCGCTCAGCTTCTTGACCTCTGTAACACTCGGGCCCAGGACCACCGGCTCCTTGAGATGGCGGCTGTTGTAAAAACTCAACCCCGCCAACAGCATGAGGGCCGCACCCAGCAGCAGGAATCCCGCTTTCCGCAAAGATCGGACATTCACTCGCATCGCTTGCTTCCTCACTTCAGCCGCAGCAGGCGCAGGATGAAGGGCATAAGGATGATGACATAGAGAAGCTCATCCTGCCATTTCCTGGTCTTGAACAGGTTCCAGAGGATCAGACCCGCAATGAAACCGATGAGAACATAATACAGGATGGTGATGATCATCGCTGTTGTTTCTCCCTCAGACGTTTATTTTCATCCAACAATTATGCCTGCATTTACAGCAGGGTCAAAAATGAAAGCTCCTTGCTGAAGACCACCATGAGCGTCCCCGTCACAATAATGAGCACGGCCGGGACAAGGCAGTAGGCCAGCATGCGGCCGTAGGATTCTTCCATGCCTACGGTATCCTTGGTCAGCCGCCCGATGATGGCCGTAGGCGGGAGTGCGTCACCCAGAGGCCAGATGACGCTCATGCCGGCCAGGGCCACGATCGGGTTGAGTCCGATGGTGTTGAAGAGCAGTACCAGGGGAACCCCCAGGACCGGGGCAGCCCCCCACATCAGCACGGCCTCCGATACCGGCAGCACCACGGACAGGGAAAGGAAGACAACGGTCAGTGGAAGGGTGACAATGGTGACCGCGATCAGCCCGCGAACCCCGGTCAGGGTCATGACCTGGACCAGGATTCCCACGCAGGTCAGAGTGCCGATGAGGGGAAGAAGCTGGTGGATGGTCTCACGGGAGACCTTCAAAAAATCGAGCTTGACAGGAGACAACAGGAAGGTCACGGCCGCCGCTGCCACGAACATCATGGGGAGCCCTATGATGGGCAGAGAATGGGGCCAGATCCGGCCGGCCAGGACAAAGGCAAAAAACACCAGGAAGGGCAGGATGACCTTGAGCCAGTTCATCTTTGCGGGCGCATCCGGCAGTTCCGCGAGGGCCTTCTCCAGGTCGACGGGCCTCCCTTTCCATCCCAGGATGAAGATGGTGAGCAGGGCCAGCACCACACAGGGAATCAGCAGGGGCAGGAAAAAACCGACATAGGGCATGTTGACACCGGCCGCTGTCAGCATGGCCCATAGGCTCACGGGAGGGGCGGCCGCACTCAGCCCCGCCAGGATAAAGATGATGGCCGCTGCCCTGGGTCTGGCAATTCCCATGTAGTGGAGCACCACCGCGATCATCCCCCCGGTGATCAGCACCGTGACACTGCCGGCTCCGGTCAGGGCCCCCGGAATGAGCAGGAGCAGGGTGATGAGCACGAACAGCACGGACCTGTGCCTATGAAATCGGCTCAGAATCCCCCTGATCACAAAGGCAACGCCACCGGATTCCTTCAGGAGGTTCATGAACAGCGTGGCTGTCACAAAGATCAGGATGATGTCCAGATAGGTGAAGGCGCCCTCTACGATGTGGCGCGTTGGAATCCCCGCCCCGCCGGCCAGGGCACCGGCCAGGGCGGCAAAAAAGAGGGCCAGCTCGGTCGAGACTTTGAGCAGCCTGATCACGACGTAGGTCACGACCATTACGGCCAGGATGATCTGGGTGGATTGGAACATGCTCATGGACGACATGGTAGGCGTCTAATGTATTGTATGTATCGAAGAAAATCAACCGATAATGGCAGGCAGGAATCTGAGAGCGGAACGATAAGGTTTTAAGCTAACGGGGGGAGTTCCCGATCCTTAGGATCTGGATGTTGGCGATGCAGGGGTAGCTTTCCAGAGTGCTCCTGTTCTGGTGGACCTTCTTCTCCACGATCAGGGTACCCAGGGCATAGTCTTCCCAGCGGTAGAGCGACGCGTGGAGCTGCGATCCGGTGATGGTGACGAGTTCGCGTGCTCCCTGTGTTACTTCCGGGAGATTCAGGGCGCGCAGCACCTTGTTGAGAGACGCGGGATTGGTGATGTGGAGGTGCGTTCCATTATCGTCAAGAGTCAGAGCCAGGCGGGGCGGGGGATCGTCGAAATAATAGGTCGTGATGTGGCTGGCGCTCCCCTTTCCATGCACCGTGCGATAGTTCAGCTCCAGGGCGCGGACCGGAAAGATCATGTCGCGGGCATCGGCGATCGTGAGCTTCTTGGAATCGCTCTGATTGAGGTAGAGCAGGACCAGTAGAAAGAACAGGAACAGGATCACGCCCCTGAAAAGGTTCCGCCGATCGTTCTTCATGAAGATCCTCAGCAGCCATAGAGAGGCCAGGAACAGGAATATCCCGATGATCTTGGTCAGCGTGAGATATTCCAGTACGGCTTCCATTCTTTCCCTTCTCGCTCCCTACATCTATTTAGTCAAACAAACCCGAAAATCATTGGGGATATTTTTGTCCGTAAATCTGCTTGACGACTTCCAGGAGGTCGAGGTTCTTGGCAACCGTCAGGATGGCGATATTTTTTTCGTTGGCAATGGTGGTGAAGCGGCCGTCCGAGTCGCCGTCCTGATTGATGATCAGGAAGTCGGAGTTGGGAGCCACCGCGTCGATGCTGCGTTCGTCGGTGTTGTCCCCCGGGTCGGCCCCCTGTGCCCGGCGCTTCATACCGCCTATGTGGACCCCAATGATGGAGATTCCCTGGCTGCGGGCCGCCTCCACCAGTTTTTCCGTCCTCTCCAGCTCATCTTCGATGGCGATACCTGCGGCCCCCATGCCTTTGAGGCTGGCTCCCATGATGATCATGATGGACTTGAACGGCCGCCCGGCATCGGATGCAGCTGTGAGATCCTCTGGTGCAGCCTCCAGGATCAATTCATAGGCCGGGGTCGGGTGTTCGAGTTTGGCGCGCATGAAGATGGCCTTGAGCAGGCTCGAATCCGGGCTCTGACCGCAGGCCGTGATCAGCACAGGGAGCTGCGCCTGGGGTGTGTCTCCCTGGGCGGCGGCCAAGACAAGTCCTCCGCCTGAGACCAGGAAAACAAGGGCAATGCTGATGCTGAGAAAGTTTTTTTTCATTGAATGTCCTTGTGATATCGGAATATTCGGATCGCTTTCCCTATCGTAATAAAAAGCAGGGGGCACGTCAACACGGCTGATGATGTATGCGCCTCCCCGCGATCTCGCTCTTTATCGGCTCGGAAGGGGGATGCCGTAGGGTCCGTCCAGGAGGACCGCGATCGATGGGCGGTGACCCAGATTATCCGACAGCTTCCGGATCGCTGTGTCGATCGATCCCTGGATGAGCGCTCCCAGGTCCAGAGCATGGGGGACCAGGGTTCGGGCATCGGTTCCGGGCAGCCATCGAAAGTCGTCGCGGGCAATGTCGAGCGTGCAGTAGATCAGGTTTTCGGGCGGAGTGACCTGGAACAGGCGGGACCACATCTGGGCCTCCCACTGATCTGGTACGAATGTCCAGTCGGGATCGAGGATCGCCCCCAGATACTCGTACGGGCCGATCTCCCCCAGGAGCCGCATCATGGCCTTATACTTCGGCCCTCCGATGGGATCGCTGTCAGGGTGCTTTCCCGCCAGGATGCACACCCCGCCCGGCTCCAGTACCGGGACGCATACCAGGCCACCTTTGGCCGCCTGGTAGTGATTGATCCCCGCAAATCCGCCGTGCGTGATGACCAGGTCGTACTTTCGAAATACGGGGATGCCGGCGTAGGTCTGGAGTTTGTTGAACGCCGCAATATGGGCCTCTTCCATGTCTCCCGCAAACACACCGGTCGTACGGTAGGCCGAATCCAGGGTGACATTGACGATCATGTCGCAGCCGGCCATGCGGGCCACAGCCAGGGCCTCTGCATGCACCGGATTTCCTTCCAGGACCAGATCGGTGGCCAGCGGTGAGGAGAGGATGGGGCCTGCGTGCAGGATGTGGATCGATCGCTCTGCCAGGAGTCCGGGACAGATGGACTTGCGGCCTCCGGAGACGCCGGCCATGAAATGGCTCTCGACCAGGCCTGTCAGGATCTTGATGTCGCTCTCCATGTACAATCGATTGATGAAAATGTCCCCTCCCAATTCCGTGTGTCCGATGCATATCAGCTCGTCCTGATTACGGCAGTCATGGTTGTGGATGGGGACGCCGAGGGAAAAGATCCTCGGATCCAGAAAGGCCCGCAGAGATTCCTCGCTCATGGCATGGTGGGTCCCGGTGGCCACCAGCAGCCGGATGTTGGCCGGGGCGAGGCCGGCCTTGATCATCTCGTCGATCAGGGGGAAAAGGATCCCTTCCTCCCCGGAATAGGGTACGGGGCGCGTGTCGTCGGATATCACCACTACAGCGGTGGCGTCTGCTTTGGCGGCCACCCTGCTGCCTACGAGCTGGGCGAGGGGAGGGCCTCCGATTGGCTCCTGCAGGGCCTGCAGGACGGCCTGTGCCGGATCGGGCAAAGGTTCGGCGTGGCCCATGGCCAGGACCTCCGCATACTCGGGGACCCGTATCGGGATCTTGAGCCGCCCGAAATCTAAGAGGATCTCTTGTGTCGCGCTCATGCTCAATCCGATGCCATGGATCTGATCAGGGAAAGATCTTTCGTATAGGCCGCCTCCAGGATCGGGCCCATGTATTCATCCACCAGCCCCGCTGAGAGCGGGACCGGCATGTTCTTGAGTTTCATGTCGAGCTGAGGATTCTTGGCGGCCTCCAGTGCCCGTGAGATGTGCGCCTCTGTCATCCCCGGGACCTCTTTCAGGTGAGTGGGATAGCCGACTCTTCGGCCGAAGGCCATCAGCCCTTGTGCCACGGCCTCCCCCAGTTCGCGTCCGGATAGAGCCGCCACTCCGCTCGCAATCAGGTCATAGTGGAGAAGGAGACCGGCCAGTTTTTTCAGGTGCCTCTGGATGGCCGGGGCAAAAAACACCGTGTAATAGGGATTCATGATGGCGCAGGCCCGGCCGTGGCTGAGGATGTCCACCAGCGAAAAACTCGTCAGGTGGCCCCCATTGGTGCCGCCCACCATGACTGCGTAGCCGCCCAGATCGGCAGCCAGGCCCAGCGCCTCCCTGGCTTCCAGATCAAGCGGAGCGATGAGCGATCTCTCGAGATACGCCAGCGTGAGCTCCATTCCGGAGAGGGCGATGTCCTCTGCCAGGTCGATGATCTCCGGAGGGGCCCCGTAGTAGACCTCCAGGCAGTGGGAGATCCCGTCAAAGGCCCCATCCAGAGTGAAGTCGGGTGACATGGTCGCTGTCAGGCTGTAGTCGAAAAGGCAGCGCGGGGGGATGATGGCATCGTCTACGATGAGTTTTTTTTGATGGGCGGCGAGGTCTGTGATGTTGGAGTATTTTGTGAGATGGGCCGAGGAGCCGGATGCGGTCTGGAGCCCGATGCAGGGGCGCATCGTGCGCCCCGAATCCTGAATTTTTTCCGTCACCTTACCCGTGCCGAAGTATTCATCGAACTCACCGCCCAGGTCAGCCAGGACCACGGCCGCCTTGGCCGCGTCGATCCCAGAGCCTCCGGAAGCAGCCAGCACAAAGTCCGGCTGCGTATCCAGCACCGCCTGCCGCATGCGCAGCACGTCCTCGCGCGGGGTGTTGGGGGGGGAGGAAGCCGTCTGTCCTGTGACCTCGACCCCGGCACTACTCAGCGAATCGATGATGGCTGCATAACTGTTCGGGTCACGGCGGTCCAGGTTCGTGATGAGCAGGGCCCGTGATCCGAATGGGGCTACCAGTCCACCGATCTGGTCGAGGCACCCTGGTCCATATATATAATCGCTCCCCTTGAAGGTGTCGATCAGTTCCCGTGCATGGTCTTTCAGTTTTTCCATAGCCTGATTTTAGACAAAATTGGGGATAATATAAAGGGGAGAAAAAAAGGGGAAAAAAGGGGAGTGGCGAAAAAATGGGAGTGGTCCAATTTAACCCGGTTAAATGACCACACCCCATTTTTGTGTTTCTATAAAAACCCCTGTTTTTTGTATTTCTGGGGGTTGGGGCGGGCGGACGCCGTCTGTCCGGCGATCTCGACCCCGGCTCTGTTCAGCGAATCCACTATGGTGGTGTAATTTTCTGGGTCGCGGCGGTCCAGGCTGGTGATGAGCAGAACCCGTGAGCCAAAGGGAGCGGCCAGCTCGCCGATCCGGTCGAGGCATCCCAATCC
>JAUWTO010000249.1 GCA_030614685.1 Candidatus Aminicenantota bacterium
CGATGGTGGCATCCCTTCCTTCTCGATTGAAAGGATAGTAGTCCCCGAGTTTGTTCTGGTATTCTTCGTAGACTTTATCGGCCCACAGGGAATTCAGCTCCTTCTGTGCGTCATCGAGCAGAGCCTGCCAGACCTGGATGAGGGGCTGTTCGAACATGGCCCGGCGCGCCGGGGAATCGAGTTTGCTCAGGTTGAGGCGGATGGTGGTCACAGCCAGGGGAAGCTCACCGGTACCGTCCGAGAGCACCTTGGCGGCAAAGTCCTTGGCCTTGGTCTCCGGATCGTCCAGCATGGATTCCAGCAGGCTGCTGACGGAAATGTACTGACCCAGGATCCCGGCGAGCGCTTCGGAGGCGCCTTCTCCCGGGCCGGGGCTCAAATCATGGATATCTTGGAAAGCCAGGGTCAGCTCCCGCATCAACTGCTGATCATAGGCCGATATGCCCTCCCCCGTTTCCAAGAAATCCCCGATCTTCTCTCTGCTCTTGTCCAGGATCCCGCCCGCTTCTCCCGCCAGGGGGACGAACTGCGTCTGTACGGAGACCATCTCCACCAGCTTGACCATGGGAGACTCATCCGGATCCCCGAAGGTCTTCAGAGCGTTGGTGGCTTTCATGAGGTTGTCGTACGGTTTGTACTCCACGGCCCGCAGAAACTCCCACCACTGCTCTGCATACTCCCTGAAGTACAAGCGTTTTATCTCTCTTGCCAGTTCCTCGGTGTTCTGCTGCTCGGCGCCTGTCTGAGGCCCAACCTCACCCATGACCCAGTCTTCCCTGCCCATGCGGTTGAGACGTTCATAGACAGCTTTTTCGAAGAATTCTTCATAGCCTTCTTTGGTGAAGATGCCGGCCACCCGAGCGGAACTGGTGACCAGGTCATCACGCCTGTCCCCGACCGCATTGGACAGGGTGATGTAGGAATACTGTGCCGCGCGGGGATCGTATTTCAGCTCGGCGTAAACGCTTTCGACGCTGTCTCTCTCATGCATCAGGATGGCGTTTCTCACCTGCCGGATCAGGCGGGAATCGCTCTCATAGCCGGGAATCCCCTCTTTTCCGAGGTTCTGCACATAAAACTCGACTTGGCGCTCCATCAGAGGACGCAGTTCCACATACTTGTCCTCGGGGACGGCGGGAGGCGCATAGGCCTCATCGAGGATGACCAGGAAATGCTGTTTGAGGAATTCCCGGTACGAGGGGTCCTCCTCCAGGCGCGCTATCTCCGAGCTGATCAGGAGATAGGCCCGGAGATAGTCCTTGACCTTCCCCGGAGGATAGGAAGCGCCGGTTCCGTAATCCATCAGTTTTTGCAGCAGGCCCCGGTAGAGGACTCTCTCGGCAAAGAATTTGAAACGGTCGTAGTACAGCTCCCGGGCCGGAGGCAGGACCGTGTTGCCGCGGTACATCCCCAAGCGGGCCACCGGCGGCCCGTCTTCGTGTTCCATCAGCCTCGCCAGCTGCTCCCGCAGGCGGTCCAGGTAGGTGAAGTTCGAGACCAGAGCAGCACTGGAATCCCAGCGCACCCTCTCCATCAGCGCGGCGGAGTTCTTGACCCCGCTCAGCTCCACCCGGCTGCGGATGAACCCCTGCATGACACCGATGATGAAGAGTCCCAGCGCCAGCGCCGATATCGCCACCGTGCCGATCCGGACGAGGTTGCGCCGGACCGCCGCTCCCGAGGTCTGCATGCTCATGTTTTGGTCGGGGATGATCACATCGGTGAACAGCCTCTTGATGAAGTAGCTCTTTTTTTCTATCTCGGGTTCGCTGAGCATGCCCGCCGGAAGGTCGAACTGCCGAGCGAGCGATTGGATCACCAGGTCGATGGGCACCCCTTCCTGCGTCCCGCTGGTGAAGTAAAAGCCGCGGAAAAACGGGTTTTCCTGATAAGGATTCGGCTGGAAGAGCAGGCTGATAAAATGGCCCAGGTTGTCCTTAACGGAAGCGAATTCCATGGGGAAGATGTAGAGCTGGCTGCGCAGATCCGACTTGGTCGGTCCGCTCAACCTTTTCAGGCGAAAATCATAGAGCGCGCGCAGTAAGACCTCGAATTCCCGGTTGAAGAGCTCCCGGGGGTCCTGGGCCCTCTGCTCCCGGGAGAAGGTGGAACCCCAGATCTGCTCACGCTCTTTACGGCTCATGTTTTCATACAGCTCGACGAAACCCTGGAGCAGGTCGCATTTCGTGAACACCAGATAGACCGGGAAGCGGACACCCAGCTTCTGGACCAGCTCCTCGATGCGGCGTCGGATGTTTTTGGCATGCCATTCGATGTCCTCAGCGCTGGCACCGACCAGATCCGTGATGGCAACCCCGACCAGCACGCCGTTGATGGGGCGGCGTTTTCGGTATTTCTTGAGGATGTCGAGAAACGCATGCCACTCTTCCCGATCATCCTCCTCCGTGGTGTAGCGGCCCGCCGTATCCAGCAGTATGGCGGAGTTGGAAAAGAACCAGTCACAGTTGCGGGTCCCCCCCACTCCCTTGATGTCCGAGCCGTAGGGGAACTCCAGCCCGGAGTTGATGATGGCGGTGGTCTTTCCGGCAGCCGGTGGCCCGATAAACATATACCAGGGCAGAGCATACAGGGCAGAGGTGCCACTGCGGCCCCTTCCCAGCTTGGTTTTTTTCAGGGACTCAATGGCAGCCGTCAGCTCCGATTTCAGGCTGTCGATCTCTTCCCTTTTTTCGGGACGCATGCCCAGCTTCTGCTGATCCGCCTGGGCCTGTATGGACTGTTCGAGCATAGCGGCCCCGCGTCTTGCCTGGATCGCCCTGATCTGCAGATAGAGGATCCCCACAAAGAGCAGAACGATGATGATCAGGATGCGGGTGTTCATGCTCAGCTTCAGGATCGCCCCGCCGCGCAGGATGATCAGAACCAGCAGGATGAATCCCAGCCCACCCAGCAATTTTTTATTTCTCAATAACAGCATAAATATTTTCATGCGTCACCTTTCATTCCAGTCATTCCAGCATGCTTGTTTTCTCGATCCGTCCTGCATTCCATCAGCCGGTAATCACGGTGTCAAATGATCCTACTGATGAGGTCGAGAGCCCGGCCGGCGGCTCCGCCTATGAGAAACGTCATGGCAAGGTAAAAGAAAAAACCGAGAGCGACCGCCGTCACCATCACGACCCAGATCGGGACCTCCCGGGTCACGACCTCGATGAATTCCTCTTTCCTGTCGCCGTGGGGAGACAGTGAGTCCGTGGCCCTCTTTTTCAGCTGCCTCAGATCCGTGTAGGTCCCTTCGATGATCGCCCGAAGCTTCTCCCGGTCGACCACTTGATACTTCCCTTTGAATCCCAGTGCCATGCAAAAATAGTAGATTTCCAGCAGGTCTCCATGGTAATGCGCTCGCTGGCGCAGCTTTTCCAGGCGGTTGAAAAACTCTTGGCCCGCATCGAAACGGTTGAAGAACTCCAGCTGGAGGGGCTTGGACAGCCAGTTTTCCTTATGGACCCATCCGGATGCGATGATGGTCTCATCCAGGAAGGCGATCAAGGCGAAGATCGCCTGATGGATATCGTCGTACTCGATCCCCGCCTCTTTGGCGTCATGTTCGATCCGGCCCAAGAGATCCAGTATGCGCTGGCGCAGCAGCTCGGGATCGCCGTATTCGCTGGTGTCCCGCAGTTTGAGGATGAGGGCGAAACCGTCGGAGCAGACCTCCATGAGGCTTTTCTTGTCCCCTCTCCTCACTTTCTGAATAACCGTATCCGTAG
>JAUWTO010000384.1 GCA_030614685.1 Candidatus Aminicenantota bacterium
ATCAGTGTCCTCCTGGAGACCGGGTGGCGCATGCCCGAGCCCTTCGTGGCCAAGGGGCGCGATGGCCGGACCGATATCTATGGGGTCATCTATCGGCCGTCCCATTTCGAGGCTGCCAAGTCATACCCCGTGATCGAGAATATCTATGCCGGGCCGCACGGCTCCTTCACGCCCAAGACCTTCCGGGCTAGCCGCGGGGACCAGGCCCTGGCTGAGCTGGGATTCATCCTGGTCCAGCTCGACGGAATGGGGACAGCCAACCGCTCCCGGGCCTTCCATGATGTGGCCTGGCAAAACATCGCGGATGCCGGTTTTCCGGACCGGATCGCCTGGCTGAAAGCTGCTGCGGTCCGGTATCCTTTTATGGATATCAGCCGCATGGGGATCTATGGAACATCCGCGGGGGGCCAGAGCTCAACCGGAGCCCTGCTCTTTCACCCGGATTTTTACCAGGTGGCGGTGTCGTCCTGTGGCTGCCACGACAACCGAATGGACAAGGCGGTGTGGAACGAACAGTGGATGGGGTACCCGGTCGGCCCTCACTATGAGGCCCAGTCCAATGTGACCAATGCCCATAAACTCAAGGGCCGGCTCCTGCTGATCGTGGGGGAGATGGATACCAATGTTCCCCCCCAATCCACGCTGCAGGTCGTGGACGCGCTTATCAAGGCGGAAAAAGACTTCGATCTGCTGTTCCTCCCAGGGGCGGGCCACACGGGAGGGGGTGATTACGGCGAGCGGCGGCGCCGGGATTATTTTGTCCGTCACCTCTTGCAGGTCGAGCCGCCGGAGTGGAACCTGCTGGAAAAAACCAAAGATTGACCTGGCTTATTAATAATTGATGTCGATCTCCTCTTTCCAGATGCCGTGGAGGTTGCACTTCTCGTAGGCGACCAGTTTATCCGGAACGGTCGTGAGCTCGAAAACCACCTCGGCCTTTTCATCAGTGGCCTGAAATCCTTTTTCGGCCAGCAGGTTGTCAGCGCCGTCTTTGAGCCGGATCCACTCGATGAAGTGGGGTTTTTCTGAATTCATCTCATGGCTCACACTCACTGTAACCTTGAGCCCTGTTTCTGTTTTTTCGTAAGCCACCACCGGGACATGGCTGTCCTCTTTCCCTCCGTAGGCACCGGGGTCGTCCCGCGTATAGATGACCTCGGCGGCTGCAGCCTGATCGGCCTCAGCCTCCTGATCGGCAGCTTCTTCTTGCGCGGCGGGTTGGTTCTGGGATCGGGTGCATCCCAGGGGCAAAAGCGTGATCAGGATCGTGAACAGGATCAGGATCGGGGCACTGTATCCTCTGTATTTCATTTTTCCCTCCTCGATTATATGTATATATGGCAGACTTTCACTCAAAAGACAACTTACCTTAAATAGTGCGTTTTGCCCCCCACACTGCATATCCAAAGAAAAATCAACGCCCTTCTTATGGGTTAAGTGTTTTAATTAAAAGGAGTTGGCGTTGTCGGAGCACGAAAGGATTGAGGAGGAGAGGGGAAATGCGTACAATGGAAGTATATGGAGAAGGGGATGAAAAAATCAATCGTTAACTTGGGAATCGCCATAACGCTGTGCGTGACCTGGATCACACCGCTCGCAGCGCAGGATATGAGGCTGTCCATGCGGTTGGAGGACGTGTTCGCGCCTGTGTTCCTGTTCGTACCAGCCAGCAACGGCGGCAGCCTGCTCGCAGAGCCGGGCGGGGCTGTACGGTTCCTATTCCGTACCGGTCCCGGACATGAAG
>JAUWTO010000342.1 GCA_030614685.1 Candidatus Aminicenantota bacterium
GAGCTTCAACAGCCTGAAATCACCATCACAAACATGCCGTCTCAGGGGGCCGCCGTAGGATGGCTCGTCCAGACCCGACTGTTTCAGCCGAGCGTAGCGGTCGTCCCATTCCTCCAGGCTGATCTGACGGGGAGCGGTTCTCATCGCAATATTTCCATAAATGCCTGAACCCTGGTCCTGTTCCGAACCACAGGCTCGGCCCCACCGAGGTCGATCTCCAGGAGAGGAACCTCCAGGTGTTCCCTCAGCCGCCCCACTTCTCCATGCCAGTTGTCACACCACAGGTGCCGCACCAGGATCACTCCCTGTATGGCGCGAGCCTCAACCTCCCTATCGATCCAGCCATACAGATCGTCGTTCGGCCGTCGAGAGGTGTCCGGGATGTGACCGAAATAGGCGTCCGCCATTTCCTGGAGGGGATCCTCCTCAAGCTTGTCTCGAAGGAAAGGGCGAGGCAGGGTCCGCTCTCCAGTCTCGGTGCCGTCCAAAGCGACGTGTCCTCCTGCCATGGAAATGACTTCGAACAGGGATAACGCAGATCGGGTCAAGGGACCTCCCAGCAGCGCGATGGGGGTTCCAGACCGCTTGTATCCAATATATTCAGCTTCGATTTCTACATCTCCTGATCCGTGGAAGTTTGCCAGAGCCTCCGTGAAACGCCTGGGATCGAGCTTATCCCGGAGCGATAGCAGGCTCGTCCGCTTTTCATCGTATTCCAGCATGACTCTCGCCAAGCCCTCTGAGGTGGGGGATGCCCCACCCGACCTCACCAGGAATCGGCCGAGCCTCTGCAGTTCCGATATGTAAAGGTTCCGGGAGGCATCGGTCTTCCAGGTCGAGGGGACGTTCAGAAGAAAGGATCGATCGCTCTTTGCCCGGTGCAGGCATTCCGGCGCCCGGCGCATCTGATCGCAGACGGTCGTGAAGACGGCACCGGAAAAATCACCATCCCGTTCGATTTCATCCAGAATCCCGGCCAGGAAGGAACACGTTCCCTGAGAGTATGGGGAAGTATTCGCCCCAGCTTCTCCCGGGAGGATGCGTGCCGGATGCAGACCATGCGCGGCTATCCATTCCATGGGGACAAAGGGGCAGCTGTATAAGATTCGGCCCACATTTTTTGCGCTCATGGTTTACTTACCTGGATTTCCGCTTCTGATGCAGCCCGTGGGATACTTTCTTGAAATCTGCCTGGCTTCAGAGCTTTCTGGCGACAAAGCGGCCCTGTGCGATCTTCCCGCTGTAGGCCAGGCCCTTCATGAAGACCATCTCTCCGCCTATGGCGTTCATCATATCAGTATCGAAGCCGATGATCTTGAGGGCGTCATAGGTGAGCTGCATGTTGAGCATGCCGAGATAAAGGTCGACGTGCGGCGCGAACTGGCCTGTATCTTCTGCCACCAGCACCTCGCATCCGGACTGCTCGAGCAGGGCCTTGTATCCCTCGATATCCTGGACATTGGGAAATTTCATGAAGGTCAAAAGCCTATCCGCCTCTTCTTCACCCAGGCCGGCCGGTCCCTCCACCCAATCCGTGAAGGCGATGAGGCCCCCCGGTTTGACCATGCGCACGGCTTCCGAGATCAGTCTGGTTTTGTCTTCCACATAGCACCAGGCGTCTTCTCCCCAGACAAAGTCGGCCTCAGCGTCGGGCAGGCCGCTGGCGGTCACATCCTCCAGAAAGAAGCGGATGCGGTCGGCGAGGCCCTCCTCCGTACACCGTTTACGGCCCCGCTCCACGACTTTTTCGGCGGCATCCACCCCCGTCATCTCCGCTACGCTGCGAAAACGGACCAAAAACCGCATGCCCGCCCCGCTGCAGCAGCACAGGTCGATGCCTTTGCTGCCGGCTTCGATCCCCGCCTTTTCGGCCAGAGCCATAGATGAAGCGAAACCTCCGATGTGGATCTGCTCACCCATGATCAGCTCCCAGAGGTCTCCTTCGGGTCCGTTGTACACATCCTGAACGTTTTTAAGTCCTATGCCCTGGATCGATTTCATGTGATCTCCTTTGACTAAAAGCGGCGATACTATACAGAAACTAGAGATTATATCAGTTTATGGGATCGAATCAAATCCACATGGCTTAGGGTCGCATCTCTCTGCGGTTAGACTGTTCCGCCTTGTCTGGACTTTCTTTTTTTCTGGTGATAGTGTGTAGGCACAAAACCCAAGAATCCTGGAGGGCCCATGAGATAGTTATTGAAATTCTCTTTGGTGGTCTTAGCTTTGGCGATGTGTGCGGGGCTGTATGCAGAGCCCGTCAAATTCGTGCGCTACCCGCATATCTGCAAGGACAAGATCGCATTCACCTACCATGGTGATATCTGGGTCGCGAATGCTGACGGTTCACTGCCCCAACGATTGACCGTGCACGTGGCCCGGGATGTATTTCCGCGCTTCTCTCCCGACGGGCAGTGGATCGCCTTTTCCAGCAACCGC
>JAUWTO010000216.1 GCA_030614685.1 Candidatus Aminicenantota bacterium
AGCCGGAAAATGTCTGGACAAAAGGGGTGCTAAAAAATGGAGAATTTAACGTACTTCTTGGGATTGGCTTTGATATCGGCCAGGAAAGCATTGAGCTCGGCCAGGGTGAGGTTGAGGCTGACAAAAAACTCTTTATTCTGGAGCAACTGGCCCGCAGTCCCCTCCCCGCGGTTGAGTCTCTGGGCGATGTACCGAACCTCGGAGGCGACCTGTCCCAGGTTCTCCAGCACGGCATCCACCTGTTCCAAGGTCTGGTTGAACCGCTCCATGCTCTCCTGCCCGGCCTGCGCGACACGTCGCGTATCCTGCTGTGCCGCGGCAATAAAGCCCCTGAGTTCATCGCTGGCCTCACCCAGGCGCAGGACCTGCCGGTTGTACATGGCCACGTCCAGCCGTTCGATCTGATTCTTCATCCGGTTCACGGCCTCGACCGTGCCGTCCAGGGATTCGCTCACCTTCCTGATGATCCCATCCAGCTCACCTGCCTCGAGCTTGTCCTTGGCCGTAGTCAGGATTTTGGCCGCCATGGTCATGAGGTCCTTGTTCTCTCCCTTCACGACCGCCCCCTCCTCCAGAAACTTCGGGGACTGCCCCGGCTGTATTGTGATGGCCTTCTCTCCCAGGAGATTGAAGGTGGAGATCTCAACCCGAGAGTCATCCGGGAACCGGTACTGTTTCTTGATGTCGACCGTCACCCGCACCGAGTCCTCTCTGAACTCGATCTCTTTGGTCCATCCTACCCGGTAGCCGCGCATGTAGACAGGCGACATATCGTTGAGTCCGACCACGTCGTCGAATTCGACGTAGTACCGGTAGTCCGAACTGATGATCACGGCTTTCCCGGACAACCAGAGCAGGCTGACCAGGAAGATCATCAGGGCGAGAAAAACGATCAGACCCGGGATAAAACCCTTGTTTTTATTGCTCATCATCGACTCCCGTGGAATACAGGCGGCGGAGCATGTCGTCGGAGACCTCCTCCTTCGTCCCGGTAAACACAACCTCTCCGTGCCGCACAAGCGCCACCCGGTCCGCGACCCTCTTCATGAGCGAGATGTCATGCGTCACGATCACGGAGGTGGCGCATACCTGCTTCTTGAGCAGTTCTATGAGATCAATCACCTTCTCCACGTTCCCTTCATCCAGGCCCACGGTGGGTTCGTCATAAAAGATCACACGGGGCTCCTGGAGGATGGCACGCGCTATAGCCACCCTCTTCTGCATCCCGCCGCTGAGCGCCTCGGGAAATTTCTCCAAAGTGCTGGGATCGAGGCCCACGAACTGGATGGCGGCCTGCACCCGCGTTGCGATCTCCGCCTGGGACATCTTCTTGTGCATGTGCAAATAGAGGCTGAGGTTGTCGCGGACGTTCAAAAAATCGAAGAGGGCATTGGCTTGGAACACGAAGGCCATGTTTTCCTGCACCCGACGGAATTCTTTCTTCGAGAGTGTAAAGATATCCCGGTTCTGGTAGAACACCTGACCGGAATCCGGCTCGAGCAGCCGGATCATGGTCTTGATGAGGACCGTTTTTCCCTGGCCGCTGGGCCCGAGGATCACAACCGTCTCGCACTCGCCCATGTCCAGAGAAATGCCTTTGAGGACCGGCCTGCCGTCAAAGGATTTTGTGAGACCCCGGACTTTGATCACAGCAGCAGCGCCCCCAGGTAGTAGTCAAAAAATACGATGAGGACAGCCGAAACGACCACGGCATTGGTTGAGGTACGCCCCACTCCTGCGGCGCCTCCGTGGGTTTTCAGCCCGAAATAGCTTCCGATCAATGCGATACAGAAGCCGTAGGTCGCCGGCTTGATGAAGTTGCCGAAGTAGAGCTCGAACGCCCGGAAGTTCATCTTCAATCCGCTGACGAACTCGGACGGCGACACCCACTGCGTCATGTGGCAGGCGACAATATACACGCTGAACAGGGCGATGAGGTTGGCGAAGATGGTGATCACAGGCAGCATGATCACTCCTGCTGTCACGCGCGGCAGGATCAGGAAGCCCACGGGGTCGAGCGACAGGGTCTCCAGGGCATCGACCTGCTCCGTGATCTTCATGCTGCCGATCTCGGCCGCCAACGAAGCGCCCAGCTTGCCAGCCAGAACAAGAGCCAGGACCATGGGGCAGAGCTCCAGGATGGTGCTTTTGAAGATGACGTTGATGGTGTAGGACCGGGGCACGATGGGCGTCGACTGATAGGTGGCCTGGATCATGGCCACCAGCCCCACAAAAACCGCGATCACCGCGGCGATCGGGAGAGTGCTGACGGAAAAGATATAGAGCTGCTTGAAGATCTGCCTCCGGTAGAACCACGCCCTGGGAATGGATCTGAGCATGTTGAGGAAAAGGGTAAAAACCTCCCAGACCGTCTGGAAAAAATCGATGACCTTGAGTCCCAATCTTGTGATCATGGCTGTCCCGATAGGAGGCCAATATACCATAAACGGGCTGAATAGGCACGGACTCCGGGCTTCGATGCGCCCCTGCTCGCTATTCCATCGAGTTTTGCATATAATAGCTTCTTTCTGCCGGGATCATTCCCATAAATCTCTTAAGGATTGAACCGGTTCAAGGAACTTGATGGACGAAATTTTCGTATAACAAATAAAACCCACCAAGAAGAGGAGAGCATGAAACAAAAACGAAGCCTGGTTGTGCTGGGCGTATGGCTGATGTGCACGGCCGTGTTGGCTGCACAGGCAGCGGTCGACTTCGACCGCTGCCATACTCCCGCGGAAGTGGACAAGGCCCTGGCGGATTTTGCCCGGGCAAACCCTCAGGTCACGAGGCTGCACCGGCTGGCCGACAGCCCGGGGAACAGGGACGTGACCCTGATCGAGATCGGACCGGAGACGGGCCGTGAGAGCAAGGCCCTGCCGGCGGTGATGGTGACGGCCAACATGGAAGGGACCGTGCCCATCGCCACAGAGGCCGCCCTCTTCCTGATCCAGGAACTCCTGAGCAATCCCGAGGCCCGTGAGGACAAGACATGGTATGTGCTGCCCTGCGGCAACCCGGATGCAGCAGCGAGATACTTTGCCAAACCCCTGAAGCTCGACCCGCGGAATGCCCGACCCTACAACGACGACATGGACGACCGGACCGACGAGGACGGGGTCGACGACCTGGACGGCAACGGCCTCATCACCATGATGCGCGTCAAGCATCCCGAAGGCGAGTGGATGCCCATCGAGGGAGAACCGCGCCTCATGAAGAAGGCGGACAACAGCAAGGGTGAAAAGGGCCTCTACAAACTCTACACCGAAGGCATCGACAACGACGCAGACGGGCAATACAACGAGGACGGCCCCGGAGGCGTCAACGTCGGCATCAACTTCCCGCACCTGTTCCCGTTCCACACCAAGACCGGAGGGACCTGGGCCGGGAGCGAGCAAGAGAGTTTTCACCTCATCAAATTCATCAACGAACACCGCGAGATAGGCCTGACCTTCTGTTTCGGCGCCACCAATTTCTTTATGACCCCGCCCCGCGGAGGCCGCCAGGGATCGGCGGACATGACCAAGATCAAGGTCCCCGACAGCCTGGGTGAAATGCTCGGGATCGACACCTCCCGGACCTTCACCATGCAGGAGATCATGGACCTGGTGCAGCCCCTGGTGCCCCCGGGCATGGAAGTCACTGAAGCCATGCTGGCCAGCTTCCTGGGACTGGGGGCGGTGGTCAATCCTCTGCCCGAGGACCTCAAGTTTTACACCGAACTCTCCGAAAAGTACAAGGAGTTCCTGAAGGAAAACACGCTGGACGCCAAGCGCCAAGACACGGCCGCGGCTGCGGACGGCTCCTTCGAACTCTGGGCCAATTACCACCTGGGCCTCCCCTCCTTTAGCCAAGATTTCTGGACCCTCCCCGAAGTCAAAGAGGAGAAAGAGGACGAACCGGATCTCACTCCCGATAAGCTGGAGACGATGTCTAACGAGGAGTTCGTCGCACTGGGAGAGGAAAAGATCGACGAATTCTTGAAATCTGTGGGCGCGCCGGACAATTTCAATGCTGCGCAGGTCATCGAGGCCTTGAAGGGCGGCATGATGGACACCAAGCGCATGGCGGCCATGCTGCGCCAGATGCCCAAACCCAAGAGCAAGGAAGGGGCC
>JAUWTO010000343.1 GCA_030614685.1 Candidatus Aminicenantota bacterium
ATGCCGCCATCCGGCATGGCTTCGGCGGCGTTGATCATGAGATTCCAGAAAACCTGCTTCATCTTGTCGGCATCGACTTCCACGGCCGGGAGATCCGGTTTCAGATTTTTCTGGATCGTGATGTTTTGGAATACGGCCTGATTTTTCAGGATGTTCACGATATGAATCAAGATATCGTTGATGTCCACGAGGTTTTTCTGGGGCGGGCTCTGCCGCGAGAACTCCAGGAGCCCTTTGACGATCTGGCTGCAGCGGGTGGTTTCCTCTGCGATCATGTCCAGGTTCTCATAGGTGTCGGACTCCCTGTCGGTTTTTTCCATCAGGAGATGGGCGTTGATGAGGATCGAGGTCAGGGGATTGTTGATCTCGTGGGCCACTCCGGCGGCCATTTTTCCCAGGGAGGCCAGTTTTGCCGATTGGATCAGCGAGTTCTGCATGGTCACCAGTTCTCGGGTGCGTTCGTCCACCCTTTTTTCCAGAGTTTTCCCCCACTGCAGCAGTTTGGCATTGGCTTTATTCAGCTCTGTGGTCATCTGATTAAAAGCTTTGGCCAGCTGCCCGACTTCATCCTGGTACGTGACCTCCACCTGGTGGCTCAGATCCCCCCGGGCGATGGTGCCGGTGGCTTCGACCATGACATGAAGGGGCCGGATAAAGGTCGAGGTGATGAAAAAGAGTGAAATCAGCAGGATGACCACACAGAGGGCGGCCATGCCGGCAAAGGTCACCATCACACGATTCCTCAGGTCGATGTAGGGCTTCTCCAGCATCCCCACGTAGAGGATGCCGATGATCTCCTGGTCGATGTTCTTTATGGGTTCGTAGGCGGTCAGGTACCAGTCATTCACCACGAAGGCGCGGTCGGTCCAGGTCCGGCCTTCCTTGAGCACTGCCTGGCTGACCTCCTGGCTGACACGGGTACCGATGGCGCGCTCTCCGCTTTCCCGCTGGACGTTGGTGGAGATCCGCAGATCATGCTGGAAGATGGTGGCGGTGCCGATCTCTATGCCGTTGTATTTTTCACCCTTGAATACGAGTTCCTTGATCCGGTCCACGATCGTGTAGTCGCGGTTGAGCAGGACTCCTCCGTGCAGGCTGCCGATGACCGTCCGGTTTCTGTCATACAGAGGGGCCGCGGCCTTCAACATCATCCCGTCTGTGACGGAATTCTGCGTTGAAGGGGCCGCTTTCGGGGTGGGGATGATTTCCAGGAAAGCCTGCTCGGCCAGGGCATCGCCTTCCCTCAACAGCTCATCTCTGCTGATGATCTGGGTAGACGCGACGACATCGCCGCGGATGGCCAGGCTGACCAGGGGATCCCCGGATCGGTCATCGCCTGTGGTGTCGGGCCGTGCTGCGCGCACGATCACTTTCCCCCGGGAATCGGTCAGGGTGAGGATATCCAGGTCAAAATCGGCCCTGATGCGCCGTAAGTAGGCGGAGAGGGTTTCAAAATCCTCGCCCTGGATGAGATGCTGCAGGGACTCCTGCGACGCGTTGGCCGCGACGATGTCCCGGATATCGCTAAGCTTCTCGTTGTAGACCATCCAGGCGGAGGCCAGGTCATGCCTGACTTGCGCCTGAGCCAGGCCCGTTATGGTCCGGTGCTCGATCCGCGTCCCGAGGATCAGTGTCAGGATCCCTCCCATGCTGATGACCATCAGGAAGCTGAGGATCAGCTTTCGGCGCAGCGGCAGATTCAGGAATTTGCTGATCATGACGGTTTTCCTCAGATTCACAGTATGATCTTCCCCAGCGAGACCAATCCCAGGGCGAGCGTGGCCCAGCCCACAACAGTTCTGAGATGCTTACCCTTGAACTTCTTGACCGTGTAGGTGGCCAAAGGAACCGACAGTAGAGCCCCCAGGACCAGGGAAGGGGCCAGATCCCACTCGATCGTGTGGTTGGTGAACAGGAAGTAGGCGATGACCCCCACCAGGCAAGTCAATCCCTCGGCCAGTGAGGTGATGCCGATGGCGTTTTTCAGATTGACACCGGAGAGGATCTGGCCGCTTGTCACGACAGGTCCATATCCCCCTCCGCTGATGCCCTTGTTGAAGGAAGCCAGGAGCCCCAATGAAACGATCTTTTTCCAGGAAAAGAGAAACTTCCGGTTCAGGGTGACCAGGATGATCACTCCCATCGTCAGTACGAGCAGGCTGATGTACAGCTTCACATACAAAATCGGCAGGCTCAGGGCGATTACGATCGCCGCCAGGGTGCCCACGACACTGCAGCTGGCCATGATCAGGGCGATCTTTGTGTCGGCTGATTTGAGCTTGAAGTTGGAATTCTTGAATCGGTGGTGAAGAAAGGCCGCTGTCAGCCCCGTGAGCAGCTCCGAAAGCAACACGGCGGGAACGACCTGAAGCGGGCGGTAACCCATGATAAGCAGGAGAGGAGTGAGGGTCGTTCCGTATCCCATTCCC
>JAUWTO010000218.1 GCA_030614685.1 Candidatus Aminicenantota bacterium
AAGCGCTGTGAGGGCGAGATCCTGAAGCAGGAGATCGCCGACCACGAGTGGGAGAACCGGTTCAAGCTGATGGTGGTGAAGCGCCTGGGGCCATCCCTGGTCCCCGCTGAAGTGGTCGTCCCCCTGGATAAGATGGCAGATGTGCTGGAAGAGATCGAGGACAAGATCAACCAGCCTGTGGTCAAGGAGGGCGTCATCATCAAAAAGGGAAGGGACGGAAAACCAGAAGTGGTCCTTCTGGGCTTTATCCCCAGCGACCAGCGCAAGTTCTCCTATAACTTCGTGTTTGGGCTGGTGCTGACCATCATGAAGATCGCCAAGAAACACGGCGGGCGCCCCTATTCTACCGGGCTGTACTTCACTCGAGAGATCAAAAACATCATGGGCCAAGAGCGTGCTGACCGCCTCAAAGCCTTTCAGAAAAGGGTCGATCCCAAGAACATCCTTAACCCGGACAAGGTGATGAAGACCAACCTGGTGAGCCGGGCGCTCGGGATTGCCAAGGTGTTCGAGCCCCTGGTCCGGCCTTTCGGCAACGCCGTGAGCACACGGGTCGGGGAACATTTCGACAAGCCCGTGCGCGGCATCCCGCCGGATGTGGCCTGGTATGCCTACGGCTGTTCCCAGTGCGGTTACTGCCTGGACGAGTGCGACCAGTTCTTCGGGCGCGGCTGGGAGAGCCAGTCTCCGCGCGGCAAATGGTACTGGTTGCGCGAGTACATGGAAGGCCGCCAGGAGTGGGACCAGTTCATGGTGGACACCTTCCTGGTGTGCACGACCTGTGAGTTCTGCAACCACCGCTGTTCCGCTGCCCTGCCCATCGAACCGTCCTGGATGAAGCTGCGCGGCAAGCTGATCCACGAGGACAAGAAGATGACCTTTCCTCCGTTCGAGATGATGGCCGCTGCCACCAAAGCCGAAGGTAACATCTGGGCGGGCTACCGCAAGGACCGGACCGAATGGTTTCCCGAGGAGCTAAAGGAAAAACACGGGACGGGCGTGAAGAGCAAGAACGTGTACTTCGCCGGATGTACGGTGTCCTACGTGGAACACGACATCGGCCAGGCCACCACCACCCTGCTGGATGCGGCGGGAGTGGACTTCACATATCTCGGAAACGTGGAAAACTGCTGCGGGACTCCCATGCTGGTGGCGGGCAAGTGGGAGCTCTTTGAGGACATCATGCGTAAGAATATCGCGGCCGTCAAGGCCTCTGGCGCGGACACGGTGATCGCATCCTGCCCGGCCTGTGACATGATGTGGCGCCACACCTACCGCGAGTGGGCCGAGAAACTGGGCATCGAATATGACATCCAGTGCAAACACTACAGTGAGCTCGTGTCCGAAAAGATCAGATCCGGGGAGTTCAAGTTCACCCATCCCGTCAACAAAAAGGTAACCTGGCACGACTCCTGCCACATTGGCCGGGTTTCCGGTGTCTATGAGGAACCGCGAGAGCTGATCAAGGCCGTGCCCGGAGTGGAGTTCGAGGATATGGCGCATAACCGCGATAAGGGTCACTGCTGCGGCAGCGTCCTGACCCTGATCAAGGACCCCCCTATAGCCGCGGACATTGGAAAATCCAGACTGGATGAGGCTGTGGACATCAATGCTGAAGAGGTCCTGTCCCTCTGCCCCTGCTGCCAGTTCCAGCTGCGGGTCTCACAGAAGAAAAAGGACATACCGGTCAAGATCACGGACCTGGCTGCATTTGCCTGCCGTGGCCTGGGCAAGGAGTTCAAGGACCCCAATCCCGAGGTTGCCCGACAGTGGGCCGTTTTTGAAGGCATGATCGCGCTCATGACGCCCAAGGGTTTTGCCGAGCTCATGAGCACCATGTGGCCTGAGATGTTGGATGCCATGCCGCTGGGCATGGGCAAGATGATGCGGGCCATCGGCAAGATGGGATTCGTGGGGGATGCCATGTTCGCCCTGATGAAGCCCGTGTTCCCCATCCTCTTTCCCAAGATGCTGCCCGGCATGATGTCCAAGGTCATGCCCACCATGCTGGCCCGGGTGGCGGAGCAGATTCCCATGCCGGACTACATGGCCGAGCAAATGCCGGATCTGATGCCCAAGGTCATGGACAACATCATGCCTCACATGCTCCCGGATGTGGTGCCGCTGGCCGTCCCCAAGATGATCGACTTTCTGCGCGGCCGTAAGGCCGCCTGACCCTAGGGGACGTTCCCCAAAGGGACACCTTACCACACTTGGGGGCGTTCCTTTATGTGCCACCTTGAATAAAAAAAGGGCTCCCGAGAGAGCCCTCTAAGCACGAAGGAAAAGTTCCCCAAAGGCCACTCTATTCCCTAGGGTGTCTTTTGGGGGAACGTCCCCCAGTGTTTTCTTCTGTTACTTTTTCCGGAGGTAGATGTCGCCATTGAAGGTCTTGAAGGTAAACTCCGGGCCACCGCCGTTTATGGCACCGAAGATGGTCTTGTCGAACTTGATCCTGAATTTTCCATCTACTTCTTTTTCCTCTTCGTTCATTTTTTGCGCTTGTTTTGGTTGGGGCTTTATCTGGACGTCGAAGTCGCTGTAGATATCCCCCTGTTCAGAGTTCATCTTGACGTCGGCCTTGAAAGAGCCGGGCAGAGTCACGTCAACATCGCCGTTCCAGGTCGAAAAGGACATGGGCTTGTCGGGCGCGATGCTCACGAATGTTACCTTGAGCTCGCCGTTGAAGGTGTTGGCCACGACACTCCCTGTGATGTCGGTCAGAGTGATGGAACCGTTGTGGTTGTTGACCTCGATCTCACCGGTGACCTTGTCTACGCTGATGTCGCCGTTGTTGAAGCATCCCAATTTAAGTGTGGTCTTGAAAGGCACTTGAATGGTGACGTCAACAGCGGTTTTCATGGATTGGGTGCCGATGCTCATCACGTTGTCTTCTTCTGTTATGGACAGTCCCGAGGCCGGTGAGCTGATGAGGCGCATCCCTTTGGCCTTTTCATTAGTCTCTTTTTCCTGGAGCATGGCGCCCCGCACTCTGGCTTCCACTGTGACTTCCCTGCCGGAGTATCCCGTGACCGTGATCCCCCCCCTGAAAACGGTGACCTTAACCGTCCCGGGTGCCGAGGGATCGCTGAAGGGGACGGTCGCTCGGTCCACTTTGCCTTCCTGGTCCAGCGCCAGGGTGCTGATCCCTATCAGCAGGATCGAACCGATAATAAAGCTGATTCGGTTGTGTTTTTTCATATGTATTCTCCTATTCTAAAATTATCGTTTATGGATCAGGATATCCCCGTTCAGGGTATCCATGGTCATCTCGGGTCCTCCCCTGCCGGTCTGGACGCCCACGAAGCGGTTGCTCTGGTACACGTATTTGCCGCCCTTCCGCTCCACCTGGGGGGCAGGTTTCAAGGGCAGGTATTTAACCGGGAAATCGGAGAGCATATCGCCGTGGAAGGTCTTGAGCTGGAAGTCGGCCGACAGGTTGTCGGTGAAGTATACGTCCAGATCGCCGTTCACGGTCTTGAAGGAGCAGTTTTTGCTGGGATTGCGCTTAAACACGACCTTGACCGCGCCGTTGACCGTGTGGGCCAGGCCGCTGCCGGCTATCTCTGTTATGGAAACCTTGCCGTTGACGTTGCGGACATCGAAATCCCCTTCAATGTCGTTCACGACAATATCCCCCTCAGTCACTGTCTTGAGAGCAATATCCACGCGCTGTGGGACCTTGATGTCGAAGTCGTAGTGGACCTGATAGCCGGGATTGCGCCATTCATTCCAGCCGTCTCCGTCCCTGTCCCGGAAGGGCCCGTCCACGTATAAGTCGATCGTGCGCCCCTCCGTGGTGATGTCCAGCTTCACCTCCCGCTGGGCCCGCTCCAGGATCTCCTGGCTGCGCGCTCTTATGGTCTTGCGGACCGTGAGCTTGACGTCATTTCCTGTGTATCCTTCGACCGTGATGGATCCGAAGATGTTGTTCACCAAGATCTCTCCGGTTCCACTGCGATCGGCAAAAGGGAGTGTCTTATGGATATCTTCTGTCTTCTGGACCTTGTATTCCTCGGCTGCGGCTGGCAGGATGAGGACCAACCCAGCCAGAAACAGCAGCCAGATATTGTTTTTCATC
>JAUWTO010000067.1 GCA_030614685.1 Candidatus Aminicenantota bacterium
GAAAAAAGTCAGACAAACTGGTTCGGAGGCCATCCGGAGGCGAGCGGGCATGGTTCCTCGAAGAGGAGAGCGAGCCGAGGAATAAGGTGATTTTTCTCGCTGGGGAAAATCACCGGGCTGACGAACCAGATTGCCTGACTTTTCTTGATCACGGAAACCGGGATCCATCCGAGTTCGCTACAGGCTTGATAATCATGCTCACGCCATCTATCATGGGAGGAAGGCATCCCATGATCTCGAGATATTTCCCCTTTTCTCTGCTGATCTCCCTGTTGGTCATCTCGACTCCAGGAATCATTGCGGCCCAACACTCGGAACCTTCCGGCCTTCTGGTCTCCCCGAGATCGATAACGGGTGAGGAGGAGTTCCGGGTTCTGGCGGTCGTGGAAGATCCCCTGCAGGACGCGTCGATCGTGGTGACCGGCCCCAACGGCCGTCTGAACCCGCTGGGAAGCCGGACCGGAGGCGGCCCGCCGTACTGGCGGGAGGCCCGCTTCAAGACCGAAGGCCCGGGCACCTACGGTATCTCACTGAAAGCGGGGGAAAGGACCATCGCCAGTAGAGAATTCTCCGCCGCCCCTCAAAAATCCTTCCGCCCCGCGAGCCGGTCGGTCTGGGAGATCGAGGCTTCCTGGTCCTCAGCCTCAGAGGATCTCTATTCCGCCTGGGTCGAGCGCCTGTTCCAGGATGCAGAGGAGGGGGATACCTGGAAACTCCTGCACGACGTGATCCTGGACCCTGAAAAAAACATCCTGTACGGCCACCTGGGAAGGGATGAGGATCAAAGCCTGATCCTGGAACCGGACTGCGCCGACAACCCGTTCGTGCTGCGCGCCTATTTTGCCTGGAAGCTGGGGCTTCCCTACTCCCATTTCCGCTGCGATCGCGGCACGGTCGAACGGGCACCGCTCTGCACGGAATGGATCACAAACCTCGTGGAGCGCAGTGCAGGTCGGAGTGATGTGCGGGCCTTCCAGGCCTTTGCGCGTACCATTTTAAACGACGTCCACTCTGGGACCGCACGCACATCCCTGGATGACAGCCGCACCGACCTGTACCCGGTCGCCCTCAAGCGAGAGCACCTGCGCCCCGGTGTGGTCTATGCCGATCCCTACGGTCACACCCTGACCCTGGTGCGCTGGGTTCCCCAGACAGTCAAATCTGCGGGAAAGCTGCTGGCCGTGGACGCCCAGCCGGACGGGACCATCGCGGTCAAGCGGTTCTGGCAGGGGAATTTCTTCTTTGTTACAGAGGGCATCCCCGGGGGGCCGGGCTTCAAGGCATTCCGCCCCCTCATCCTGGAAAATGGCGAGCTTCGGTTGCTCGGCAACGCCGCGATCGCAGAGCATCCGGGCTACGGTGATTTTTCGCTCGAGCAGCAGGCTCTGATCCCGCGTACTTTCTACGACCGCATGGACCGGCTCATCAATCCCACTCCCCTGGACCCGGAAACTGCCTTCCGGGAACTGCACCGGGCCGTGTACGACCGGCTCCAGGCGCGCGCCATCGCCGTACGCAATGGAGAGGCGTACATGAAACAGAACAATTATGCTGAGGTATCCATGCCATCCGGGGCCGGCATATTCCAAACTGTGGGCCCCTGGGAAGATTATTCCACCCCGGCCCGTGACATGCGGCTGCTCATCTCTTTCGATGTGCTGCTTGATTTTCCGAATAGGGTAGCAAGAGCTCCGGAGGCCTTCCAGATCCCCTCCGGGAAGACTGCAGCTCGGGTCCAGATAGAGCTTAAAGCCCTGCATGCGCAGTGGGCCGCAGAATACAGCATAAGCTACATCCGTTCTGACGGAGGGGAACAGCTCCTTTCCATGGCGGAGGTGATCGGACGCCTGGAAGCCCTGGAAATGGGTTACAATCCGAACGACTGTGTCGAGATCCGCTGGGGAGCGCCGGAGGGCAGCGCGGAGTTCGCGTCCTGCGGCCGCCGAGCCCCGGCCGGCCAGAGCGAGAAGATGAGGCGTTACCGCCGCTGGTTCCGTGACCGCGTCATCCCGATACGGTAGAAATCAGGCTGAAGACCTGATCCCTATTTCTTGAGTTTTTTCGAATAGCGGGACAGGACGCCGAACGCATCCATCAGTTCTCTGCGCTCAGGATTGCCCAGCTTTGACAGTTTTTGCTCCAGGTGGGCCTCCGCGTTCTGAATGAGTTTGCGAGTGATGGCATTGCCCTCCCGAGTCAACCGCAGCATGATCTTGCGGCGGTCTTTCGGGTCCCTCTCCCGCGTCACGAGCCCCATGGCGATCAGCTTGTCGGCCACAGCCGTGAACGAGCCCTTTTCCAGCCCGGACATCTGACTGATCTGGGTCATGGTCACACCCGGCAGCCTGTCGATCACGATCAGGACCTTGCGCTGGGTCCGGTTGACCGGGATGTCCAGCTCGATGATGTTGATGTCGTGGAACAGCGCATGCATGAGAGACGGAATCGCGCTTATAAGATCGATAAGTCTTTCGTTCTTCATAATTGACCTGCTGGCCCTATTATGCTACACTTTTTGTTAGAAATCAAATTATATGAATTCAAATGGTAAGGAATCTAAGCAAAAACAGGGAGAAAAAAGGAGAAGGAACCCATAAACATATTTTTTCGTATATGGTATTATACACGACTTAATGGATTAGATAATCAAGGAAGGGTGGAGATAAACACACAGCATCTCGAGACATATTAAAGCTTTATTCCAGCCCTTTTATTCAAAAGGGGATCCGGCAACCTAAGCTAAAGGGAGTCCAATGTTGAAGAGTAAGAAAAGACAGACACGTCAAAAGAAACGGCCGCTGTGGGAATGGGGCGCATGGGCCCTCCTCCTGTGCCTGCTCATCCCGCAGCCGGTATCTGCACAGGAACCCGCGGCCTTCAGCCTGAAGGAGGCGCGCGACTATGCCCTGCAGTACAACTACAACGCACAGAAATCACAGCTGGACGTGCTGGCCGCACGGAAAAAGATCCGGGAGACCATCGGCATCGGCCTGCCCCAGGTCGGCACCTCGCTCGGCTACACCAACAACCTGGAGCTGCCCACCATGCTCATCCCCGACTTTTTCGGGGACCCCAGTGAATTCATCGAAATCCAGTTCGGCACACAGCACAACGCCAACCTCGGCCTCCAAGTCCAGCAGCTCGTTTTCAACGGCAGCTATCTGGTGGGGCTGCAGACCTCGCGCATCTTCGAGCAGCTGGCCACCGAGGGCCTTGAGCGGACCAGGCTGGATGTGGTGGAGACCGTATCCCAGACCTACTACCTGATCCTGGTCTCCCAGGAGAGCCAGAAGATCATCCAGGGCAACATCGAGAACCTGGAGAAAACTCTGTACGAGATCCGGGAGTTCTACAAGGAAGGCTTTGTGGAGGAGACCGATGCCGACGTCATCCAGATCTCGGTCACGGCCCTCAAGAACAGCCTCCAGAACCTGGAGAAACAGACGGAAACGGCCTACCAGCTGCTCAAGTTCCAGATGGGGATCGACCTCAGCGAAGAGGTCCGGCTCAGCGACGGCCTGGAAGACATCATTTCGGCCCAGGATATCGAAAAGGCCCTGGCCGGGAGCTTCTACCTGGAGACCAATGTCGACTACCGCCTGATCCAGACTCAGGAAGGACTGGCGGAAATGAACCTCAAAAACGAAAGGGCCCAGTACTGGCCCTCGGTCGCCGCCTTCTACCAGTTGGCCTGGGCCGCCCAGCGCAACAGCTTCAACTTCTTCGATTTTGACAACAAATGGTACCGCTCCCAGGCCATAGGATTAACTTTGAACCTCCCGCTCTTCAAGAGCGGCTCCCAGAGGGCGCGGGTGCAGCAGGCCTCGATCGCCCTGGATCAGGCCCGGAAGACGGTCCGGCAGGTGTCCCAGGGACTGCTCCTGGAAGAGGCTCAGGCCAAGAACGACCTGTCCGCGGCCTTCGAGAGCTACACCAATGTGCGCGACAACATGGAGCTCGCCCAGAAGGTCTATGACAAGACCCTGATCAAATATCAGGAGGGGCTGGCCTCCAGTACCGACCTCACCCAGGCCAACGACCGCTTCCTGGGCACACAGTCCAGCTACATCCAGGCCATGGCCACGCTGCTGAACGCCAAGAACAAGCTGGACAGGCTTCACAGCGACTATGAAGTCACCATTTCAGAAGGATAGGACCATGAATACATATAAAATAATGATCCCGGTATTGACCGTAATGATGATCGCCACCTGTGCGCCTCCGCGCGACAACCAGGCTCGGCTGGCCCGGATGGAAGCCCAGCGTGAGGCCCTAACCGCCCAAATCGAACAGCTCAAGGCGGAGATCGCCCAGGAAGGCGGGGAAGCTCCCCAGGAGGCTTTGGCCTATGTGCGGGGAGTCGAAGTCCAGCCCGCTCTCTTCCGGCATTTCATCCAGGCGCAGGGCACGGTGGAATCCGACAACAACATCCTGATCCCGGCCCAGAGCAACGGCGTGGTCAAGAAGATCCATGTGCGGCAGGGGGATAGCGTACGCCGGGGCCAGCTGCTGGCAGAGCTGGACGCAGCTATACTCGAGAGCGGTATCGCGGAGCTGGAACACGGTCTGGAGCTGGCCGCCACCATCTTTGAACGCCAGGACCGTCTGTGGAAAAAGAACATCGGGAGCGAGCTCGAATATCTCACGGCCAAGAACAACAAGGAAAATCTGGAAAAGAAGCTCGAGACCCTCCAGGAGCAGCACAAGCTCACCAAGATCTTCGCTCCCATCAGCGGCACAGTAGACGGCGTGCTGATCAAGGAGGGGGAGATGGCAGCGGCCGGATTCGGGACCATCCGTATCGTGCAGCTGTCCCGGCTCAAGCTCAAGGCCTTCCTCTCTGAGAATTACATCTCCCGCATCAAGAAGGGGGACACCGTCCAGGTCCGGATCCCGGTGGCAGCCAGAGAGATGGGTCTGACGGTCGACGCCGTCTCTCAGGTGATCGATCCCAACCACCGCACCTTCCAGATCGAGATCCGTATCCCGGCCCGGGAAAAGGACCTGAAGCCCAACATGCTGTCAGTTATCACCATTAATGATTACTCCAGTCCCGAGGCCCTCACCGTACCACAGAACGTGGTCCAGGAGACCGGCTCCGGATCCTTCCTGTTCGTCGTGGAAGAGCAGGACGGAGGCTGGATCGCCCATCGGCGAGATGTGGTCCCCGGCGTAAACTACGGCGACCGGCTCGAGATCAATGACGGGCTGAGCGCCGGGGAGTTCGTCGTGACCTTCGGTTTTCAGAACCTGGCAGACGGCCAGCCCGTGTCCATCCACCGGGAAGATTAGCCCTTTCTCCACCAAAGAGAACGTAGAAAAAAAGGACACCATGAAGTTTAAAGAGTTCAAGCCCACCAACCTGGGGATCTCCAACCGGACCACGGTCTACATATTCACCGTGATCCTGATCATCTTCGGCATCATGCAGTACAATGCCACGCCCAAAGAACAATTTCCCGAGATCGTCTTTCCTTATTTCATGATCGGGACCATCCATCCCGGCACTGCGCCTGCGGATGTGGAGAGCCTGATCACCCAGCCCATTGAAAAACAGCTCAAGGGGATCAACGGGGTCAAACAGATCGCAAGCAATTCCATTCAGGACTACTCCTCGATCTTCGTCGAATTCGAGCTTTCCGCGGACGAGATGCAGGCTTACCTGGATGTGAGGCAGGCCGTGGACGACGCCCGCTCAGACCTCCCCTCGGATCTGTTCCAGGATCCGCAGGTCACGCGTATCAACCTGTCCGAGATCCCCATCCTCTTCATCAATCTCTCCGGGGACATCGGACTGGTCAAGCTCAAGGCCCTAGCCGAACAGCTGCAGGATGAGATCGAAGCCCTGGAGGTGATCACCCGGTCCGACATCGCCGGTGCCCTGGACCGAGAGATCCAGATCAACGTGGACCTCTACAAGATGCAGGCGGCCGGGCTGTCCTTCAACTCCATCCAGGGAGCGGTAGCCTCTGAGAACCTGACCATCTCCGCCGGTCAGATCGACACCGACGGCATGAAGCGGAACCTCCGCGTCGTCGGTGAATTCAAGAGCGTGCAGCAGGTGGCCGACCTGCTGCTCCAGGAAGGCATCTACCTGAGGGACATTGCCGAGGTCAAGGACGGCTACAAAGAGCGGGAGAGCTACGCTCGCCTGAACGGCGGGGACGTCGTGACCCTCAACGTCATCAAAAAGAGCGGCAAGAACCTGATCGTGGCCGTGGAGAAGATACGCGACATCATCCAGGAATTCAAGCAGACGGCGCCTCGCAACCTTATCGTCACGCTGACCGGAGACTCCAGCACTCAGACCCGCAACTCCGTCAACGACCTTTTCAACACCGTGATCCTGGGCTTCTTCGTGGTGGTGTTCGTGCTCATGTTCTTCATGGGTGAGACGAACGCCATATTCGTAGGGGCCTCGATCCCGCTCTCCATGGTGATCGCCTTCATCCTTATCCCGGTCGTGGGATTTACCATGAACATGGTGGTGCTCATGTCCTTTATCATGGTGCTGGGCATTGTGGTGGACAACTCCATCGTCATAGTCGAAAATGTGTACCGCCACTTCACCCAGACGCCCGGCCTCTCTATCGCCGATGCGACCAAGCGGGGCGTGGGCGAGGTGGCCCTGGCGGTCTTCACCGGCACACTCACCACCATCGCACCCTTTTTGCCCCTGATCTTCATACCCGGGATCCCGGGCAAATTCATGTCCTTTTTGCCCATCACCATCATCGTCACGTTGGGCGCTTCGCTCCTGGTGGCCTACATCATGAACCCGGTGTTCGCGGTCTCCTTCATGAAACGGCCGGAACCGGAGGAGACGAAAAAGCTTTTCCGCCTCCCCTCGAAAAAGGCCATCATCTTCACTATCGCCGCCCTGGTCCTGATCGTACTCTTCTACGCTTCGGGCAACAAGCTCCCCGCCCATCTACTGGCCTTCGGCCTGATCATCTACTACGTCTCCAAATACATCCTTCATTTCCTGGTGGACAAGTTCCAGTGCTGTGTGCTCCCCAAGTTCCTCAGCGCCTACCGTAAAACCCTGGCCTTTTCCCTCAGAGGGAGGCGGCCCTACCTGGTGGTCACGTCCATCGTCCTCCTGCTGTTCTTCACGTTCGTACTCATGGGAATCAAGACCCCCCGAGTGATATTTTTTCCCAGTGGCGATCCCAACTCTCTCATGGTCTACGTCACCATGCCCGAGGGTACACACATCGACGTGACAAACGAGGTATGCCACCAGGTGGAAGCCAAGGTGTTCGATGTGCTGGGGCGAGACAATCCGGATGTGGAGTCCGTGGTCTCGAATGTTGCGATTAATGCAGGCGCTGATATGTTCGAACGCTTTGCCCAGGACAAGCTGGCCAAGGTCACCGTCACATTCGTGGAATACAAATACCGTACCGGCCCCCGCACCCGGACCTACCTGGATAAGCTGCGAGCGGAAGTGAGGGGCATCCCTGGCGCGCAGATCCGCATCGACCGGGAAGCCATGGGAGTTCCCACCGGCATGCCCATCAACATCGAGGTCTCCGGGGATGACCTCGAGCAACTGGTCGCTGTGTCCGAAGGCTTCGTGGAGTTTTTGGAGTCGCTGAACATCCGCGGCATCGAGAAGCTCAAGTCCAGCATGGAGATCAACAAACCCGAGCTTGTGCTCGAGCTCGAACGGGAGAAGGCGAACCAGCTGGGGATGAGCACCGCGCAAATCGGCATGGCGCTGCGCACCGCCATCTACGGCATCGAGATCTCACAATTTAAAGAGGGCGACGACGAGTTCCCCATCCAACTGCGCCTGGCAAAGAAATACCGCGAGGACATCGGCGTCCTGCTCAGCCAGGAGATCACCGTACCCTCCCGGCAGCCCAACTCCCAGCCCTACAAGATCCCGCTCTCATCCGTGGCCAAAGTCACCTACGAAACCAGTTACGGCGGCGTCCAGCGCATTGATAACCAGCGGGTCATCACCATCTCCTCCAACGTGCTCTCCGGCTACAACGCCACCGAGATCGTCCGCCGCATCGGGCAGGCCATGCCCAAGTTCCCGCTGCCCGAGGGATACTCGATACAGTTCACCGGGGAGCAGGACATGCAGGCGGAGACCGGACAATTCATGGTCCAGGCCATGTTCATCGCGCTGGCCCTGATCTTCGTCATCCTGGTGGCCCAGTTCAACTCCATGGCCAAGCCGCTCATCATCATCTCCCAGTTCTTCTTCTCCTTCATCGGAGTTCTGCTGGGATTTGTGGTGTTCGAGATCGACATCTCCATCATGATGACCGGGATGGGGATCATTGCGGTGGCGGGCGTGGTGGTCAAGAACGGCATTATCATCGTCGACTACATCGACAACCGCATCGCCTCTGGCATGGACAAGATGGAGGCTGTGATCGAGGCGGGCGCCACCCGTCTGACGCCGGTGTTGCTCACGGCCATGTCCACCATCCTGGGGCTCGTGCCCCTGGCCATCGGCCTGAACATCAACTTCGGGACACTCTTGACAGAGCTCAATCCCCAGATCTACATTGGGGGGGACAACCAGGCATTCTGGAACCCGCTGGCCATGACCATCATCTTCGGCCTGTCCTTCGCAACCATCCTGACGCTGGTGGTTGTGCCGGCTATGTATACGATCTTTTTCGTCCGCCGGGAGAAAAAATAGAACGGCGGCAGGCGTCCGGATGAGCCGCCCTGTGTCGCGGGTTCCTGGATATTTGAGGGATCCAGCGTGAAGCGCTCTCTTTAGTCCAGCTCGATCTTCTGCTGGAAATCGATGGTGATCCGGGCCTGCTTCTGGGCCCCCAGGAGCTTGATGGCCGAGATAAAGGCCTTGTTTTTCTTCTGCCACATCCTGTTCAGGCCGCGGGCATACTGTGCGATCGCCACTTCGAACCAGCGAAAGCGCAGGGCATTTTTAACAGACTGAATCCAGGAGTAGAACCTCTTGTGGCTTACCATCTGGGCCTTCTGCAGGGCTGCAAGAGAAAGCTGCTTGGGCCTGAACACCACATGATGGGCATCGAACAGCCCCCAGTCCTTGAAAAGGAGGCGCTTTTCCGAGAGGACCCTCCGGTAGAATTCGGATCCGGGCAGGGGGGTGAGGATCAGGAACTGGGTTGACGACAAGCGGGCACGCTTGGCGAACCGGACCGTCTGCTTGACCGTCCTCCAATCATCCTCGTCGAAGCCATAGACGAACATCCCGTGTACAGAGATGTGCTGGCGGCGGAACACACGCAGCGCCTCCTTCATCTGCGCCAGCGTCTGGCGTTTGTTCATGTTCTCCAGGCTGCGGGGATTGACAGACTCCAGGCCGATGTACAGCGTGCTGCATCCGGTCTTCCGCATCAAGCGGACCAGCTCCTCATGCCGGGCGATATCGGCCCGCACCTGCGTAGACCAGGTGAAAGCAAACTTTTCGTCCAGCATGGCCTGCAGCAGTGTCTTCAAACGTTTAGGGTTGGCCGCAAAGTTGTCGTCATAAAAGAATATGTGGTTTTTAGGGTGATCATACCGCCGCAGCTCCTCGATGACGTTCTGGGGTGAGCGGAACCGGTAGCCCTTCCCGAACATGCCGGTGACGGAACAGAACACACAATCATAGGGACAGCCGCGCGAGGTTTGCACGGGGATGGTCCTGTACCCCAGGATACTCTCCCCAGAAGCCAGCAGGGGCGACAGATCGGGGAAAGGGAGCCGGTCCAGGTCCTCCACCACCGCTCCCATGGCATTGTGCCGCGCTTCCCCGTCAACGATATAGGAAAGGTTAGGCACATTCGAGAAATCGCGATCGGCCTCCCAGGCATCGATGAGGCGCATCAGGGCCAGCTCCCCTTCTCCACGGATCACAAAATCGGCGTGCCGCAGGGCCTCGTCAGCCAGGAAGGTTACATGAGGGCCCCCCAGTAGGACCGGAATCCCTTCATCCCTAACCCGATCCGCGATCAGGTAGGCACGCGGGGCCGTGGAAGTGATGGTGGAGATGCCTACCAGGTCCGCCTCCCGGATCTTCTTAAAATCGATAGGCTGAATCTCCTCGAAGATCCAGTCCACCTCCCAGCCGCGGTCTCGCATAAGGGCGCCGAGGATGAGGAGCCCCAGCCGGGGGAGCTTGAACCGGGAATAGATGTGGAGATCGGGGGCCTTGGGTTCTATGAACATGATCTTAGGCATTCTGCTCCACCTCCTCCTGTTTCTGCGCCCCTTTCTCTCGGCGTTTTTTTATCTGGCTCTTGAGGCTGGAGATCTCCCTCTTCTTTTTCTTAAGCAGGCTCTCCCAGCGTTCCATCCCGGCTTTGAATAGATCCATCTTTTTCTCGAAATGTTTGATGTTATCGGTCATGCTCTCAAGTTTGCGGGCGGCGTCGGCCGAAGAAAAGGCGGAGAGGTTCTGGCTTATCGCCAGGAAATCCCGGAACACATCCGAGATGGCCTTGATCTCCTCCAAGGAATACCCGAAGAGCTGGAGGTCCTTGATCAGCTGGCACAGGTAGACATAGTTGTCCGAATAGAGCCGGAATCCCCCTTCGCTCCGCATTTCCGGCTCAATGATGCCCTTGTCCTCCCAGTGCTTGACAGCACGGGGGCTGATGCCGACACGGTCGGCCAGGTCTCCCACGGTCAGAAACCTGTGCATGCGTTCCGGCGGCCCTTGGTTCTCCCCGCGTCGGGGGATCCCCACCTTCTTTATGATCTTCTGGATGTGCTCGAGCTCATAGCCCAGGGTCTGCAGACTCTGGATATGCAGGATCCGGTCCAGCGAATCCCTGGTGTAGAACCTCACCTTGTCCTTGGTCTGGCCTACTGGCTTCAACAGTCTCATCTGTTCCCAGCCCAGCAGTTCCTTTTCGGATAATCCTGCCCGCTCCAGAAGTTCTTCCCGTGTAAACATGACTTTTTTCATTGTGCCCCTCTACGTGCATGTATACTTTAAACTTGACAGCATGCGTATACTTTATGCATTGGCCGCCCTCCTGTCAAGTATTTTTATTCTCTTTTACCTGGATCATTCACGGGTGGAGGTTGCGGCAGATTCAAGGCGACGGCCCATGAAGGTATGGTTGTCCACTCCGAATGGTCCGCAGCGAAGCAGGTGCTGTGAGATCCGCTCGCCCGAGGGGTAAAGAATATCGATGATTATCATGAATTTCATAAAGGAAATATCGATATTCTTTATGAATGATTCAGGAGGGTTAGTCGCGGACAATCCGCAAACGCTGAAGCGGAATCGAAAGGCCGTGGAGCTGGCCGTTCTTATCGGTGATCAGTTCGACCTGGGTGGCCCCCATCTCCATGATCAGGGTGCAGGGCTCGTTTTCCTTCGAGCTCAAAGTGAACGGCGTCTCCACCTGGGGGATGATGTAGGC